>CAKPIT010000001.1 GCA_934162445.1 uncultured Bacilli bacterium
GTTTTAAATTAGTATGATTAATAATTATACTACCAATCCATCCTAAAAAGAATGTTAACAAAAATCTTACTACATTACTATTGTCTTTTTCCATATTACACTTACTCCTTTCAATTATAATTATACAATAAATTTTTATCAAAGTCTTTAATTAATGACAATTTTATGATAATATTTATATAGATTGATTCATATGAATCGTTATTGCCGAAAAAAGTTGTAGACCTCTACGTCGTCGGCACCATCTAATAAATAAACAATCATAGCTGGTTGTTTTTATTTTATTGTATTTTAACAATATTATTTTTTTATGATAATATGTATTTAGCAAGACTTCTTGCATAAACTAAAAAAGGAAATACTTAACTTTTACGTGTTGAGTACTTGCCTAAATAGTTATATTTAATCTAAACAAAGTACTTAATCTACTACAGATTGAGTACTATTTTTTTATACATAGAATCATTAAAGAGACTATTAATAAAATGATAATCAGTATTAGAAATGAGATTAACAAATCTTTTTTCTTCATCATTATCAAGCCTACTCTCTATAAAGATTAGAGGTGGACACTCAAATAACTGAAGTTCCTACCAAAAATATACTATAAAATTTTTTTAAAGCAAGAAAAAACTTCCCAAATTGAGAAGTAATTTATTCATTTATTAAAAGTTCATCTTTAAATGTTAATTCCCCTAATCTAGAAGTTGGTACAAAGCCACTTGGAGCTTCAATAACATCACTTAATCTATTAACAATACTAGCACATGTTAACTCTACCGTTCTAGGTCTTTCAACCGTAATCGTAGTATCTGGTTCCCCAATAACACTCCAACAGTTTTTATCAAAATCATCTGGTCCATAAACTTTACCTACACATTCGCTTTGAATAGTAATACCTTCTTTAGTCTTTGTTGTTACAATTGCCCTCATTCCTGTAGCTTCACCCTTTTTAATTGTCATATCTAAAGTTTTACTAACAATATCTTCATCATAAGTAGTAGGTACACACTCTTGTGTTTGGGAAATAACCGTTAATCCTAATTTATCGGCTAACCACCCATTTGTATTCCACATATAACTAGGTAAATATTTACCACTATTAATAATCTTATTACGCTCTTCATCACTCATTCTATCAACACTAGCAATCTCATCATCAAATCTATCCAAACTAAGTGATGCTCCATGTGCCTTTGCAAGGGCTATTCCATAATCTTCCACGTTATATGAAGAACTCCCCTTAATCATCTTAATAGATTGTGTAGATCCAGCGATTGACGAAATTAATTGGCCCCAATAAATATCTTGATAACCACTTCCTGTAATCGTACAATTATTCTCCTTAGCCACTTCATCAATTCTTTTTGTTAAAGTTGGATTAGAATTATAAGAGAAGAAAGCCTCTTCGCATGTTGTAATAGCATTAATCCCACAAAAAGCACAAGTTAATAATACTTGATCCAAATCAGCTAATAAGCTCATCGTCTCCACAATACAAATATCTGGTTTTAATTCTTTTAAGCGTAATTCAAGATTCTTAACATCTTCAACAATAATTCCTTTATCATCACTTTCTATAATACTTCCAATATCTTTTCCAATAACGTTTTTATTAATATCAAACGCCCCACAGATAGTTCCTTTTTTCTCATAAACATAACGCATTGTATACTTAGCCATTTTTCCAGTACCAACAAATACTGTTTTAATATTTCTCATATCTTCCTCCTAATGTGCATATTGAATTGTTTTTTCTACAACTTCTCTAATATCTCGTTCATTAAATGGTTTTCTTATGACATCAACAATTGGATAATTAAACGCCTTCGCTACAAGTTCATTATCTCCTACCCCCGTAATAATTGAAACCGGAATTCGATCAAACAAATTATTATTACGGAAATACTCTAATACTTGAAACCCATTAAAATTAGGCATATTAAGATCAAGTAACATTCCCACAATTTTAGTATCATGAGTATTAGCAATAATATTAAGAGCTTCATTACCATCACTGGCAAGCAATACATCAAACTGATTATAAAAAATCTTTTGAACAAAATTTTTAATAACGGCTGAATCATCAACAATAATTAAAGCTCGATCTTTTTTAGGCGCCACAAAAGACGTAGTAGTACCAACTTCTTCAAGTCCTAAATACTGCTTTACAATGTGAACAACCCGGTCGAGCTCAACAATTAATTCATTAAAATGTTCGGTAACATAATAAATATTATTCTCTTTACTAGCCATTTCATGATTATAGGCATAAGTTGCTAATGTATCAAACCCAAAATATTTAGCATCACTCTTAAGTCCATGTACTAAAATTGCATAATTAGCCATATCGCCCATTTCTTTTGTACTTTTAATCTTATTTTCTTTTTGATTAATATCCTGTAAAAAATCTTTTAATGTATCATCATACGTTTCCATATCTCCAAAAAGCTCTAAACTTTTTTCCACATTTACTCCATTTTTAATTAATAAATTCACATCTTTCATAGTATACCCTCCTATAATTTAGAGTATACCATAGTTTATTCCATTAGAAAATAAATTTTAAAAAACTAGACATGATTTTACTTACAACAAAAAAAGACCGAAGTCTTTATTTATTTAAATATTTATTAACAATATTATCTAATGCTTTCCTTTCAATTGGTTTTGGTAAATAACCATCAAATCCTTCTTCTAAATACTCTTCTTCCATCCCCGCAATCGCATTAGCCGTTAAAGCGACAACCGGCGTTTTAAAGGTCGTATCTTCTTTAATTTTCTTAAGCGTCTCTCTTCCACTTAATTTAGGCATCATATCATCCATAAAAATTAAATCATACCTATTAGTTTTCAATTTTTCAAGACATTCAAAGCCACTTAGACAACTATCAACTTCTAATTTATAATCTTTTAAAAGTCTCGTTGCTACTTTAATATTAAGCTTATTATCATCAACAACCAGTACCTTTTTACCTTGAATCTTTTCCTCATTCTCAAGATCAAGTTTAGAAAATTCCATCGTCTCATCGAGTTTAGCATCAACATCCCCAATTCTCTGATCAAGACTAACCGTAAACTTACTACCTTTACCATAAACGCTTTGGACAACAAGTTCTCCATGCATAAGTTGTACTAATCTCTTGGTAATAGCAAGTCCTAATCCTGTCCCTTCAATAGTTATATTTTGATCTTCATCAAGACGTTCAAACTTATCAAATAATTTATCAATCTTATCACGTTTAATACCAATGCCTGTATCTTCAACTGAAATAATCAATCTACAAATATCATCTTTTAAAATACAGTCAACCTTAAACACAATATATCCCGCTTTGGTATATTTAGCAGCATTAGTCAAAATATTTAACACTACCTGTTTAATTCTCGTATGATCACCATATAATACCTTAGGAATAGTTGGATCAAACTTCGTAATTAACTCAATTGGTTTTTCATTAATTCTTGATTTTGTTAAAATTGTTAAACTATCAAACACTTTCGCTGGATTATAATTTTTATTAATTATTTCTAATTTATTAGCCTCAATCTTAGAAATATCCAAAACCCCATTAACAATTTCAAGAAGACTATCACTAGCCATTAAAATATCTTTAACATCATTCTTAACCGCTAAAGGAATATCCTCCTCTTCTGCTAAAGCCTGTGAAAAACCCGTAATCGCATTAAGTGGCGTTCTAATCTCATGCGACATATTAGACAAGAAATCAGTCTTCGCATGATTGGCCTTCTCAGCTTGATTTTTTGCAATATTAAGTTCCGCAATTAATTTAATATCCGGATTTTCAATAGTAAAATACATTAAAAATGTAATAAAAGTTTCCATTGAGGTCATTAATAAAACCCCGGGATTAAGCTTTTGAATAAGCATTACAACTGAACCAATAATAATGAAAAAGAAAATTGGTAAATATTTTTTATTTTTAATTTCTTTATAATTTTTAATCATCATAATAAGCCATAAAGAAATAATAAGTGGTGATGAAATATACATAACATTAGCACTCGGTCCATATGAATAAACAATATTTTTAGTATTATGATAATAAAGAGGTAAAGCAATGATTAAAGCCAATAAAAGTGAAAAAATAAAACCAAAAAATTTTGCCACTGTAAATTTCTTTTCAAACAAATCAGCATAACTAATCTTGCATGATATAACATAAATATAAGCCGTAAAACTTACCATATAAACTAAATAATAAACTATTAACCCTTTTGAAATAATAGCATTAGTAACTGGTAAAATATTATTTTCCCTAATTAGAAAATAAGAAGCAATTGCCAAAAAAACTCCAATCAAATTTTCAATAATCATTAACTCATAAATTTTATTTTCAAGAGTTGCTAATCTTTTTTTAGAGAAAAAAACGATTGTTAAAAGCAGACTATAAAATAAACTACAAGCTGAAAATGTAAATCCTACACTCACCACTACCACCTCTATTATAACTAATTATAGCACGGGCTAAATATTTGTGTAAAGAAAAAGAAAAACCATTTTTAGTTTTTCTTAACCTTCTTTAATGTTTTAGCCTCACTAAGACTTTTATCATGTTTTTTTAAAGCCTCTTTATCATATTTGCCAACGGGAGTAAGTGGTAATTCATCATGAAATTCATAATAATATGCTACATCTCTTTCTGGTAAACTAGCACTACATAAATTCTTTAAACGCTCTTCAACTAAATATTCATTTCCCTTAAACTTATCTTTTAACACCACATGCGCCTTCGCATACTCACCTTCAGGATTATCATAAGAAGGATAAGGAACCCCTACTACTGCACAATCTGAAACGGCATCATCTTGACTAATAATCTCTTCAATTTCTGATGGAAAAACATTATGACCATCTGGTCTTATAATCATATCTTTTTCCCTATCAAGAATAAAACAATAACCATCATCATCAAGATAAGCATTATCACCCGTATTAACATAAACTTGACCATTAATCTCTTTTAACACTTTTTCACTTTCAACAGGATTTTTATAATATCCTTTAAACTGTGTCTCACTATGAATAAATAACATTCCCTTTTGATTAGGTCCTAAAATCTCTCCAGTATCCTTAGAGATAATCAAAGCCTTTGTATCCCCAAGGGCCTGTCCAACACTTTGAACCTTTGTATAATTTGGCATATTTGTAAAAGATGATGGTGTAAGTTCTGTCATTGAATAACCCTGCGTAACCATAATATTCTTCTTCTCAAATGTTTTATTAATTTTCAACTCATGAGCAAGAAGCATCTTAGTACCTCCAACCGAAATACTTTTAATGAACGATGGAATCTTTTTTTGAAATCTTTCATCTTCCGTTAAACTTAACATATGTGATGGAACTCCTACTGCATGATTAATTTTTTTATTAATAATAATATCACCATATTTATAAGCTGTAATATCAGGAATAATAACACTTTGTACCCCTCGACAATAAGCCATGTGCAAGAAAGTTTCTCCATATAAAATAAATGGTGGCATACTAAGAATTCTATCTCCTCGTTCAATTGGTAAGGTAGTCGTTGTATAATCCCGTACTTTAACGTTATAACTTCTATTCATAGTAGGTACAACCTTAGGTTTACCCGTTGTTCCACTAGTAAGCGTTAAAGAAGCTGGAACATTATCATCATAAATAGAAGCGAAAGAAGAGTCATTCATAACTTGTTCTTTAGCCTCAGCTAAAGAAATATATCCCCTACTAGGTTTATTTGTATAATATAAATTTTTCATAGCCACAGTCTTTAAATCTTCATATAACTTTAAATTCTTTACAATATGTCTTTCTTCAAATGATAAAGGACTATACTTATTCTTTTGCAAATATTTAACTAATAAGGCTTTTGCTACATCTTTTTCATCTTCATCGTGGTTTAAAGATGAAATCATTTTTTGTAACTCATAATAATCCTTCGTCTTTTTAGCCTGATTATATTGAAAAGCTTTACCCAAAATAAATGGCATACTATCTTTAGCACTAACCACTAAGACATTTTCTACTTTTGTCTCATCAATAATCTGGTCTACCTTCCCAAAAGCTTGATCAAACATTACTATTTGTTTAACTCCTGCCAAATTTAAAAACTCTTTAATTCTTGAAGCATTAGTCCTCGGATCAATTGGAAAAAAAGTACATCCATTTTTATTAATTGCATAAAAAGATTCATTAACTTCCGGTAAAGAAGGAGAAATAACCGCAATCACATCCCCCGTTTTCGCATTGTTCTTTTTAAATATTTTTGCTAACAGCTCTATTTCTTTCTTACTTTTAGGATATGAAATATTATTTCCATAATACTCAAATGCCTTATTTTTATTCCTTGTCAAATCATTAGTCATAAGCATTGCATAATCATATACTGAATGCTCAACATCTTTATATTTTTCTAAATTCTCACTACTCATCATTACTCTCCTCGTCTTTTCTTAATTCACTAAAAGTATAAGATTTAATCTTTCCATTCACACTAACCTGATATAACGCCCCAATCTTATCTTTCTTTAAAACTAATCCCATCATCTATCCTTTCTATCGTTATAATATCTATAAATAAGGACATTTGTCAAATATTTTTTGCAATTTTACACAATATATGGTAAAATTTAGGCATTGTGATGAGGTTTTAAATAAGGAAGTGAAAAAATGAATGCGGTTATCAATCTTTTAAATGAAAAACATATTAACTACACTTTAATCAAACATCCAGCTTGCTACACTATAAGTGATATGGAAAAAGTTAATATTAATGACAACGGTCTTATTTTAAAAAATTTATTTTTACGAAACAAAAAGAAAACCAAATATTATTTATTATCATGTCCTTACAATAAAACCCTTGATTTAAAAGCGATAGCCAAAAAATTAAAGGAAACCAACTTAAGTTTTGCCAGCATTGAAGACTTAACAAAATATCTTTCTTTGAAAAAAGGTAGTCTAACGCCCTTCGGGGTAATCAACGATAAATATCATGAAACAATTCTTGTCTTTGACAAAAGTTTAACTGATCAACACAAAATAGGAGTTCATCCTAATACTAATGAAATGACTGTTTTCTTAAAGTTTAATGATTTAATAACAGTCTTAACAGCTTACCAAAATAAAATAATATATATAGATTTATAAGGAGATTATTAATATGGATAAAAAACAAGTAGAAAAAATTACGGCAAGAGAAACTGATTTTGCCAAATGGTATACCGATGTTGTCATGGCAGCTCACCTTGCTAGTTACACATCTGTTAAAGGTTGTATGGCTCTTGAGCCAAACGGTTATGCACTATGGGAAAAAATGGTTCAAACCCTAGATAAAAAATTTAAAGAATTAGGACACGTTAATGTTCAAATGCCTTTATTAATTCCTGAATCTCTTCTAAAAAAAGAATCAGAATTAGTCGAAGGCTTCGCCCCTGAAGTAGCATGGGTAACAGCAGGCGGCAACAAAAAACTTGAAGAAAAGTTTGCTATAAGACCTACTAGTGAAACCCTATTTTGTGATTATTACAAAAGCCACATCTCATCATACCGTGATCTTCCTAAACTATACAATCAATGGTGCAGTGTTCTAAGATGGGAAAAAGAAACAAGACCATTTTTAAGAAGTCGTGAATTTCTATGGCAAGAAGGTCATACTATTCATGCTAGCAAAGAAGAAGCAGAAGAAGAAACAAAAAGAATGTTAGAAGTATATAAATGGTTTCATCATGATATTTTAGCAATCCCAAGTATCACTGGTCGTAAAACTGAAAAAGAAAAATTTGCCGGTGCTGAATACACTTTAACTAATGAAGCCTTAATGTATGATGGTAAAACTCTTCAATCTGGAACCAGTCATTATTTTGGTCAAAAATTTGCAAAAGCTTATGATATTAAATTTTTAAATAAAGATAATAAATTAACCTATGCTTATCAAACCTCATGGGGAACAACATGGCGAATGATTGGAGGTTTAATCATGGTTCATAGTGATGATTATGGTCTAGTCTTACCCCCTAAAATAGCCCCAACCCAAGTTATCATCATTCCAATTGGTACTAACCAATCAATCATCGACATGGCCCAAAAGTACCAAAAAGAATTAGAAGAACATAACATTTCTGTAAAAATTGATTTACAAGACAAAACTCCGGGCTATAAATTTGCCGAAGCCGAAGTAAACGGTATCCCTATTCGTCTTGAACTTGGCGAAAGAGATTTAAAAAACAATAAACTTACAATTGTCCGCCGTGACACTAGAGAAAAAATCGAAGAAGATATCAATATAGATCTTGCAAGTTATATTAAAAAACTATTAGATACCATCCAACATGATATGTATCAAAGAGCTCTTGATAGACAAAATTCTCTAACCTTTGAAGCTAAAAACTTAAAAGAAATGGAAGAAATTTTAAATAACCATCCCGGCTTTATTCATGCTGACTGGTGTGGCGATATTAAATGTGAAGAAAAAATCAAAGAAATCAAAGGCTGCAAATCAAGATGTATTCTCGATAATGAAAAATTAATTACCGGTAAATGTGTATGTTGTCAAAAAGAAGCTAAACATCACGTTATCTGGGGAATCCAATATTAAAAAAATCTTTCCTAATAAAAGGAAAGACTTTTTTATTTTAAAGCCAATTCTTAACTACATCATAAGAAACATTCATATTTCCATAACCAGTTCCCACTTTTCTCAAAGCTTTCTTATCGCCATGACAATCAGTACCCGCCGACATCAATAAATTATTCTTCAAACAATAATTTTTGATAAACTCTATTTGTTCTAAAGAAAATTTAGAATAATAAGTCTCAATTCCATCAACAACATTTTCCTTAACTAAACTATCCAAATATTTTTCATAATCACGAAACGGATAAACAAATAAATGGGCCAAGAAAACCTTTCCACCAAGTTTTCTTATCTCTCTTGCCACTTCTAAAGCATCAGGAGTCTGATAAGCAAAGTCTATATACAGTGGAAAATCCATATTACAAGTACAACATCTAAAGAAATGATTTATATCATTCCATTCCTTATCTGAAAAATACTTCTTATTTTCAGGATACTTTTTAATTGCTGGAAAAATATAATCAATAGGCCATCCTTCCATCTCAAGATTATAATCAATATTATCAATCTTAATATTATTCTTATGACAAGCCTCCATTAAAAGTTGAAATTCTTTAAGCAAATTAGGCTTTCCATTAACAGTCTTATAAGTTTTTTCAATCCAATCATTCATTTTAATAACATCAAAGTTATAACCCAAAAGTTCTATTTTAGCCTTATTAAAAACACAATTAAATTCCGCTCCACTAATTATTTTTCCACTGTAGTATTTAGAATAATCATTCTCTAAAAGTTCTAAATGAGCTTTAACCGTATCATGATCCGTAATAGCAAGTAAAGAAACCCCCGCCTTCTCTGCTTCCTGAAGAAGTCTTTTAACACTCCATGTCCCATCGGAATAAGTAGTATGCGTATGTAAATCTATCATTTTCTATCTTTAACCTTTCTTTTTACATTTGTTTTAACATCACTTGCAAATTCAAAAAATGAATCTAATAATTCATCCTGAGAAAGAAAAGTAGTATCTATTATTTTTGTAGTTATTTCCTTATTACTAAATTTGCCAACAATATTCTCAGTAAAATATTCTAAAACAGATCGCTGACAATTTATTGTATTTTCGTCTAACCAAATTCCTTCTAAAATATGATTTCTACTCTTATTTCTTTTAAGTATTTCTTCATAATTTACAGTTAAAAGAAGAAAACCATCACACTCGGTAATATTATCTTCTTTTAATAGTTTTAACATATTTCTATATTTATTACAAGCACTCAAAAATGTACCACTAAAACCTTTAGCCATTTCAAACGCTTTAGCCGTTGCTATTGTAGCAAGAGCACTTTTATCTAAAACAACATTATAACCTAAATTACTATAATAATTAGCTTCTCTTATCTTCTGAAGTTCAATTCTAAATAATTGTGATTGATAGTATTCTTCTTCCATCTGTTCATTGGGTATTGGAGAAGCCATATCTCCAGTTAATTGTGTTTCCTTCTCTAAATACCTAATAGCTTCAGGCATCACTATCCACCCCATTTTTTCTAAATTAGAACACAACGTTGTTTTACCAACACAAGAAGTTCCTTCAATAATAATTATTTCACCTTTTTCCATATCTACCTCTCTGTCTTATATTTTTTATTTTTTTTAAAAATTATTGAATATATTGGCCCAATATTAGAAATTAATAAAGCCACTACATAAGAAGTATAATTATGAATGTTAAATAAATAATTTCTCTCCCCTAATTTATTTATAGTTTTAATTGTAATAAAGTAATTAATGAAAGAATAAAAAAGTAAAATTAAAATCAAAATAATAAAAAATATTATATTTTCTATATATACACAAACAATAATATTAATTATAAATATTAAAGGAAAGAACAGCCAATTAATTGCACATCTAAATTCATTAAAAAAGCCAATAAATCCATAAAAAGAAATTCTATTCTCTTCTTTACTAATATCCTCATAAATTAATTTATATTTTCTTGTTGTATCATACCACACTGCATTTTGTTTAACTATTTGATTAATTGATACTGCATTTTCAATATTCTCAAGTTCAATAATTGGCGTTATTTTAATATTATTAAACTTTAATTTCATTGTTAAATATATATCTTCACACCAAAATTTTGTATTAAAATTACCCATGGACTCCAAAGTTTTTAAATTAATTGTCAATCCATGTCCCACCACATAATTATATAAATATTTATAATTTAAACTTGAATTAAACAAGCCAACTTTAATTTCAAAGTTTGATTGATAAATTGCAAAACCTTTTGTAATAAAATCTAAACTATTAAAATTTTTAAAACAATATGAATATTGTTGAATTACTTTTTTATTCCTATTTATTTGATAAAACACAGATTTAAAAGTAGTTCTAATTGGTTTACTATCAGCATTATATAAAGCCATATACCAATCCTTTTTCTCATCATAAAAATTTAATTCTGTAAGATGCTTCAACATAAAATTTAATTGATCTGCCATGTAGCCATTTGTTAATGGATATTCGATCAAATAAATATCACTGTACTTATTTAAAATGTTAGTTTCAACAACATTACGAGTCGTAATATAATTTTTACTGTTACCAGCTTCAAAATTTTCTTTAAAAGTAGTTATTATTACAATGGGTAAATTGCATATTTTTCTAAAATGTTTTATTGTATCCTCAATAATCTTTTGTTCTCTTAAACACGGAATAGCAATAAATAATCCTTTATCGTCATTAAGTGTATCATTCATTTTCATTTTACTAACTTTAAAAAATTTAATATATTTATATAATATAAACAATGAATAAATAAACATCACAACAATAAAGACACAGTATAGACTACCTAATTTCATACTATTTCCAATTCTTTTTTCAAACTATCTAAATCATGGATAATATTAAAATTCATGCATCCTTCTATAAACAAATTATCTGTTCCAGTAAAGTCCAAACATCTATCATCTGTTTTATATCCAACACACTTTTTGCCTAGAGCATATGCTATTCCTAATTCTACGCAAGCTCCTTCATCAGGAACTCTACCATCTAAAAAGAATACTAAAATATCACACCATTTAATTCCCTCTAAATCAGTTTCAAAAATATTTTTACTAATTTCATATGTGTCTCCACCTTCAGCAATAATATGTGCAGATAATCCAGCACTCTCCTGTGGTAAATACACTTCATGTCCCCAACTACGAAAAGTATCAGTATATTTTTCATTTCTTTTTTGTTCCATCTCATTAAAAAGTGGTGCTGCAAAATATATTTTTTTCATAATAATTATCTCCTAAACTTATATTTTTTTAACCTCTAAAATTTCAACTTCATACAAAGTATTATTAACAGTATATGACACAATATCATGTGGATGATGTTTATATAAAGCACTCCCTAAAGGTGTATTTAACGTTATAGCTAAATCATCTAAATCACTTTTATAATCCCCTACTATTTTATAAGTTGCCTCCATCTTATCGTCCAAATAAATAACTTTAACCAGTGTATTAATTGAAACTGCATTATTTTCTTCATCATCAATAATTACAATATCATCAAGCTGCTTTCTTTTCATCTCATATTTATAAAAAAGAGAGATTTCATGTTGTCTTGCCTGTTCATATGCAAAATTATCATGCCATCCATCCCCATAAGCATCATCACTAACATATTCACTTATTAATTTAGTATTATTATCAATTTCTTCTTTAATCTTTTCTAGCTCTTTCAAATAATTATTATAGCCATCCTTATCTAAATAAATTTTACTCATAGACAAAAAGTTCCTCTCTTGCCCTTGTACATCCAACATAATATAAGTACTTAGACATCTTAAAAGTATGATCAAAGTCAATTATAATAACACTATCAAATTCTAATCCTTTAGCAATATATGAAGGAAGAACTACTAAATCTTTAATAAAGTTTTTACTATCTTCTAATAAAATACTTATTTTTACATCATCTTTTAACATTTCATAAATCTTTATAGCCTCATTTTCTTCTTTAGTAATAATGGCTAGTGATTTATAACTAGATTTCAAATAATCTATATCTTTTAGAAGCATCTTTTTAATATCAACAATATTATTTCTTATCACAACATCTTTATGATTACTCTTCTTTATTGCATTAACATGATTCAAATTAAGAATTTTATTAGTATATTCTACTATCTCCTTACTAGAACGATAAGTCTTCTCTAATTGAATATATTTACTATCTATAAACAATTCACTAAGTTCATTTAAAGAATCATATTTATGATACGGATTTATATTTTGATTAATATCGCCAAGTATTGTAAAATCAGCTCTTTTAAACATATTTTTAATAATAAAATATTGTAAATAATTATAATCTTGAGCCTCATCAATCACAACTTCCCTAATCTCACTATTATAAGGAAAACCATAAAGATATCCTTTTATATATGATATAAGTAAGGCATCATCATAATTAAGAATCTTAGCAAGCTTAACATCTCTTTTATATTTTGTATATTTACTTTTAAAGAAATTTAAATAAATCTTCTTAAGATTAAACTCCATCTTCGTATTTTCTTTAATTATCTTTCTAATTGAAGATTTCATCTTCTTTTCTTTATAAAAGTATTTTAATGATAAATAACTACTCACTTCATCAAGCCGTTGAAAAAGTGGAAATCTATCAAATTTACTAGTTAATAAATAATTAACATCATCTTTATCTACATCGGTAAATTTATCAATTTTAATGTCATTTAAAACCTTAAAATCCAAACCAATCTCTGAAAGATAATCATTTAAATCATTAATTATTTCCTTACTTTGTTTATACTTAATAAATTCATAATCACTCTCTTTATTTTTATAATATCTACTTATAAATGAAGAGAAAGATTCAATATTAGTAAATTCTCTTAAAAAATAAGATAAATAATCACTAAAGGTTGTCTCTTTTGTATTTTCTTCCCCCAACTCAGGTAATACATTAGAAATATATTCACTAAAAATATTATTAGGTGAAAAAATCAAAATATTATTAGCATTTAAATTATCAATTCGGTATAAAAGAAAGGCAATTCTATGAAGAGCCACAGAAGTTTTACCACTCCCTGCTATTCCATCTACAATCAAGTTTTTATCTTCCATATTTCTAATAACCATATTCTGTTCTTTTTGAATGGTATTAACAATATTTTTCATCTTATCATCATCACTTGTTGCTAAAACATCCTGAAGTAATTCATCATCGATATTAAGTGAATTATCAAACACATGAATAAGTTTATTATCCTGAATTTTATATTGCCTTTTCTTATCTAAATATCCTTTATAAACTACATTATCAACTTCATATTGACAAGGCCCTACTTCATAATCATAAAAAAGACTACAAATAGGGGCTCGCCAGTCATATAAGATATTATCATATTTATCATCTTTTAAATATGTTAAAGCCATATAAATTTTATAACTATTAACATCATCATGATAAACAAAAGAGGCAAAATAAGGATTATTTCGTATTTGATATAATGTCTTATAATGTTTTCTCTTAGCAAGAATCCTTCTAGCCATCATCTCATCTTCAGTAGTTATTTGATTAAATTCTGCCTTATCATAATCACTAAATGACTCATACGTTAATTTTCTAAAAGCTACTAATTCCTCTTCTTTTAAAAACAAATTATCGGAAAGTTCATCAAGAGTTTTCTGTAACACATTTGAGACTTTAACCAAAAA
Organism: uncultured Bacilli bacterium; assembly: GCA_934162445.1. Lineage (GTDB taxonomy): Bacteria > Bacillota_I > Bacilli_A > RF39 > UBA660 > Onthousia. The sequence continues at coordinate 14,327 of CAKPIT010000001.1, forward strand.
CTTAGTTTCATCTTCAAGTTCACTTTTACTAATTTTCATCTTATCCCTCCTTTACAATTAGTAAAATTCTTTGAAAACGCCAAAAAACCACATATAAGTATGTAGTTTCTTATAATTTAAATTTTTCCCTTGCAAAACGTTAGATAGAATATATCACAATTAATATTAAAATGCAATAGTTTAATTACGATATTCAAAATAAAAGTCTAAAATACGAACCATATCTCCATCTTTAGCACCCATTTTCTCCAACTCATCATCAATTCCTAATCGTCTTAATTTATTAGCAAATCTGACTATTCCTTCATCAGTGAATTTTGTCATTTTAAACATTTTCTCAATCTTAGCACCCTTAATAACAAAACAATCATCTTCCTTCACAATTTCAAATGGTTTCGTTTCTTTAAATTTATATAAAACATGAGATTCCATTACTTCATCATCATAAAGATTTTCCTCTTTAATGGTATCTAAAATATCACTTAAATAATCAATAACCTCTTGTAATCCCTTATTATTAAAGGCAGAAATAGCAAATATTTTCTTATCTGTAACTTTCTTTTCAAATTCTAAAAGATTATCATCAGCCCCCGGCAAATCCATTTTATTAGCTAAAATAACCATTGGTCTTTTCATAAGCTTTGGATTAAATGCTCCAAGCTCTTTATTGATTAAAAGATAATCTTGATAAGGATCACGTCCTTCCATACTGCCCATATCAACTACATGTAAAATAACTCTTGTTCTCTCAATATGTTTTAAGAACTTATCTCCTAATCCTTCCCCATTACTAGCCCCTTCAATTAATCCCGGAAGATCAGCCATGACAAAACTTTTGCCGTTAGACGCTTTTGTAACTCCTAAATTTGGTTTTAATGTTGTAAAATGATAAGCAGCTATTTTTGGTTTAGATTTTGACACTTTAGAAATAATAGTACTTTTACCAACACTAGGAAGTCCTACTAAGCCAACATCAGCTAATAATTTAATCTCTACTTTTAAATTACGAGTTTCCCCCTCTTCTCCATTCTCTGAATAATTAGGAGCCGTATTAGTTTGCGTTTTAAAAGCCGTATTACCACGACCACCACGTCCGCCTTTAGCAATCGTAACCATATCATCTTTATGTTTTAAATCAGCAATAACATACCCCGTATCTAAATCCGTTACCACCGTTCCAAGGGGTACTTTAACAATTACTGGACTAGCACTCTTTCCATGTTGATTCTTCCCCTTACCATTTTCTCCTTTGCTACCTTTAATCTCTTTCTGATAGCGTAAATCAAGTAATGTATGAAGCCCTTCATCCACTTTAAAAATAATATCAGCTCCATGACCACCATTACCACCATACGGACCACCATAAGCAACATACTTTTCTCTTCTAAAAGCTGTACAACCATCGCCACCAGCTCCCGCTTTAACTTTCAATACAACTTCATCAACAAACATCAAATCACCTCTTTAACAATTAATTATAACATAAAAGAAAAAGCCTTGAAACTTTTCAAAAGGCTTTTATTCACTAATAGCATAAACAGAGGCTTGTTTTTGACTTCTTCCTTTACGTTCAAACTTAACTATTCCATCAATAGTAGCATATAAAGTATCATCATTTCCTCTTTTAACATTTACCCCCGGAAATATTTTTGTTCCTCTTTGACGATAAATAATACTACCAGCAGTAATATATTCTCCATCACTAGCCTTAGCCCCTAAACGACGTCCAATAGAATCACGACCGTTTGAAGTTGAACTTTGACCTTTTTTATGAGCAAAAAGTTGAATATTTAACTTTAAAAATTCCATATTTTTACCTCCTTACTGTATTTTAATATTATCTTTATATTTTTTTTCTAATTCTTTAAGTAAATTAACCATATTCTTAATTAATAATTGACTAACTCTATCAGTGCTTAATACATTAATAGTAATTCCTTTAGAACTAACTAAATAATTAATACTATTTTTATCAATAATAATTATTCCATTAATTGTTGTCGTAACTATTGAACTAACAGCACTACATACAATATCTTTTCCATAATCATCATAACAAGCATGACCAAGAACACTAACTTTATGATAGTATCCTTCTTTTTTTTCTACTTTAACTGTAATCATAATTATCCATTAATCTTTGTAATTTTTACTTTAGTATATGGTTGTCTATGTCCCATTGCACGACGATTACTCTTAGACTTATTAACATATTTGAAAATTCTAATCTTCTTCGCCTTACCATTTTTAACAACACTACCTTCAACGGTAACATTATTTAAATAAGGTGTACCAACTTCACCATCAAGCATTAATACTTCTTCGAAAACAACTTTATCAGTTGCCTCTGCAGGAATCTTTTCAATAAAGATTTCATCGCCTTCAGTAACACGATATTGTTTTCCACCAACTTTAATTACTGCATTCATTCTATTAACCTCCTTTATTAACTTAAGACTCGCTTTTAAGGTATTACCCTAAATAGTAATTTCTACCTCTTCAATGCGGTTTGAGCATGAGGTAATCAGGCTACAAACAGATAAATTGTACCACATAACTCCCCAATTTGTCAATATTTAAAAGAAGAATTAATTATACTGTCATTAATTCCTCTTCTTTGTTTTTATAAGCATTTTCAATGTCTTTATTATAGTCATCTACCAAATCTTGAACCCTTTTCATCAAACTCTTCTCATCATCCATAGCTAACTCCATATTTTTAATCTTTAAATTAGCTTCATGACGAATATTTCTAATCCCAACTTTTGCTTCTTCACTCATTGCTTTAACTTGTTTAGATAACTCTTTTCTTCTTTCCTCTGTAAGAGCCGGTATAACAATTCTAATACTCTCCCCATCATTAGACGGATTAAATCCTAAATTACTAGCAATAATAGCTTTCTCCATTTCCTTTAAACAACTTCTATCAAAAGGTTTAATCAAAAGTTCTCTGGCCTCAGGAACCGAAATAGTTGCTAATTGCTTTAAAGGACTCATACTTCCATAATATGAAACCATAACACCATCTAAACTAGAAGGATTAGCCCGTCCTGCTCTAACCGTTTTAAACCTTTTATCTAAATTAGCTAAAACCCCTTTCATCTTTTCTTCAATTTCTTTAATAAACTCATTATTCATCAATATCTCTCCTTACCACAATTTTACTATATTAATCATATATTTGCAATTAAATTAAATTATTCCTTATATAAGTAGTAACCTTAGGATCAATATATAAATCAACATTCCCCTTTGAAGTCATTTTAATAAATCCTAAACCATTAATACATAAATCATTATTATAACCAACCTCTAAACTTCTCTTATTTAAATTACGAAGCGTATCTTTTTTAAAAGAACATCTTTTAACCTTAAGACTATCAGATACATAAAAAGTAAAACTATTACGAGATGAAGAAACATAATCAAGTCGCAAAATCCCCTCAATAATAATACTTTGATTCTTTTTAACTTGGAAAGTCCGAGGCTTAATCTCTTTTTTAGAACTAATTTTTTTAAACATATCTTTATCAAGATAATTAGTAATACTACCACTATCAAGTAATCCCGGCGTATCAATTAAAGTTAAATAATCATTTATCTCAATCTTAACTGTATTTAAAGTAGTAGATGGCAGTGGGGAAATAGTCAATTCCTTTTGATTAGAAGAATAATTTTTAATTAACTTATTAATAAGTGTACTCTTTCCCGCATTAGTATGCCCCACTACATAAACATTATTAGTTGTTTGATAAAGTTTAATCTGTTTCAAAAGATAATCAATATTATAATTTTTCTCACTACTAATTACAATTACCTTTTCAAAAGGATTATCCATCTTCTCAAAATAATTAATGATCTTCTCATCCTTAACACTCTTTGGAAAAACATCTTTTTTATTTAAAACTAAAATCATCTTATTAGGAATAATCTCTCTAATCTTAGTTATATCTTCTTCTAAATTAAGTAAATCAGCAATATATAATACCAAATCTTTCGTCTTTCCAACACTTTTCAAAATCTCTAAATATTCTTCATTGCTCTTAGTAACTACTTGATAATCTCCATAATTTTTAATTCTAAAACATCTTTGACATAAATTATTATCAAGACTCATCGTATATCCTTCATTTGAAACATTCTCATCTTGAAGTTTAATGCCACATCCTTCACAATATTTATCGTTCATTATAATAGCCACCTTTCATAAATACCTTCGCTTTCGTATATTTTGCTATTATCTTCTTCTCAAAATAACGATTAATCCCTGTCACTTTAAGTTCTTTATCTGAAAGTGGATCAACAAGTATTTTAAGAATCTTACCACGAAAACCATAAATCATATCAGTCATAAATTGATCTCCGATAATTGCTATTTCTCTACTAACAACCCCATATTTTCTTTTAATTTTTAAAAGTGTCCGCATACTAGGTTTAAAGGAAAAAGAACAATAACTTACTCCTAACAAAGAGGCAAACTTCCTAACTCGCCCCTTAGGACTATTAGAAACAATAATTACTTTAAAGTCTTGTTTTAATTCTTTTATTAGCTGTTTAACTTCCTCACTAACTACAGCACTTTTAGCAAGAGCTAACGTATTATCTAAATCAAACAATAAACACTTAATTCCTCTTTCTTTAAGATTTTTATAATCAATTTGGAAAATATCTTTTTGATAAATATCCGGTAAATATTTCATAGACACACCGCCTCATACTTATTAGTATATAATATTTTTTAAATTTTGACTAGTTATTAACCTTTTGATGAAGAGGCATCGTATCATAAGAGATAGATTTAAAATTATAATTATTACTAATAGCATAATCAATAATATCAGCTAAAGCATCTCTAGTATAAGGTTTAATATCATGCATAAGTACCACATTATACCTGTCATGACTAAGTTTAGAAACCACACTGTCATATAATTTTTGCTTCTCTCTTGCAAACGATGAATCTCCACTTTCTAAATTCCAATCATAATATAAATAACCATTTTTTTGTACTAGTTCAGTTAAAGTACTCATAATCTTATCGCAATATTTTTTACTAACAGTATTAGAAGATCCACCCGGAAATCTTATTAAATTAGTCCTAACTCCTGTTAAATTATAAATACGATCTAATACTACATTTAAATCACTCATATAATTATCAACTGATGAATAAATATACCCATAATCATGCGTAGCACTATGAATTCCAATCGTATGCCCTTCATCCACAATCCTCTTAATCAAATAATCTGGCCCATTATTAGTAACAAAGAAAGTAGCCTTAACATTCTTCTCTTTTAAAATATCAAGAATAACATCAGTTGTTCCCTCCTTAGGACCATCATCAAAAGTTAAATAGATAGTATTAGCTTCAAGCGGTTTTAAAATATTAACAACCCTTTTAAGAGTACTTTTATTACCACTCTTATCAACCGCTTCATAAATAATTTTTTGCTTTCCTAACACCGTAGAATCAATCTTATTTTTAACTTTAACTTCAATCTTACCATCACAATTATCAACTGCTTCTGCCCCAAGGTCTTGATAAGAATCATTAAGACCCAAATAAATATTACTATCCCCATTTAAAGTAATAACCGGTTTAACATAGTCCCCCACACTAATTTTACGAACCACCGTCGTTTTATTTAATGCTTTATCTGTAACTGAATAAATAATATAATCTTTCTTTCTTTTAACCTTAACTTTAGAAGTAATATCCCCCTCTAAATTATCAATCGCTTTATAGCCACTCTCCTTATATTTAGAATTAGAACAGTAATACTCATGCTTTTTCCCTTTTAACACAATAACCGGTTTCTTCATATCTTTAACAATAACCTTTCTCTTTATCTTAAATTCAATAAGAAAAGATTTAAAAGTATATGAAACATAATAAGTACCTGCTCTTTTCCAATCAACATTATTAACTGTTTTTATTTTATAATTAGGATTAAACGAAAAAGATGAAACTCCCTGATCTATATAAGGCGTATTAATATTATGATAAATAACACTCTTCCCATTTAAAGAAACTTTTGGTACAAACAAAAAAAGAAAAAGTAAAAACAATACTACAAGTATTAATAAACATTTTTTTAAATTAAAATTATCTTTAAAAGTATCATTCATATCTTCTTCTCCCAAAATTATTATAGCAAGTTTTAATATAATCAACAATAGTATTAACTAAAATAATCAGCATTATACTTATCGTTTTTAATAAATTCTCGTAAAATTTTGGTCAATGCCCTTTTCTCAATCCTTGATACATAACTGCGAGAAATATTTAAATCATCAGCAATCATTTTCTGAGTAAGACACTGACTATCAAAAAGACCATATCGCTTAATTATAATTTCTCGCTCTCTTTTTGATAATACCTTCATATATTTATTTAATAACTTCACATTATCTTTTAAATTTATTTGTTCAATATAATCAGGTTTAGGAGCCTTAATCACATCAAGAATAGAGATTTCATTACCCTCTTTATCAAACCCAATCGGTTCATTTAAAGAGATATTCTTACTATTTTTCTTATTAGACCGAAAATACATCAAAATCTCATTTTGAATACATTTAGCACAATAAGTAGTAAGTCTATTTCCTTTACTAGTTAAAAACGTATCTACCCCTTTAATAAGGCCAATCGTTCCAATACTAATAAGATCGTCTTGATCAACATTTTTATAATCAAATTTCTTAACAATATGGGCCACTAATCTTAAGTTATGTTCAATTAATTTATTACGTGCCTCAAGATTTCCTCCTTGAATAAGCCTAAGACACTCTTCTTCCTCCTCTTTAGATAAAGGTTCCTTAAACACCTGATTAGAATAACTAGCCGTAAAAGTAAAAAAATGGCGTAATCCATCAAAGAGATTAAATAACATAATATCACCTATTAAATAATATGTCGAAATCTCCTAAATAGACTTACTCCGTTCTAAATACTCCTTAACCGGTCCATAACTTTTCCTATGTTCTTTAATAATTCCATATTTATTAATTGCTTCAAGATGCTTCTTAGTAGGATAACCTTTATTATTTTTAAAATCATACATCGGATACTTTAAATCAAGTTCATCGAGCATATGATCACGTGTTACCTTAGCAATAACACTAGCAGCACTAATAGTAACACTTAAAAAGTCCCCCTTAATAATTGAAGTTGTTGGAATATCTAATTTAAGTTTCATAGCATCAATTAAAACATGATCTATCCTGCAATTACAATTATTAATAGCCGCCTTCATGGCTAATTTAGTCGCTTCATAAATATTAACTTCATCAATAACATCTTCCCCAATAATACCAACACCAATTCCAAGTGCCTGCTCTTTAATTTTAAGATAAAACTCTTCCCGTTTCTTCTCACTAAGTTTTTTAGAATCAGTTAAACCCTCAAGTTGAAAAAAAGACGGTAACACTACACAAGCAGCCACCACCGGTCCTACCAACGGTCCCCTTCCTACTTCATCAACTCCTGCAATAAATTGAACCCCTTTACTTCTTAATTTTTTTTCAAAATAATAATTATCTAAACTTCCAAGAATATATTCAATTTTTTTAATAATTTTCGCATCCTCTTTACGATTCTCCATAAGTTTATCATCCAAAATACTATCAAGGGAAAGAAAAGAAATACCCTCAATCTTCACAATTTGTTCATCAACAAACCATTTATCTTTCCAAATAATCTTATCCATATCAAAAGAATTAGCCATATTTTTTAAAGCTATTTCAATAACAGAAACCTCATCAATCACTCCTTGACAAACAAGACTAGCATCGCCCATCACTACAAAATGATCAACTTCAAGTTTTACTTTTTTTAATATTTCAAATACCTCTTCTTTTTTCATACCTTCTCCTAAAAAAATCATTCTAATAGAATGACTTATTTTAATTTTTCTCTTACTAAATTACTCGCTTTCTTCATATCATATCGACCCTTTAATTTAGGATTAATAACTCCCATTACAGCCCCCATATCTTTAATACTACTAGCCTCAACTTCCTTAATAGCATTATCAATTATAAGAACTGCTTCATCATCACTCATCTCTTCAGGCAAATATTCTTTTAAAATAGCAATCTCCTTATCAAGACTTTCTACTAAATCACTTCTCTTAGCCTTCATAAATTCACTCTTAGCATCATTTCTTGATTTAACCTCTTTAGCAAGAATGGAAATAACCACATCATCCGTAATCTCTATTTTTTGATCAATTCTTACTTTATCAATTGCCCCTTTAGCCATCCTAATAACACTAAGTCTAAACTTATCCCCACTTTTTAAAGCCTTAATCATGTCTTCTTTAATCTTATTATACATAACTCCTCCTACTTAGTAACTATTTCTTTAGAAACTAACACATAATTAGATCCTTCTTTTTCAAATGTAAACTTATAAGTATTTATTAAAGTTCCTACCAAACCATCAAGTTCTTCAACTGTTAAAACAATTTTATCATCATCTTTAACTGCTTCTTTTAACTTAGTATTAACAGGCTCTATATTACTAGTACTACTCTTTTTATATAACACAAACCCATCATTAACCTCATCATAGAAAAGATAACGATTACTATCAACTGCAAACGATACCTTATCATAAGCAATATTCTTGCCATAAATACTCTTAACTGCTTTTTCTAAGTCACTACTCTTAACAAAATCAGTAACCCCTTCACAAGAATATCCTTCTAAAACTTCATTAGGTTTAGCCACATCACAACTAATAGACTCTTTTGTCTCAATATTATTATATCCATAATAAAGCATAACCATAGGACTCATAACATCAAGAGTATCAATATCAAAATAATTAATTTTATTATATAAATCAACTATTTTCTTATCCTTAACTGAAACACTATTACTACCATCTTTAGTCATAAAAAGCTTTTTATAAGCAAAAATAATCCCACCTACTACTAGTTCTAAGACAATAATAACTATTACTATTTTTATCCAACCTTTACTTTTTTTACCATTAACCTTCGCCATAATTCCTCCTTAAACTCGTTTTTTCTTAATAAAAAACTTAATAATATAAGATTCAAAAAATATCATCATAATAAGAAACGCCCACGCTAAAACCGTATATAAAACTCCCGATGTATAATGACTTAAAATACTAAGAACACTCTCCGGTATATATTTATCAATCAAAGATGCAACATCATTAAGCGGAATATTATTTTTAATAAATGTTAAAATCCTAAGAAGAATATCCACAATTGCCAAAAAATAGACAAAAGAAGAAAATCTTTTAAAATAAACAATTACTACTACGGCTAAAATAATAAGAATAACTAAATCAATATACATAACTTCACCTCTATCTATTAAAATACAAATTATATTCTTTTTCTCTTCCTAAAGTTGTATCAAGTCCATGTCCCGAATATAACATAATATCATCATCATATTTTTTAATCTTCGCAATAGACAAATCCATCTCATTACTATCACCCGTCGGTAAATCACATCTACCTACTGTATCTTTAAAAACAAAATCCCCAACAAACATCAATTTTTCTTTAGCAAAATAAAAAGTAACTGAATCACTACTATGCCCCGGAGTAAAAATAGGTACAAATGAAAAATCACCAATTTCTACTTCCTTCATATCAGTCAAATTACTTTTCTTAAAGATTTTAAGCCGTCTATTAAGAGCTAAAAAATCTCTTAAAGCCCCAATATGATCAAAATGAGCATGAGTGACAAGAATTCCAATAATCTTGTCACTACCTACTACTTCCTTAATTTTTTTACTATCACTACCGGGATCAACAATCAAACACGTATTATTGCTACTTAATACATAACAATTTTCTTCAAGTGCTCCCGTTACTATTTTTTTAATTTCCATATCTATCTACCTCTTCATCTATCATAAGAAAAATTTAAAGAATCGTCAATAATTTTTAAATAAGTTCTTCATAATTGGTTAACTTAACACTAACAAGTTTAGAAACTCCAGACTCCTGCATTGTAATTCCATATAAAGTATCAGCATATTCCATTGTTTTCTTCTTATGCGTAATTATTAAAAATTGTGTTTTATCTTTATAACTATTTAAATATTTACCAAATTCAATAACATTCGCTTCATCAAGAGCCGCTTCCACTTCATCAAAAATACAAAATGGAATCTTTCTAACATTTATAATTGCAAAAAGTAAACTAATAGCCGTTAATGTTTTTTCTCCTCCAGATAACAATGAAATAGTTGATAACTTCTTTCCCGGTGGACTAGCCACAATATCAATACCTGTATTTAAAACATCACTACTATCCGTTAAACTTAAACTAGCACTACCCCCATGAAACAACTCTTTAAACACCTTCGAAAATTCTTCTTTAATACTATCAAAAGTCTTTAAAAACTCCTCCGTCATTACTTTATCCATCTCATCCATAATTTCAAACAAAGTCGCCTTCGCATGCTCTAAATCCTCTTTTTGATGTAGTAAAAAATTATACCTCGTACTAACTCGTTCATACTCCTCAATCGCCCCTAAATTAACCATACCAAGACTTTTAATCTTAGCCTTATAACTATTAACTTTATTCTTACCCTCTAAATAATCAACTTCTAAAGGATAATCCCGTCGTGCCTTCTCATAAGTAATAGCATATTCACTACTTAAAATTTCAAGATTAGCATCAAGCTTAACATCAAGTCTATTAAGTTTAATTTCAATCTCATTTTTCTTTTCCTCTTTTTTTCTTAATAAACTATTTTTATATTTACTATCTTCTTCATCCGCCTCAATCTTATCTTTGATTTCTTTTATTTCCTTTTTCAAATTATCAATTTTAAGTGTAACTTTATCTTTATAACTATTTAATTCTCCAAGTTTATTAATCAATGTAGCCTCTTTTTCATTTAAAGTTTTATCATCACTTTCTAAATTACTAATTTCATCAACAATCTTCTCCAGTTGTACAAGATTAACATTTTTCTCTTTTTCTTTATCACGTAAAACCTCTTCTAAGATTTTAATTTCTCTTGATACTGCAAATATCTCATCATTAATAGTATTAACATCCGTTTTTAATGTTTCAATATTATTAAGAATATCTTTATTCTTCTCTTGTAAATTATTAATAATTAATTGGTTGTTATTAATCTCCTGCATAATCATAATCTTACTTCTACCTTTATATGTAGATCCCCCAGAAATAGATCCACCAACATTAATAACATCACCCGTTAATGTGATTACTTTATACTTTCTACCAATTTTCTTACTAATAATATTAGCATTATCCAAAGTATCAGCCACAACAACAAGACCCAATTGATTATAAATAATATTTTTATAAATAACATCACAGGATACTAAATCAGCAAGCACCCCTACAAAGCCTTCCATCTTATCGAGTAAACTCTTAGTTTCTTTATCAATGTACCGATATTTAATCGTATCAATTGGGAAAAAAGTTGCCCGTCCTAAATTCTCGTTCTTTAAAAATCTTACCGCCTCTTTAGCACATTCATAATCTTTAACAATTACAAAATTTTTAGAAGACGCAATCGCCACATCAAGACATCTAAGATAAGTATCTTTAGTCTTTAAAATATTACCAATAATATCATAAATTCCATTCAAAGAATTAGTCTTTAAAATTTTATCAATCGCCTTTGGTAAATTATTACCGCGTTCAATCTCTAATTTTAAAAGAGAATTTTCATGTTCTTTAGTTAAAATATCTCGTTCCTGTTTACTATAAGTAACATCATAACTTTTAAGGCTCAATTGACAACTCTTTAATCTATTTTGTAAATCATTAATTGCCTCTTTTTTCCGATCAATCTCACTCTTATTATTATCAATAATCTCACTATTAACATCAATTGTCTTTTTAATTTTATTTTTAGCATCATAAAGCCCACGCAATTTAACTAAATCTTGATCCTCGTCCTTCTTCTTCATTTTCTCTTGTAACGAAGATAACAATAAATTCTCTTTTCCAATCTCTTCCGTTTTTGATACAAGTTCTTTTTGAAAGAAATCCAAGTCTTTTTCTTTACTTAATAATAACGCCTTATCCTTAACATTTATAGCGCTATTAAAAGTCGTACTATTTTTAATTTCTGCAATCTCTTTTTCTAAATCACTTTTCTCTTTCTTTAATACTTCCTCTTCATTAGATAAATTATAAATATCATAAGCCGTAATTGCAATTTCTAACTCTTCTAAAAGCTTTTTTGTATCCTTATAAAGAATAGCCTTTTCACTTTGACTTTTTAAAGGTTTAACCTGTGCTTCAAGTTCTAAAATAATATCATCCACCCGGTCCATAGCATCCTTTGTCTTGGCAAGCTTTCGAATCGCTTCCTCTTTTCGTTTTTTATACTTTAAAATTCCTGCCGCTTCCTCAAAAACAATACGTCTATCATCCTTACTCTCACTAAGAATTTTTGAAACCTCTCCTTGCGAAATAATATTAAATGATTCCTTAGATACCCCACTATCCAAAAATAATGATGTAATATCTTTTAACCGACACTTACTATTATTAATAAAATATTCCGTTTCGCCACTTCTAAATAACCGTCTTTTAACAGAAACCTCCGTATAATCAATATTTAAATAATGATCACTATTATCAAAAACAAGTTCGACAGAAGCACTCCCCTTCGGTTTCCTTGATAAACTTCCAGAGAAAATAACATCACTCATGGCCCCATCGCCCCGTAAATTTTTAACAGACTGTTCTCCTAAAACCCAACGAACCGCATCGACAATATTACTTTTCCCACTCCCATTCGGTCCAACAATACAAGTCGTTTCCTTATTTAATTTAATCTCCATTTTATCTGCAAAAGATTTAAAACCATTTGTAATAATTGCTTTTAAATACATATAAAACACCACTCTCTATCATCTAATTTTACCAAAGAAAAGCCGTTTTAACAAGGATAATAGTTGCAAATTTGTACAATTTATGATAAAATATAAACTCTTAAGAAGGGGACGATGAAATTTGTATTACTATGTAGATAATCACAAAATATATATTGATGAAAATAAAAAACCCTATGGTTACGGCTCTGAAGGAAAATGCTATAAAGAAAAACATCAAATCTATAAAATTTATCACCCACATATTTTAGACGAAAAACATGAAACATTTCATCAAAAACTATTAGGAATCAACACCAAACAAATAATACTTCCTAATGCTTTAATCTATGATACTAACCAAAACTACGTTGGTTATAGAACTATCATTGTAAATGGTGAACAAAATATCTTAAAAAAGCATGGCATCACCACCCTACCCAAAGAAAAACTAATTAGTAATTTAAAAATACTAACTCACGATATGAAATTATTATCAAACAATTACGTCCTAACCAGTGATGTCGGACCCGTTAACTATTTCTTTGATAAAACCAATGATAAAATGTATATCATCGACCCCGGTCGTTATCGTGTCTTTAGAAACACAAGTCGTAACATAAGAAAATATTGTCAAAAAAATAACAATATGAATCTCGATAATTTAATCTCTAAATTACTATATAATGACTTCTTAAAATATAAACCAATAAATAGCAAAGAAAAATGTATCACACTAAGAGATTATATTATGTATGATAAAGAAGATAAAAGTTATTATCACTACTTTGACAGTGTTTTAAACCCTAATGAAACTATTAATGACTATGCTAAGAAAATCAAAAAACATCTTAAATAAAAGAATTGTAACCAAAATAAGAAGTAACAATTCTTTTTTTATTAGGTTTTTTACCTACAAAAAGCTTTTCCAATCGAATACGATAAAGGGAAAGGAGATAATTATGAATAACTTTAAATATTCTATTAGAAACCTTGATAATCCCGTTTTATTTAGTGAAGAAGAAGGTTTCATGAACGGTAATATGTTTAAAAATATTTATAGTGAATATAAAAACTATACACCCGCTACCCTAAATCCCAAAACTGATCAAGAAAAATTATTATTAAAATTAATGGAGGCAAATCAAGCAAGTCATGATATAAATTTATATCTTGATCTATATCCTAGCGATGGTAATATGTTAGAAACATTCAATCACTATAGACATTTAGGAAATGATCTATTAAATGAATATGAAGAAAAATATGGCCCTATCACCATCAATAGTGATGCCCTAAACACAAGTCCATTCTTATGGCAAACCCTAATCTACCCATGGAATATGGAGGGATTAAATAATGTTTAAATATGTTAAAAGATTACAATATCCCATCAATATTAAAAAGAAAGATTTAAAAATGGCCAAAGAGCTAATAACCCAATATGGTGGTCCAAACGGTGAACTAGGAGCAGCCTTAAGATATTTAAATCAACGTTACACCATGCCCGATCAAAAAGGTCAAGCTCTTCTAACCGATATTGGTACTGAAGAACTAGCCCATGTTGAAATGGTTGCTACCATGGTTTATCAATTATTAAAAGGCGCAACCCCTGAAGAATTAAAACAAGCCGGCCTTGCATCACACTATGCTGAGCACAAAAAAGCTGTCTTTCCTACCGATGCTAATGGCGTTCCCTTCACTGTCGCCTACTTTGCAACCACAGGAGATCCTCTTGCCGATATCATGGAAGACATGGCTGCCGAACAAAAAGCAAGAGCAACCTATGAAAATTTAATCGACCTTACCACCGATCAAGATGTAATTGGACCACTCTTATGGTTAAGACAACGAGAAATCGTTCACTATAACGCCTTCAAAGATTTATTTGATTATTACAATAATTTATACAATAAAGATAGTACTGCCTAAGTACTATTTTTTATTGAGTGAAACCCCCGATCCAATATTTAGTATTATCCCAATACTAATCATTGAAACTAGTAGTGAAGAACCCCCATAACTTATAAATGGTAAAGTTACCCCCTAAGTATTGCAAATACAACTTATTTTATATAGGAAACATTTACAAAGTAACTGAAAAATTAAATGTCTTCTAATAACTTGGGAAAATTTAAATAAACATATACTTTTCTATCTTTATCAATTTCAATTCTATTTACAAGCCTTTTTATTTGATCTTTAGTAGGAGTTTTTAAAGACATATAGTCTATTAATGAATTTTTGCATCTTTTAAAATTAGTATTATTGAATGTTTGATTTTCATTAACTTCCTTTTTCTTATTTAACTCTTCTAACTCCATAGTAATTCGCATTATTTCCCCATTCGTTTTATCATAAATTCTTTTATACATTTCTTCATCAACTAAACCTTTAATCTTGTCCATATATAAATTATCTATGGTAGACTTATGAGAATTTAACAAATTAGTTAATCTTCCAATTTTTTTATTTATTTCTTTTATATTGCTGATAACAATATTCTCTGAATTATCTTCCATTTCGTTAAAATCATAATATTTACAAAATCTTTCGCATACATCCTGTAAATATTCTATAACATCTTCTTCTAGCCAATCATAATTTATTCTATGAGATGAACAGATTCCAAATTTTCCTTTTCTAGTATATAAATTACATTGCGTATAATGCCTTACACCAGATTTTAAAACATCTTTACTAATTCGAATACTTCTACCACAATCTTTACAATAAAGTAAACCACCAAATAAATAATCTAACTGACGATCAGTAACCCAAGTTGTAGATTTATCATTTAATAATTCTTGTACTTTATCAAATGTTTCTTTAGATATAATTCCCTCATGGGTACCCTCAACAATTATAAGTTCATCTTTAGAAGTTTTTCTTAATTTCTTTGAATTATAACTTATCTTATTATGAGTATTTTGTACCATATTACCAATATACATTTGATTAGTTAAGATACCAGATACTGTCTGTCTTTTCCAAATACCAAATCCATCATTTTCAGTAACATCTTTTGCTCTAGGCTCTTGTTTATGAACAATAGGAATTGGTATTTTCTTTAAAGTTAAATGTTCTGCTATTTTGTTAGGACTTTTTCCCTCTAATGCTAAATCATAAATTAACTCAATTATATGTCTTACTTCTTCATCAACAATTAAATTATGTCTATCATTTGGATCTTTCTTATATCCATATAAGGGAAATGAGCCAATATAATCACCACGATTTTGTTTTGCCCGGAGTGATGTCTTAACTTTTTTAGATACATCTCTTAGATACAAGTCATTAACACTTAATCTTATACCAAGCATTGAATCACCAATATTAGAATCATAGGAATCATTAATTGCAATATATCTAACACCTTTTTCTAAAAAGTATTCTTCTATATATTTACCAGTTTTATACATTTCACGACCAAGTCTTGATAAGTCTTTGGTAATAACACAATTAATCTTTCCAGATTCAATATCTTTAATCATCTCTTGAAATGCAGGTCTATCAAAATTACCACCAGAATAACCATCATCTACATAGTGTTTATATATTTTAAGGTTATTGAATTTAGCAAATGAATCAATTATGATTTTTTGACTTTGTATAGATGAACTTTCATCTGTTTTACTATCGGCATCGGATAATCTATCATAAGCACCACAGATATATTCCATTAAGAAAGTTCCTCCATATTAAATAATTTAAAAATATTGTTATTGGTAAATTTATATTGCATTATTAAATTCCTCCAATCCTAAATTATGCAATACCATTACCTCACGATGCCATGTTACCATCAAAACATCAAAAAAGCAAATCATTTTACCTTTAAATTTCTTAAATAATATAAATATCCCTCCTTTAGTATTTCTTCAAGTTTAATTCCATCTTTTTTATGAATAAACTCTATATTTAATTTTCTTTTTTTACCATCTTTATCTATTCGTTTCATAGAGCCACCTCTATAAAACTTATTCCCAAAAAAAGGAAATAATGAATGCCTTTGTTAGACATTTTTATTTCCTTTCTCTAGGGTTAAATCCTTTTCTAATGGATTCTTTAAATGTATTTCAATAGTAGATTTAGTATTATTACCATTATCTATTTCTAAATGAAATACTTCTTTATTAACTTTAACTTTAATAAAAGTAAGTTTTTTAGTCGTAAGTTTATCTTTTATTTCAAAACTAGCAAAAGTACGATTATTATTTTCTTTATATTCAAATAAATTTATTTTATCTTTTAATAAATCGTGAATAACTTCAACAATATTATTTAATTTTGCTATTTCTTCTTCTTTAAATTTATCGTAAGCTGATAGTTCTTCTTTATATATACTTTTATTATTTCTGTTTCTTGCTAATCTATCATATTTAGTTTCTATATTTTCAACTACAAAATAAGTATTACTTAAATCTTTTAAAGGTGTAATTTCTCTAGGTAATTCACCTTTAAAATAGCAAGATAATTTTTTATAGATGACTGTGTCCCTAAATATTGGATAACCTATATTTGGGAATATAATAGTTTTATAATGTAGATTCTTAACTTCATCTGGTGTTAGTAAATCACGAGCAATTAAAGAAGTAGATTTATTCCCATTATAATTCATTAAACTAACAGATTGACTAATTGAACTAGCCTCAATAGTTTTTTTACCAAGTCTTTTACTAATAGCCTCTGCAGTATCCATTGTGTTAGTTTTTAAATATGCAAGTCCAGAGTTATCAAGTATGATTTGTGCTACTTTTTTACCATATACATTATCTAATTGACTTAAATTTTGTATAAATAAGTGATAACGAAGTCCTCTTGATCTAGCCACAATAATTATAAATTCTATACTAGGTTCTATTAGTGGTGGACAATTAGAAAACTCATCACAAATCAAATCAATTTCTATTGGAACTTTTTTACTATCAGTAGAGTTAGCAAGTTTTACTAATTCTTTATATAGTAACCATAAAATAATGGTAACTAAAGAATAGTAAATTTTATCTTCATCTAGAATAATACAAAAGATAGCTGACTTTTCTTTACCTAATATATCAAAATCAAAATCTGATTTACTAGTAACATTAGTAACATTGACATCATCAAATATTACCATTTTTTCTGAGAAAACACTCGTTATACTCTTAATAGGTATTCTCACTATATGAAAGTATTGGTATTAAACAATCTTTTTACTTAGATCCATAAGGTTTTTGTTCTATATAGAATTTAAACTTTTTAGATCAATATTAGTATTATCTACATAAGGTATATTGACATTAAAATTTTTAGTTGAATCTTCTTTTTTACATTGCTATCACTTTAACTTAAATCTATTATATTTAGACTTTGAGTATCCATTATGATTCCTTCTTTCCATATAAACTAATATTTTCACTATTACCATCTAATTTAAAATTAAATGGATATATTATAGTTTTTTCATTGATTAAATCTGTTTGTTTTATATCAATTATTCTTTCAATAGTAGGACTAGTATTAATAGTTACTATTTTTGATTTAACTTCTTTAACAAACTTAGAAGCATTTTCTGTTGATGTAGTGAATATAGCTGAACTATATTTGCTACCATTATAATTAATTTGAGCAATAGCTTCATCAACATCATTTACTATTATAGCACTAGAATGATCTAATTTAGTATCACTATTTATATATAATTGAATATTTAATCCAGTATTTACTATTTTATTTAAAAAGTCTATATGAGAAGTATCCTCTATGTATAAATCAAAATTTTCATAACCACTTACAATAGTTCTATTTTTAGATTTATTTAAAATCATGTTTTGTAAACTATGGTTACCTATACAAACAACTAAATCAATATTAGCAAAATTTGATAATACTTCATCAAAGTTCTCTGATACATATATTTGTACTAAATACTTAGATATATTAAATTGTTCTAAAACACTTTGTATTATTTGAATTAATAACTGATTAGTTCCAAACATAAACCCATTATTTGAAAATATTGTTGTATTACCAGCCATTATATTTCTAATAACCATTTCAATGATAGTATATGGATTACCATCAGTAATAACAACAACATTACCACATTCCATTACTTGAGTTCCATATACTATCTTTTTTTCTTCATCTTTTTGTGAAAGAGTAACATCACCATAAAATACATTTTCTTTTTCTAAATTAGAAAATATATTATTAATAATATTAAAATCTATTATAAAACCATTATTGTTCTTTTTATCAATATTATTTGCTTGTTCAATGGCTTCTTTATTACTTTCTAAAGCCTTTTTAATTTGAGTAATTATAGGTTTAATATTTTTACTTAGAATATCTTTATTAACTTGTAAAGCATTTGATATTATTTTATTGATATTATTATCTTGCATGACCAACACCTCTTTCTATATCCATTTCATCAGTTAAACCAGTAATTTTTGCATACATTCCTTTTTGTTTTTCATCTAAAGATGAAACATCAATTTCTTTATCACTAGCAATTTGCTCTAAAGCCAATCTCATTTGCATTACAACTTGATTTTCAATATCCATCTGTTGCTGTTCATTATCAACTTTAGTATTGAATAATAAATCACCAACTCTTAATTTATCACCATTAACATCATATATAATAGCAAAATTTGGATTCATTATTATTCTAGCAGTTTCTGGATTTAAACCATAATTTCTTGCTATTTCAGTAACGAGATGTTCTGAATCTGCATAATCACTAACAGAAGTATCTAAATTTCTTGGATCTTCTTTAGTAACTATTTCTAGTTTTTCTAAAGATAGTAATGATTTTTCTGTAAAATTAGAATCACTATATTCAACAAAAGTATCACTATGTACTGGAAGTGTATCACCATCAAATTCTTTTCTATCATCTCGTTCTTCTAAAATATATTGTGTTGTAGAATCACTTGTATAAAGTCCACTAGATAATTTTACTGGTTCTTCAAAAGGTAATGGTCTTGATAAAATTGTTTCATCAATTGGCAAAGTTTTTAATGATCCTTTTATATTACTATATCCAAGACCAGCTGTAATTTTTCCTAATCTTAATCCCTCATATTGTTCTTGTGTAATTTTACTACTATCGAGTAATTCCTTATAAACTTCTTCATCTACTTCTATCAATTCATGAGCAACCATCTTATAAATTGCTAATATATCATCAGTAAATTGATTTCTTATACCTGAATCTTCTTGTCCTCTTGGTATTCCATTATCCCACATTTTTTGATCTGGAACTTCTATATTATCAAAACACAACACATCTTTGTTTCTCCATACCCAACTTTGGGCAACTATCTCTCCAGCAGTATTTGTTATAATAAATACTCTTCCATTTTTATCAACCATACTATGTTCCATACAAACTTCTGCAGGTTCTCCTAATCTCTGACAACAATCGCTTTCAAAACCTATTGACATTGCCCTAGGATCTTCAAGTCTCAAAATTTCATAATGATAAGTTCCAGATGGAAGATTCACACTTTTATCTGACGAAATACGAGGAATACTGCTAAACGTTCTCTGTTTGCCATAATTATAAATTTGTTGAAGAATTTCAAAATCTTGCTGAGAATAATTTTGAAGTCCTGCTACTTGTGTTACTCTTTCGTTTCCAGTATTTACATTTTCATATTTATTATTATTAATATAACTCATGGCTAAATCCAATGTTAAATTAACATTTGAATATATAGTTTTTATTTCTTCGAATCTACGTTGTATTGCAGAAATTTGTGACAAATACTTACTATCGCCAATAATAATGTCAAAATTTGATAAGAAAAACTCTCTAAAATCAGAATCATATTCTAATTTGAAACCACCTAGATAATGATGTGCTTTATCTGGTGTTAAGATAGGTAATTCTCTAAATTTTTCCAAAATCCCCCTAATAGTCTGTGCAGACTTTTGGCAACTTTGTGAATTAATTGTTAAAGAATATGTTCCATCTTCATTTTTCTTATAAAGTTGTGCAAATATTGGTTTAGAAAAATCAATATCTACTTTTTCTTTTTTCAATGTTTCTAATAAATTTACTAATGTAGCAGTATCAATTAAATCAATAAAATTATTCTTCTTAGCATATTCAATCATTTTATTATATGCTTCTTCTTTTTCTTCAGGTGTCATATTTGGTGTTTCAATTCTTCTATTACCATTAATATCTCTAATTGATTCGTTATGATAGAAAACACCTCTTTGACTATATCGATCTATTTTGTGATCAATTTGATCAATAATATAACCTTTATCAGCATCTAGTTTTCTAGGTAAACAAGTTAATAAATCTTGTAATTTTTTAAAACCTCTTTGATCTTGATCAAAAGCACCAAATGAATAAGCAAGTTTCAACATAGCATCTCTTGCTTCTGGAGTTCTAGCAAAACTTTGAATTCTCATTAAATTACTCCAGTTAGAACCAGATGCTAAGAATTTATCTGCTTCCTCAAGTCTAAAGTTTTGCATTACAACAAAGTCTGGAATAAACTTGCCACCAGTTTTATCATACCAACTTTTCATTAATTCAACCTGGTGTGATCTCATCATTTTCTTGACAGTTTCAGCTCTATTAATTCCTAATTTAATTCCTTTTTCTTCACCAAATAATTCAAAATATTGTATTAATTCTTTTTTTAGATAATTATTTCTAAGTAAAGAAGTAGTTAAGGATTTGTCTTTTAAGAATGGTAACCAATCTTTATTTCTTTGTAATACTTCAAATGTCATAGGATAGTCATTATAATAATTATAAAAATATCTTTTTAATTCTTCTGGTGCATCTGCCCCTAAAAATAATTCTGGATAGTTTTCCTTTAAGAAGTCTGGTGCATCTTCTGGATTATAAGCAAGATTACCCAATTTACTTTCTCTAGCAATAATGTTTTCAATTCTTTTAGATATTTCTTCAATACTTAAACCATTTTCAAAATCCATGCTATGTAGACCAAAATCAATATATTTTCCATTTCTTATAGTTATATCTTTATTAAGATGTTGTGCTATACCATCCATATATCTACCATATTTAGCACATAATTGTAAAAATTTCTCATTACCAAATACTTGTAATAATTCTAAATCACTATACTTCTTTTCAGAAGTTCGACCATAACCGGTATCTAAGAAAATTCTTCCCTCATGATGATTTCCATCTTTATTACCAAATGCTATTGATAAATTCTTATCTTTAAGAGCGTTGGCTAACTCTGGATATTTCTTTATATCATCAAAACTTAATGTTCTAGTATAAAATGCCTTTGTTAATCTTTGTCTTTCTTCTTTTGATATACTAGTTAAATTATCAAAATTAACAAATATTTCTGGATACTCTGAAACAAAGTCTGGTACACTTGTTAAATATGAATAATTCATTTTTCCTTTTATAATTTTATTATATATAGAATTTCTTAAAGATTTTTCAATTGTTTGTTCATTTTCTATTTCATCATGAAAACTTGTTATTGTAATATCAGAAAGAGCAACACCATATTTTGAAACTAATTGTAGTAATTTCTCATTGCCATACCTTGAAACATATTCACTTACAAAATTTATATCCATTGGCATAATATTACCATTTTCATCAACTGAACTTGGAATACTCAATTTTATATTAGCCCTAAGAGTATTTAATAGGTTTTTATCAGTTAAATATGAAATATAATCCCTATGTTGAAACAAAAATTCTGGCGTAATTTTATTTCTATAAAAGGCATCTTTTAATTCTTCTGGTGCATTAATATCAACAAATATTTCTGGATGCTTATCTCTAAATTCACCCTCAATAAAATCGTAATCTGGAAAATCAATAAATAGATTATGTAGTTTCATATGATCAAGACATTTTGCTAATTGATCTAAAAACTCTTCATATGATAAAGTCCCATTTTTAAAATCAATGCCAATTTTAGCCAATTCAGAAGGACTATGCATTCTAAAATAACTAGCAAATGCTTGAAACATTTGTAAGTCAGTATTATTATTGATAGAAAAGAATTGAGTTTCTTTTTCAAATCTTTTTATATTATCTAAGTTCAAAGTGTCAACAACTCGTTGTTGCATTTCATCCAATGGAAATAATGATGTATCATAAGCCATTAATTGTTCTGCTCTACCAGTTCCTAATTTATTATGTATAGTAAAAAAAGGTGCTAAATAGTTTATTAGTTTTTCTTTTAAATCATCAGTTTGATTTAAATTCAACTTCTCACTTGCTAATACAAAATTACTAAATTGATAAGTTAAATGACTTTTAATAATATAATTAAATATTTCTGGATATACTTCAATATATCGTGATAATTTGTCATCACCTAAAGCATTAGCAAGTTCACCAATATCCCTTTCTTCAGTAACTTTTGAAATAGGAATATTTCTAAATAATGAAATATTATTCATTATATCATCAAGTGTTAATCTTCCAGTATAGTACCTTTGCCTTAAATCATCTGATATATTTTCACCTATAAGTAAAATATCATTGTTTTCTTTAACAAATTGCTCTGGCAATCTTTCAAGATTTATATTATGAAATCTTTTATGATTATTAAAAAGTGCCTTTCTCATATATGAATAACATACATTTTTTATTTGAGTAACATCTGCATTTTTCAATTCTTCTTCAAAATCGTCTCGTGTAAAAGGATCAGAAATAACATAGTCCTTACTACCATTAAGCAGAGATGATATTTCATGTACTACTTTATAATCATCTTTTGAAGTAGCATATAATTGCATTGCTTTTTGAAATCCTATTTTATTAATTAAATCTCTTGTCGAGTAATCAAAGCAGTTCATAAATTGTTTTGATTGTAATTCTTGAATTTGATCATTAGATAATGAAAACAAATCTTCCATATTTAATTTCATATCATAAATTTTTTGTTTAATTGAACTAGGGAAAGAATCAGGAAGAAATAAACTAGGGTTGTTTTTAATAACATCAGAATCAAAATGTTCAGAATTTAATATTCTTTTTCTACCTGCAATATTTTCTATCTTACAACTTTTATAATTAGCATAAGGAGAATATTCTAACATAGAAAAGTTAATATTTGCATTTGTTTTAGAAAAATCAGCAATATGATTTTCATCTGAAATAATTTTCATATTCATCCATTCATAATATGGAATATTGCTTAAATCAAAACTTAACAATCTATCTTGAACTTCTAAATATTGTTCTTTAAGTTTTTTTTCATCAACGTCATGATTATAATTTTCATCATTTTTGTGTTGTTCATAAAGATCTTCACTTTGTTTTATAATAGCCGCTAATTGTCTTTTTATCCCTCTAAATTGCTCTAAAGTCATTTTTTCAATCATTTATAATACCCCATCCTAAATCGTTTAACTTATCTCTATCTAAAGCCGAACTACTATCATAAATAATTATATCATATAATTAAAAAAGCGACTATCCTTTTTTAATACAAATGTTAAAGAAATTTTAAGTAATTACAACAAAAAATAGACATTATGTTAATGTCTATACAATTAGTGAATATTTTTAACTTTAAATTCAATTTCAACAATTTTTGAATTAATAACTTTTTCTTTTCCAAAAATGTTATAAAAAGCATTCATAAACTCCTCTTTGGTGTAGTTGAGGGTATTATTTAACAATTCCTTATGACTCCATAATTCTTCTACATTATTATAAATGTATTTATTAATTACATTTACTATAACATACTTATTTTCATCATCTTTAACAGATGATAATAATTTTCTTATTTTCCTTTTCATAGGTATTTTTTTATTATGATTCTCATGTAAAGAACGATAGCAATATACAAAGTCGTATTTATCTTCAACTTTAGATTCATAAAAATTAGTATTCCTAATTTTAATTTTAGATTCATTTTCTTTAAAGTATTTTCTATTAGTAATAGGCGTAATAGTAATATCATCTATAATACCACCATTTATATAAATTTCATTTGGCTCATACACAACAACTTTTGATCCATGATTAGCAAAAGGTAGTGAATGAAGTCCATCTTTATCATCTACAACTAATGTTTTAAAATTACCATTAGTTTTTTTATTTAGTAATTTCATATATTCATAACTTGTTCTTTGGCCAGTACCAAAAACATTTCCAACATCAACTTTTCTTATCATTAAATTTTCCTCCAAAAATATGTGATGTATCTTTGGTATTGCTCAAATAAACTTTTTTGCAGTAATGGCAAAATTACCCCTTATTTTTATCTACAAAATTTTATATTTATCTGTATTTTTTTAATATTTTATCATTTTTATTATTTCTATTTTTTTGCGAAATTCTTGTAACTCTCTGAATTCGAAAGGTTTATTTTGTTTGTCGTTATCAGTTACCTTGGAGAACTTACCCTGTAACCGGAATAAGTCCAATTACCACCAAAAGATTCATTAAAGCTTGAAAAATTATCTGAAAGATAAGTCCAAAAGCTAAATATTTACCAAATAAATCTTTAGAATTCAAAGCAATTTTAAATCCAAAATATAAAAAGAAAAAGAAAAGTAATGCTACAATAAAAGCTCCAAGTACCCCAAACTCTTCACAAATAATTGAAAAAATAAAATCTGTTTGTGGTTCTGGTAGATAAAAATGTTTTTGCCTTGAATTTAAAAATCCCACTCCAAGGAGTCCCCCGGGTCCAATCGCATAAAGTGATTGAATAATTTGAAATCCTGTTCCCAATGGATCTTTCCACGGATTAATAAAAGATGTTATTCTATCCATTCGGTATGGAGCTATCACAATAAGAACAACAACACCCACAAGTCCTAAAACCCCCATCAAATAAAAGAATTTCATATTAACTCCTGCTACAAAAAGTAAAGAAATAATTGAAATCATCAAGACAAGTCCTGTTCCAAGATCCGGTTGTAACATAATAAGAAAAAAACAAACTCCCGCCACTAACAAAATAGGAATAACCCCTTTTTTATAACTTTTTAAAAACTTATTACTATTAACCAAATACTTTGATACAAAAATAATCAGGGCTAACTTCACAAATTCTGATGGTTGA
Source organism: uncultured Bacilli bacterium (assembly GCA_934162445.1). Classification (GTDB taxonomy): domain Bacteria; phylum Bacillota_I; class Bacilli_A; order RF39; family UBA660; genus Onthousia. Next base: position 40,233 of record CAKPIT010000001.1, read on the forward strand.
ATCCCAAAAGGACCAATTCCAAACCAACTCCTACTCCCATTTCTAACACTTCCAATAAACGGAATTAAAACTAAAATAAGTAATAAAAAGCAAATACCTAAAATCATATTTGCCTTTTTTAAATAGATATGATAATCTACCTTACTAATTATATACATTATAACAAATCCTACTATTATAAATAATGATTGTTGTTTTACATAATGAAAACTATCATTAAATTTATACTCTGCCCAAATACTAGAAGCAGAATATATCATTATAAGTCCAAATATTACTAAGAAAATTACGGTAATCAAGAAAGGCCATTTAAAATTTCTTTTCACCTAATAATCACTTTCCTTATAACCAAACTCCAAAAATAATACCACTCATAGCTAACAGTAAACCAAATACACAAAATAGTTTAACAATATCAGTCTCTTGCCATCCAAGTTTTTCAAAATGATGATGTAAAGGAGTCATCAAGAATAACTTTCTATGAAATACACTTAACCAAAACACTTGTAAAATAACTGATAAAGTCTCAATTACAAACACTCCTGCAACCACTAATAGTGTTAACTCACGATGAGTTAATATTGCTACCGCTCCCATTACTCCACCAAGAGCAAGACTACCAGTATCACCCATAAAAACTTTCGCTGGATGAGTATTAAATACTAAAAAGCCAATAATAGATCCTACTAAAACCAGACAGAAAAGACCAATATCCTCAAATCCAACCATAAATGAAATAAGAGCAAAAGCAATGAAAGCTACCGCTGATAAAGACCCGGCTAATCCATCTAATCCATCCGTTAAATTAACAGCATTACTAGCCCCAATTAAAATAAATAAAATAAATAAGCCATACAACCATTTCATTTCAATATCAATACCAAGCGTTCCAACTACAAAAGAAGTCTGTCCCCCATTACGCATATATATATAAAAGAAAATAGTCGCAATAATAACTTGTCCAAATAATTTTTGATAAGTAGTTAATCCCTCATTATTATGTTTTTTAATAGATAAAAAATCATCCAAAAAGCCAATCGTTGCAAATCCTAAAAAAACAAGTAATACAATTGCTAAATTATCCGAATATGAAATCTTACCCGTTAAAAGTAACCCCAGTGTAATTATAAAAGTAGGAACAATAAAAATTAATCCCCCCATCGTTGGGGTTCCTTGTTTTTTACGATGTGTATAAGAAACATAACTACTAATACTTTGTCTTACTTTAAGCTTTCTTAAAAGTGGTAATAAAATAAGCCCAAGTACTACACTAAATAAAAAGCCAATCATCACCACAAAAATTGCTTTCGTTAGTAATAACACAAAATATCACCTTTTCTTTCTTTTTGTATTATAGCATAGTAACTAATAATATTCTATAATTATTTAACAGCTTGACAATTCTTAGTCATTAAAATATATGCAACACTAACTATAATAGACCACTACCCCAACATCAATTTAACATAACTACCATCTTCAAGACTAGTTCCCGCTTTCGGTGATTGACTAATAACTTTATCACCATTCCCTGAAAAAGTAACATTAAAATGTTCCAGTAACTTCTTAGCCTCTTTGGCATCCATTCCAACGACATTACTAACTTTATAATAAACTTTATCAGTCCAATCATAATCTTTAGTAATTCCCCCTTCTTGTCGTTTTATCTTTAACACATCAATTATATCAAGTAAAATTCTTCGAGCAATCGGAGTCGTTGTATAACTAGAAAGTAAAGCCGTATCTTTAGGATTATCAATTGCAATATATAAAACAGCCTGAGGATCATTACTAGGAACAATTCCAACGAAACTCATAATATAGTTATTAGCAAGATAAGCTCCATTAACCGCCTTTTGGGCTGTACCCGTTTTACCTCCTATTCGGTACCCATCAATATAAGCAGCCTTCCCACCACCTAACGCTACAACCGATTCAAGACCATAACGCATAATCTTACTAGTCTCTTCACTAATTGTCTTTCTTACCAGTTTCTTTTTATTATGTTTAATAACATTTAAAGTCTCAGGTTCCAAAATATTTTTTAAAACATAAGGCCTATAAAGATTACCACCATTAAGAACCGCTGATATCGCTGTTATTTGTTGAATTGGGGTAACACTAATCCCTTGCCCAAAAGCCGTAGTAGCCAGTTCAATATTACCTACTTTTGATAATGGAAACAATATTCCAGAACCTTCTCCATTTAAATCAATCCCTGTTTTCTTTCCAAATCCAAACATATCCAAATAACTAAATAACTTCTCTTTTCCCAGTAACTGTCCCATCTTTACAAAGCCCGGGTTACAAGAGTTCTGTAACACCTGCAAGAAAGTTTGATGTCCATGACCTCCTGCCTTCCAACACTTAATCCGTGCTGTATCAACTTGAACTGACCCCATATCATCAAAAGTATCTTTAAACAAATCAATTGTCTTCTCCTCCACACTAGCAGCCGTTGTTATAATTTTTTGTGTAGACCCCGGTTCATAACTAGCCCAAATAGGTAAATTTCTTGACAATTCACTCATATTATACTGTTTATAATTATTAGGATCAAAATTAGGCCTTGAACTCATCGCTAAAATTTCCCCATTATTAGGATCCATAACAACTGCAAGCGCCATATCTGGATTAAACATTTTAACAACATTATCAAGTTCCCTTTCTACTGATTTTTGAATACCAAGATCAATAGTTAACTGTAAATTCATCCCATTCTGTGGCTCAATATATAAATCCGTTAAAGCTAACTTATTACCCTTCGCGTCACTAAAATATTTAATAGCCCCATCTTCACCCGTTAAATAATCATCATACTGTAACTCAATTCCTGATAACCCCTGATTATCAATACCAACATATCCCAAAACATGTGATAACATCTTTTCATATGGATAAAATCTCTTAGATTCCTTAACCAAATACACTCCATCAAAATTTAAAGCTTCAATCTTATCTGCCACTTCATAACTAAGTCTTCTTCCATATGGATGAACTCTTTCAATAGATGTATTTTTATAAACATGCCTTTTCATATCACTTTCACTCACTCCAAGAATCGAAGCAAGACTCTTAGCTACCTTCTTCTTGTTCTTAATCTGACTAGGAATTAACACAAGCGAAGTCGTCGTAATATTATCAGCCAACACCTCCCCATTTCTATCAAGAATCTTACCTCGTGAAGCCTCAATTGGTAAATTTCTACTCCATAAATCACTCGCAAGACTTGCTAAATTTTTATAATCAAAAACCTGAATATAAAAAACACGTAAAACAATTATCAAAAGAATACTACTAAACATTAAAAGAACTATTTTAATCCTTTTATCAATCTTTTTTGTAAACATAACTACCTCCTTCCTAATTTTATGAATAACTAATAGTAAAAAAGAACATATTCTAAAACTAGCAAGCATAATCAAATCCATATTTTGCAATACTATTAAAGGTGATAATTATGATTATACATTTCGGATACGTTGCAACTCCAAAAACCCTTGATAACATTACTTATTCCAAAAAAATAACTTACAAAACATATTCAAATTTATCAAAAGAAAACCAAAAAGATCGTTTAAATGCTATTATTAATGAAAACCTAAAAAACTTTAATCAAATCATTACTTATAACCACATCAATCAAATATCTTTTTATAGAATATCTCCTGATATCATTCCTCTAGCAACCCATGATGATGTAAATTTTAACTATTTAAAATACAAAGATAAATTTAAAGAAATAGGTAACAGAATAAATAACTATAATATGCGTCTAGATACCCACCTTAATCAGTATTGTATTCTAAATAGTCAAAATGAAAGTGTTGTAAAAAATGCTATTGAGGGGATAAACTACCATTATAACCTATTTAAAATGCTAAACATAAATGGTAAAGCCATCTTACATATTGGTAGTGGTAAAGATAATAAAGAAGAAAGTATCAACAGATTTATAACTAATTTTAATAAATTACCAATTCACTTAAAAAACATAATAATTTTAGAAAATGATGATAAAATCTTTACCTTTGAAGATACTCTTTCACTATGTCAAAAACTAAAAATACCCATGGTCTTAGACTATCATCATTATAAATGTAATAAAAAGAAAAAATTAACTAAGCAAGATTTAATAGCTATTTATAATACATGGGAAAACACCAATCTAAAACCTAAAATCCATTTTTCATCACCCAAAAGTTCCAAAGAAAAAAGAAGTCATAATGACTATATCAAAATAAATGACTTTCTCAAATTTCTTAACCTATTAAAAGAAGTAAACCAAGATGTTGACATCATGTTAGAATGTAAAATGCGTGATATTGCTCTTTTTAAACTAACAAGGCAGCTAAGATTTTATAACCTAAAAGCCCTTGATAATACTACTTTTGAAATATAAAAAATACATTTGCTAATACTAGTAAATGTATTTATTTTTATCTAAGCATAATCTTGTAGTCTTTTTCGTCGTTCTGGTTGACGCATCTTTCGAAGTCCTTTACTTTCGGCAAGACAAACATCAAAAGTTGAAAACTTACCATCATTACTACTATTACCACAATTATCTTTTCGTAAACCCGATTTATCTAAAGCTTCTACAATTTGTGGCCTTGTCTTTATTACATCATCAACAAAACCATATCTTCTAAGTAAAACAAATCTTTCAACATCTGTTAAAGTTTCCAAACTCTTATTTATATCTTCCTTCATCATCGTATCAATAACAATATCTTCAACAGGACTTGAAAAATCTTCCGTCTTATCTATTTCATCACTTGTCATCACATCTAATGAAGAAGAATTATTAATTACATATAACAAATTTAAATCTTTATGTATTTTTGGGATATCCAAAGAAGAGTCACCAAGGGATTCCACAATAGAATTTATATCTTCAATTGTAAATTTTTCAATATCTTTATCGTCTATCTTTCCACTTTGTCTAAGTAAATTAATCGTTTTAATAACTTTATTTAATTCAGCTCCACTTGTCTTAGAAACTTTAATAATACTACCAACCGTATATTTATATGTGCGAAAAGCTTTATATAAACTAAATTTTATACAAGAAACCGCATAAGTTGAAAAAGCTATTCCACTAGTAAAATCATAATGATCAACCGTTCTAATTAAGGCTTCATAAGCCATTTGCTGAATCTCATCTTCAGAAATTTGTTCCCCATTTTTATGTAAATTAATGTAATAACTAGTAGCACACCATCTAGCAAGTCGCATATTACCAAGAATAAGTTTTTCTCTAATATCTTTAATTATATCTTCATTAGCTTGTTTTCTTTCTAAGTCCGTAATACCAGTATTAATATTTTCTAATTTCTTTTTTCTCTCATACAAACTTAAAATTTCTTCTTGTTTTAATGCCCTCGGTAATTTCTGATCTCGATATGATCTAAGATACATATAATTATCTCCATCATTATCCCAACAAAAATCCGGAATAGTTCCTGCTACTTCAATATTTTCTTGAGCTAAAAAGGAAATAACAAACGATAATTCTTCATCAGTTAATTTATATTTTGCTAATTGAGACACCTGTATTGATTGAACATTATAAAAATCCCCCGTTACATCATCCCTTCTTCTTTTATTTTTAATATTTTTGGGTATTATTTCCATTTTAACCTTTTCAATTAAATCACTATAATCAGGCATAGTAACATCTTTTCTCATATATTTTTCCCCCCTAAAAAACTATGTGCACATTATATCACAAAATCGTTATTTAGTCAATATTTACATACTTTAAATAAAAATAATAACATCAAATATAATCATTAAACCTAAACTAATATAAAATATTATATTTTTACTTTTATCACTAAGTTTAAAATCCGTATAAAAAAGTGTTCTTATTTTATTAATAATATTAAATCTTGTCATTAAAAAGGTAAATACTATCACTCCTAAAAAATTTAATATAATATCATCAATATCAAATACCCCTGTATGTGTAACTCCCTGAAGTACTTCTATCAAAATAATAAGTGGAAATACAATTATTGTTTGCCACAATACATTATTATATTTTTTATTTTTAACCATCAATAGAAATGATAATGGAAAAAGCATTACACAATTACCCACTATATTTTTTAATATTGATAAATAACTACCATATTTAAGTTGTGACTTTATTGTATAAAAAGGAATACTCTGTCCAATATACCAACTACTATAAAAGTTTATTCCATTTCGTCCTATAAAAAAAGTAAAAGTAAATAATAAAAGAAGAAAAAGAATTATATAAATCATAATATTAATTTCAAATATTTTCTCCTCATTTCTTTTAATCCCATAAGTATAAATAACTAAACATAATAAAGTCATAAACAATATACATTTTAAATAATCCATATTATAAATATATTGATTTCTCCCAATAAGCATCATATAAAAATAAATTAATAAACTAAATATCACTACACTATTCTTTATAATTCTAATATTTTTATTCATAACAATCGCCTACTTACTAATAAGTATACTTCATTATAAAGAAGAAGAAAATAAAAAAGGACCTATTGGTCCTAATTATTTTTAATTAAAGAATTTTTTATAAGTAACAACCATTCCTGCTAAACCTAATACTAATAAACCACCAAATATAATGATATTATCACTAGTCTCAGGGTTAGTTATAGCAGTTTTCTTAACATCTTCATAAGCTAATGCATAAGTTGAGAACTTATCACTTTCAAAAGTAACAATATTCTTATCTAATTTAGTATCTAAAATATCTGTTTTATCACCATGAACTCTAACTACATAGAAATGTCTTTCATAACCATCTTCTGTTTTTAATAAACTATCAGGAATTGCTACTGCAAATTTAACTTTCTCTGTTAATTTATCTAAACTACCAAGATAATCATCATTTTCTTTATTTTTAACAGCTATTGAAATATCAAAATAATTAGCTACTTTTAAATTTTTACTCTTATCAGTAAGAGCTTTATCAATACTTTCTTTAACAGTAGAATCAACATCACTTTCCTTTTTATCAGTAACATTAACCTCTATTAAAGGAGTAACATCAGTAACATCAATAGAATCATTCTTCATAAGAGATGCGATTAATATATCTTGAATATTACTAATATTTTCAATTCCATATTTTATTGTTTTAACAGGAGATGTTTTATCAATACTAGGTACATCAACTGCTATTTCTTTTTTACTAACAACAAATAATGAACCTTCTTCTTTTTCTTGATAATATTGATCTAAGTATGGACGAACACTACTTGAGAAACTTCCACCAGTAATAGTTGTTTGAACTTTACCAGAATTTACTCCATATCCAGCACTAGGATTTGTAACTCCCATATCCTTTAAACTTAAAACATCATAAGCATTTCTACCAACGGCATTAGTCTTAACTAAAGCCTTAGAAGAAATATTTACTTTCATATTTTGTACTTCTTTACCAATATCATAAATAGCAATACCACTACCTTTACCATTAGTAGTATTAAAAGTACCACCAGTAATATTTAAGTTTAAATCATTATTATAGCCACTACCAGCTTTATAAGTACCACCAAATACGAATAAAGCATCAGCTAACCAAATATTACCACTCTTATTATAATAATCTTTAATATCATCAAGGTCAGTTGTAGCTGCATTGATTGTACCACCAGAAATATTAACATTTCCCATACGTAAACCAATACCACCATCTAAAGTACCACCTGTAATTGTAAGATCAATTGGCCCCGGCATATAAATAGCAGGTCCTTTAAGAGCTTTTAAACTACCACCGCTAACTACGAAATTCATAGCTCCAGTCGTATTATTACCAGTAAGTGGTGAATAAAAAGTTTCAATACTACCACCTTTAACATAAGCAGTACTTCCATTCATACAATAAACACCATAACCAGTATCATTTTTAATAGTTACATTTTTAACCAATGTAAACTCGCCAACAGATTCACTACCTTTTTCATCTTCTCCAACTTCAATAGCACTAGTATTAGCTTCACCATTGCCAACTACTGTACCACCAGTCTTAGAACTAGTAAGAGTAAGTTTACCATTAACTTTAATTTTTGTCGTTAAAGTATAACCATTTAAGTCAAGTGTAACATCTTGCCCTTTAGCAATTGTTAAACCATCAACTGTGTAGTTTTTATCTAAAACTACTTCCCCCTTAGTTAGGTTATCGATCTTCCCTTGAAGACCATCTTCAGCATTAACCGTCATCATAGACATAACACCCATTACTACTGCAAGAACAAGTGTTAATCCCATAACTTTTAACTTATCTTTCATATTATTCTCCTCTCTTATCTTAAGAATAACATAACTATAATTATAAGTAAATAAGAAAAAAAAGAAGTTTATCAAAAAATGTCAACCTCTCTTTTCCACCTTAATTAATTTCGCATGCATAACTACCCTATTTCCAAAATTATCCTTACAAGTTGAAAGTGTTAAAATCTTATCTCTATTAGAAACATTACCACTAAACTCCTCCATACTTCTTCCCTTAATTGTCTTTAAAAAAGTCGTATAACTATCATCATCATCAAACCTAGTCGTAATATAATAACTCTCCTTAGGAATAGTATAAACACTAAAAACTTGCCAAAGCGTATTTTCATAAGGCGTTGAAAACCAAATAACATAATTATCTTTGTTTTTATACCATGAACTAGTAAGTAATTTCTTTAAACTGCCAAACATCGTTCCATTAAATCTACTATGAGCATAAATAACCGTATTTTGATCCATATTTTTAGCATTATTTCGATAATCCATAAAGACCCATCCCGCTTTATTATTAGACTTATCATAAGCATGAGACAAATAATAATCATTATCAGTAGTCTGAACCACTGGATAATTAATATTAGTACCCTTAACAGAAACCCATCCTACAGTATCTTTATTCTCTTTAATTAAATCATTAAAATCAACTTCCAAAAGACTATATTTAATATATTTAAAATAATCACTATCTTGATCATCACCATAATTAACATATGATGTATTTTCATTATCTTTATTTTTCTTAGTCCGTACCTTTTTTAACGATTTACTAACATCATTTACTTTATCATTATCACTATACCAATTATATATTTTAATACTAGAATATCCAAGTAATAAAAAGAAAAACAAAAACAAAAAAACAGCTACTTTCTTTTTTAATCTTAATTTTCTTCTTTTTCCTGCTTGAAACTTAACTCTACTCATTCTATTTTTCATAACAAACACCTAATATATTATAACTTATTTTTTAAAATAAAAAAAGACAAAAGAAAAATCATACCATTATAGCACGATATTCTTTAATTTAAGACTTATTAAAAATAGAATATATAAATAAATCATTTATTTTACCATTAATTTTATTTCTATATCTATTTTTCAAAGTAGCTTCCCATTTCATCCAACATTTTTATCACTCGGTATAATAGCTTCAATTATACTATAATTACATTCGTTAAATAAATAATCAATTATTGTCCTAATAGCTTCTTAAGCCAATAAGCAATCATTTTTTTAGTAGTTTCTTCACTCTCATGACAATTAAACGTTAAAAATTCATTTGTTTTAATATCACTACCCCAATTAATGAATAAATCATGTAAATCATCCATTGTAATTTTTCTTAAAATTAATCTATCTGTTTCAATCAATTTAGTTCCCATTATAAAACTTTTCTTCAATTACAATTACTAAGCACTATAGTCACATTTACTGCACTTTTCTTCACCATTTTTTAAAACTAACATTTCGTGACATTCTGGACACTTTTTACCAAGAGGCTTATCCCAATAAGCTTCCTTACATTTAGGAAAATTACTACAACCATAAAAGATTTTTCCTTTTCTTGTCTTTCTTTCAAGAATATGTCCTGAACACTTAGGACAATCACAAATTTCTACTACTTCTTTTTCTTCTTTTTTAATATATTTGCATTCTGGATAATTACTGCAAGCTACAAATTCGCCAAACTTTCCTCTTCGTTTTACAAGTGGACTTTGACACACCGGACAAATTTCTCCAGTCTCTTCAGCAGCCTTCTTTTCCATCTCTGAAAAAGCCTTCTCTACCCGTGGTTCAAACAAATCATAAAATTCTTTTAAAACTTCATTCCAGACAAGTTCTCCAACCGCAATCTTATCAAGTTCATTTTCCATATTACTAGTATATTCAACATTAATAATATCACTAAAAAACTCTTGTAATTTATCAGTTGTTTCAATTCCAATCGTTGTTGGCTTAAACTTCTTATCTTCAATTGTTACATAATTTCTCTCTTTAATTGTATCAATTGTTTTAGCATAAGTAGAAGGTCTCCCAATTCCTAACTCTTCCATTTCTTTAATCAATTTAGCTTCTGTATATCTTGCTGGTGGTTTCGTATAATGAACTTCATCAATCACATCAGAGGCTTGATAAGTATTATTTTCAATAAGATTTGGAATTACCTTATCTTCATTTTGTTCATAATCACCATAAACTTTTAAATAACCATCAAACACTAAAACACTACCAGTTGCCTTAAATAAGTAATCATTATTATTGAAAATTAATGTTGTCTGATCCATAATAGCATCAGAAATAAGTGATGCTAAAGCTCTTTTATAAATTAAACTATATAACTTAAATTCATCCGAACTTAAATACTCTTTAACTTTAATTGGTTCTCTTAAAATACTAGTTGGTCTAATAGCCTCATGCGCATCTTGAACATTATCAGTATTCTTAGCTTTCTTAATATAGCCAATATATTTTTTACCATATTTCTCTTCAATAAAGTGATAACAACTACCCGTAAATTCATCAGAAAGACGAGTTGAATCAGTACGCATATAAGTAATAAGTCCTAACGTCTCACTACCAAGATCAACCCCTTCATATAACTTTTGTGCAAGCATCATCGTCTTTTTAGCGGTAAATCCTAATTTAACTGAGGCTTCTTGTTGTAAAGTTGAAGTAATAAATGGTGGCTTAGCCGATCTTTTCCTTTGCTTTTTAGTAATACTATTAAGTATATAATCACTTGAAAGACTATTTAAAACCTTATCTTTTTCATCAGAACTTTTAAGTTCCATATCTTTATCTTTATATCGATAAAAGACAGCTTCCACACCTTCAATAATAGCTGTAATTGTATAATATTCTTCCGGTACAAACTTAAGAATTTCTCTTTCTCTATCAACAATAAGCTTTAACGCTACGCTCTGTACTCTTCCGGCACTCTTTGCCTTTATTTTTGATTGCAATAACTTCGATAACCTAAAACCAATAATCCTATCAAGTATTCTTCTTGTTTCTTGACTTTTAACAAGATCATCATCAATCTTAGAAGGATTGTTAATTGCTTCAAGTACTTTATTTTTAGTAATTTCATGAAATAACACTCGGTCATAATCTTCATTTTTAATGCCAAGAGCTTCCTTTAAATGCCATGAAATAGCCTCCCCCTCCCGATCTGGGTCGGTTGCTAGAATAACATGTTTAGAATTCTTAACATCTTTTTTCAATTCACTAATTATCTTCTTTTTGCCCTTTAATGGAACATAATTAGGTTTAAACCCATTATTAACATCAACCCCAAGGCCAAGTGGTCCACTAGTAGCAAGATCTCTAATATGCCCCATACTAGCTACTACTTTATAATTACTTCCTAAATATTTTTCAATCGTCTTACTTTTACTAGGACTTTCGACTATTACTAAATTATCAGCCATTATATCACTTCTTTCATAAAAACTTATATCTAAAATTTTTAAAGTTGTCAATCCCTTTTTCTATTTTTCTTCCACACCCTCATTAAGAAGTGTATCTAAACTAACCAGTTTAAATCCTCTTTGCTTTATATAATTAACAACAACAATCATCTCTTTTAAATTATTATCACTAGGAGTAATATTAATAATACTCCCACTTCTTAAATTACCTTTTAAATTACTATAAATATTATTATTAAGTCTAATTGTTGGAATAATTGTATGCATCTTTTGCCTACTACATAAATTTAAAACTGCCTCATCATCATACGTTGCATAACAATATTTACTTTGCAAATTAGTAAGGCTTTCTAACTTTCTTCTTCCCTCATTAAAAAGACTAACATCACTAACAGGTAAAAGTTCCATCTCCTGACCATTATTAGCAAGCGTTTTCACAAAGTCCATATTATTATCAAGAAAATCTATTGATACAAAAAAAGTACTAGGTATTTTAAAATCACTAAAAAAATCAAGTACTGTTTTATTAGAATCAGTTAAAGTAAAAACTAATGAAACACTAGAAGTTAACCCATTACCACTTGCTATATATTTATCATAATAATCATCAATTGAAATAATTGGCTTAACTTCTTTAAACACCATTAAACTCTCATTATAATTACCATAACTCTTCATTCGTAAATAACTTTTCTCTAAATCAATCTTAACGCCATTATACCCCGGTACAATTTTATTATTAGTAATAACAGCATCAACAGATTCCCTCTCCTTTTTAGAATTAACCATCTTAAGTTGCCTCATAATAGGATCCTTACTTTCCAAAATCCCAATCACTTTATCAGTATAATAAAAAGAAAAAAGAACTAATAAAATTATGAAAAAGATTTCCAAACCACTCTTTATTTTTTTATTCATATAATTCACCTAATAAAGCTTATTTTCTAAAAAGACTAATTATACATACTAAAATAAGCATCACTCACTCTTTTGGTTATTCTCCTTGTTACTAATGACGAATAACTATTATTAGCATTTTCAATTGATGAATCAGGACTAGTTACTACAATAGCCATTTTCGGATTAACAGTTGGTGCATAACCAATAAAAGCGGTAGAAACTGTTGGTGTATCAATAATATTATCATTATCAGCATCAATAAAACTTTGGCTAGTACCAGTCTTACCTGATGGATCATGACTATCATCAATATATTTTCTTCCTAAACCATAACTTTTCATAGTAACGGCATGAAAACCCTCTTTAACTCTATCTAAATTTTCCTTTGACGTATTTACTTTATTTAAAACCGTCACTGGATAAGTATAAATAACTTTTCCAAGACTACTAGAATCACTCGCTTCATGTACTTCTTTTAATAAATGTGGCTTAAGTCTATTTCCTCCATTAGCAATCGTTGAAATATATTGTGAAAGTTGCATTGGTGTATAAGTATCATACTGCCCCATCACAAAGTCAAGTAATAACCCCGGCGTCTTATTATCACTAGTAGTACCAACGGATTCAACTGGTAAGTCAATTCCCGTTTTAACTCCAAGACCAAACTCTTTAAACGTATTCCGATAAATATCAAACGCATTATCATTAATAACAAGTGGCATATTATATTGATAATTTGCCCCCGCTACCCTAATAGCCGCTTTAAACTGATAAACATTACTAGATAAAGCTAAAGCATCAATATCATTAATTCTTCCTAAATTAGCATGTGAACATTTCTTAGGAGTTCCCGCAATCTTAATACATTCATCCATCATATACTCCCCAAAATGTACAGCACCCGTATTATAAGCCACCAACATACTAGCCCCTTTAACTACTGATCCACAAGTCATAGGTGAAGTTAAAATCCCCGTTGTTACATCAACCGTATGATAACTACCATCGCCATTACTAACTGCTTCTCTTCCAGCCATTGCTAATATCTCTCCCGTATTAGGATCCATAATAACCCCATAACTATGCTTATAATAAGTAGTATTCGCTTCCTTTTTAGTATTAATAACCTCTTCATTTAAAATATCTTCTAACTGCTTTTGCAAATCAATATCAATTGTTAAAACAATATCATTACCCCTTTTTCCTTCCCGAACAAGTTCCAATTGATGTGAATTAATCGTCTTATAAAGAGCCTTACTTCCCTTTAAATAATCCTCATACTCCTTCTCTAAATAACTAGATCCAACTCTATCATTTAAAAGATATCCTCTTGCCAAATAATAATCCTTCTCTTCACTAGGAATTACTGATACCTTTCCTAAAATTGTCCTAAACGTATCCCCATATGGATATACCCTTTCCCAATCAAGTTTCGTATTAAACCCATCAAGCGAAGAATTAAACTCTGAAATATAAGAATACTCACTATCACTAACATCCCGACTTTTAATAATTTTATCATCATAAGAATAACCCTTATTCATTAAATAATACAAATAACTAACCTTATTATCAGTATCACTAAAACTATTAATCTCATCATCCGTTACCCTTTTTAACTTAAGTTCATAAATCTCATTACTAGAAAGTTTCCCTTGTTTATATTTTTCAAGTTCTTTCTTAGTAATTCTTTTTTTAAAAACCTCTGGATACTTAGCTACAAAAAATTCTCGTTTATTTCTATCAGTTACCTTATCATAATCTAAATTTAAATGATCAACTACAAGATATGCTATTCTTATCTCATCACTACTACTTCGTTTTTTATCTTTACGATAATAAATAGTCCGAACCGCTTTATTATCAACTAACACTTTCAAATTACGATCAAGAATCCTTCCTCTTGGCGTCGAATCACCAAGCACTGTTCCCGTTGATAAATTTTCCAACAATTCTTGATATTTACTCTGATTACGAAGCATCACTTGATAAAGTCTAAAACTAATACCAAGAAAAAGAAGGATCAACACTACTTTCAAAACAATAAACCTTCTTTTGTAAACAAGACTACTAATCGTATAACTTTTTTTATTTTTATTTATCTTTTTATTTCTAACCCTCTGTTTAATTTTCAAAAGCCAATACCTCCTCCTTTAATAGTTTATCACATAAATTTTATTTTACTACATATAAATTAGTAAGGATGGAATTTTATGATAGAAAGAATAATAAAAAACAATATTAGTATTTTAAATCATCATTTAGTAATGGGCTATTTAGAAAGTAAAAATATTTATCCCACTGAAGATGAAAGTATTATAATCTGTAATTTCTTAAAAGAAAATTATCTAACTATATTAAAAGATAATACTATTTTATTTACCCTAAAAGGAAAAGTACGTGATGAAATATATAACCAAACGATTAATATTATCTTAAACTTAAAAAAATCTTATTTATAATATTATTTTATGCTATAATTTAAATAGGATGTGATTTGATGAATAAATTTGGGTTCACACTAATAGAACTATTAGCCTCAATAACTATTTTAGGTTTAATTATGTTAGTAGTTATGCCTTCTATAACTGCTTTAAGAGATCAAAATAAAGAACAAACTCTAACAGTCTACGGTGATAGTCTAATAGAAGCCAGTAAACTGTTTATTACAAGAGAAAAAGAAGATATCACCAGTACTTACAATAACGATAACTACTGCCTTGATATTTCCTATCAAACGTTATATAATTCAAACCTTATCAAACCTTTTCAAGATCAAACCTTTACTTGTAACTCTAATAATATTAAAGTTAGATATACTCACACACCAAAAAAAGATACATACCAATATATCATGATATGTACCGATCAAAAAAACAAAGAATTTAAAGCCCCTCACTATGATGATTTAATAAAAACGCAATGTGATGCAGCTTAAGGTTCTAATGATCTAATTAACGCAATTTCTTCTTTATAAGGAGCCTTACCATCGATATAAGGTGTTTCTAATATTTTAGGAACATCTTTTAATTTGGGATGATAACAAATATTAATCAAACAAGAAGTACCAAGTGTTCCTTTTCCAAAATTTTCATGACGATCCTTTCTACTTCCTTTAATATTTTTACTATCATTAATATGCACACAATGAATCAAATCAATACCAAGTACCTTATCAAACTCATCAAGAACCTGATCAAAATTATTTAAATCATAACCTGCATCATTCAAATGACACGTATCAAGGCAAACTCCTAATCTTTCCTTCTTATCAACTGAAGAAATTATCTCTTTAAGCTCTTCAAAGTTACTTCCCACTTCACTTCCCTTACCAGCCATCGTTTCAAGTAAAATTACCACCTCACTATCATCATGAGCAAATACATAATTTAAAGCCTTACTAATATTATTAATACCAACTGAAACCCCATGACCAACATGACTACCGGGATGTAATACCAAATATTTCATACCAAGAGTAGAAACTCTTGATAACTCTTCTAAAAGAAACCGACACGAAAAGGCAAATTTACTTTCATCTCCATTAGCCAAGTTAATAATGTAAGGAGCATGAACAATTACTTTTTCCTTTAAAATACCAGACTCCTTCATCAACTTATCAGCCTCACTAACTATATCAAGCGAAATACTACTTCTAATCGTATTTTGTGGTGCCCCTGTATAAAACATAAAAGTATTAGCCCCATAACTAAGAGCCTCCTTTACACTTCCCAAAAGCCCATCCGCTTTTTTATATCCAACATGACTTCCAATAAACATAAACATCATCCTTTCATACATATAAAGCGTAGCATAAACAAAATTATTTCACAATAAAAAAGATAATATTTTACTATTATCTTTACTCATAATTATCAGCTTTAACTTCCATAAAACTTTGTCTATGTTTACAAACAGGACAAACCTCTAAAGCATCTTTGCCAACATAAACATGACCACAATTACGACAAATCCAAATCTTATCATTATCTTTATGGAATACTCTATCATCTTTAACATTTTTAAGTAATGTTAAATATCTTTTTTCATGTTCCTTTTCTATTAATCCTACTTGTTCAAATAATTTAGCAATTCTTTCAAATCCTTCTTCACGAGCTTCTAAAGCAAATTCTTTATACATCTCTGTCCACTCATAATTTTCTCCATTAGCAGCATCTTCTAAGTTAACAATAGTACTAGGAATTTCCCCATCGTGTAACTCCTTAAACCAAATCTTAGCATGTTCTTTTTCATTATTAGCCGTTTCTTCAAATATTGCTGCTATTTGTTCATATCCATCTTTTCTAGCTTTTGATGCATAATAAGTATATTTATTTCGAGCTTGACTTTCTCCTTGAAAAGCCATCATTAAATTTTTTTCTGTTTTAGAACCTTTTAATTCCATTATTTCTACCTTCTTTCCTTCTTAATTATATTTAATCTTAACTTTTTTGTCAATTATTCTTACCATGATAATAATCTTTCACAAAATTATCTTTAAACTCTAATAGTCTATCTTCCTTAATCGCTTCTCTTATCTCTTCTGTTAATCTAATCAAATATCTAATATTATGAATTGATAAAAGTCTTCCGCCTAACATTTCTCCTGTATTTAATAAATGTCTTAAATAAGCTTTTGTATAATTTTTACAAGTATAACAATCACACTCTTTATCAATTGGACTAAAATCTTCCCGGTATTTACTATTATTTAAATTCATCTTACCATACTTAGTAAACACCTGCCCATGTCGTGCAATTCTAGTAGGTAATACACAATCAAAAATATCAATTCCTCTAATAACCCCTTCAATAATATCAATCGGTTCCCCTATTCCCATTAAATATCTTAATTTATCCTGAGGTAAATAAGGAACGCTATAATCAATAGCCTTATACATATCCTCTTTAGATTCATGATCATTAGCAACTCCCCCGACACTATAACCATCAAAATCAAGTTTAACCGTCTCTTTAGCTGAATATTCTCTTAAGTCTTTAAAATAACCACCTTGCACAATCCCAAATAAAGCTTGTCTAGGATTATTATGAACCATCTTCCCTCTTTTAGCCCATCTAAGAGTTCTTTCTACACTGTTTTTCATATATTCATAACTGGCACTAGCCGGTGGACACTCATCAAAACTCATAGCAATATCACTATCTAATTTATTTTGAATTTCAATTGACTTCTCAGGCGTCAAAAACAACTCTTTTCCATCAATATGACTCTTAAATTTAACGCCCTCTTCCATAATATCTTTCTTTTTATTTTTAACAAGCGAAAACACTTGGAAACCACCACTATCTGTTAAAATAGGACCATCATAATGCATAAACTGATGAAGTCCTCCCGCTTTATTAACTAAATCTTCACCCGGTCTTAACCATAAATGATAAGTATTAGCAAGAATAATACCAGAATGCATCTCTTTTAACTCTTCAGGAGTTAAACTCTTAACTGTTGCTCTTGTACCAACTGGCATAAACATTGGTGTATCATACTCACCATAATTAGTTTTTATCTTCCCAAGTCTTGCTAACGTATCCTTTTCCTTTTTAATCAATGTATACTCTACTTTCATTTCATATACCTCCTAACTAAGTATTATAAAATAAATCTTCAAAAAAAAGAAGCCTAAATTCTTTTTTTAAGTTTCGTATATTTTTTAGGATCATTAACCCTTAACTGATTAGGATTATTATCAATATCATAAACCATTCCATTAACATACTTTCTATCACAATCCCGATATGTAAATGTATCCCCATTCTTTTTATTCATAATTGCTAATCCTAAAGGACTAATTAATTCAATATAATCCGTATTAAGTTCCGTTGACATCGCTTGATTAATAACTTCTACTCTCTTTTCTGTAATAACTCCATTCTTATCTAACTTAAGACTAACACCACTTCCAGCTTCCACCCTATCTTGTGTTACGGGATTAACAAATGAAGCATCTTTTAAAAATCGATTAATAATTCCACACTTAGTATATAAAGGCATACTTGAAGTATATAAATAATCCTCATTACTTATTTCAATATTATGCATATTAAAACTTTTAACTCGTGATAATGCAAGAGCTAATCTATTAGATTCTTCTTTTAATAAATGAAATTGACTAAGTGTGATAGCATTAAATTTTTTAAGTGTAACAATATCATTATCTTGATATAATTTTTCTCGATACTCCTTCATCTTATTAGAAATTCTACAAGACTTAGCCCGATCTTTTATATAATGAACATCATAAGAATTATTATCAAATATCTTCGTAACTCTACCCGTTACTAATTCCCCAGAACTAATTCTATAACCAAAATAATCACCATCTTTTTTCCCCATTAAACTCTGTCCACAAATACTATCTTTAGACACAAATCCTTCAAATGAAGTAGAACTTAATCCAATTGAATTTTCAGTTAAAGTATAAGTTTCTTCAAAGTTATCATCATCAAACTTAACATTAAACTTCGTCCCATAATAAATACTATCACTATCTCTTACTTTTAAAAGTTCCCCTACTTCTAATGCATTTTGATATTGATATAATTTATTATTGATACTACTATATTCCTTCTTATCAATATTATCAATCATATAATTAATAAAACTACCATCAGAAACATTTCTCTCATCATCTCTAAAAAAACGATCTAAAGCATCTTTTCTAATCTTTAAATTAACAATCTCTTCTCTTAAAATTCTAACTTGTTCAGGTATTAATATCATAAAACCTCTTTCCTTTCAAAAAATGTTTCTCTATTATACCACAAAAAAAGAATAAAGAAAAATTATTTTTCTCTATTCTGATTTTTATTTTTACTATCTAACTCTAATCCCAAGTATCTATTTTTAATTTCTTTTTTTAATATTTTTAACTTATGTGCCATAAATTCTAATTCACTTTTCTCTAAATAGTTACGATATTTATTCTTAACAATCGCTCGAAATCTTTCAATTTTATCAAGTGCTAAAAGTAAATTAGACCCATCATCATCTTCACTATCCAAAAGAATAACCACTTCATTTAAAAGTTTTTGATACTTCTTAAATATCTTTGATTTTAATAAAGGTAATACTATTTTTTTATCAGTAATAATAATATTTTTAATACTTGTCCCTTTAATCTTAAGTGCTTCTTTATTTTTATTTAAAGAAATCCCTTTAAGTTTATTAATTTCTTCTTCACTAACAGACATTTTTCTTTTTACAATTTGTAACTTATACATAATATTACTCCTATTTTTCTAATAAATCCGGTCTTAATTCTTTGGTTTTTTTAATTCTTTCATTATTACGATATTCTTCTATTTTTTTATGATCTCCACTAAGTAATACCTCTGGTACTTTCATATTTTTAAATTCCCGGGGTTTGGTATAAGTAGGATAATCTAATAAATTATCGTTAAAAGAATCTAAAAGATGAGACTCTTCTTTAATAACTCCGGGTAGTAATCTTGTAATTGAATCGACTAATAACATACTAGCAATCTCTCCTCCAGTTAAAACAAAATCACCCACACTAACTACCATATCACAAATAGATTTAATCCTCTCATCATATCCCTCATAATGACCACAAATAATAATTAAATGCTTTTTTAAAGAAAGATAATAAGCCATTTCTTGATTATAAATTTTTCCATCAGGACTCAAAAGAATCACTAAACTATCATCCGTTTTTAACTTCATCACTGCATCATAAATAGGTTGGACCATAAGCACCATGCCACACCCACCTCCATAAGGAGTATCATCTACTTTCTTATGCGGATCAAGCGAATAATCTCTAAAATTATGAATATTAATTTGTACAAGTTCTTTTTCAAGAGCTCTTTTTATAATAGAAGAAGAAAATACTCCCCTAAACATCTCTGGAAACAAAGTTAATATATCTATTTTCATAATTCCTCCTAAATAAGCGTTACTAAAACCTCTCTTTTATCTTTATTTATTTTCACAAAATTATCATGATAAGGAATTAAAACTTCTCTTTCATTAATAAGACACCTTAAAATCTTATAATTATTACCCATCACTTCAATTTCCTTTATTATACCATCTTCATGAGTATTAGTAACTACTTTATAAGTAATTAATTCACTATCTAAAATATCATTATCCTGTAAATTAAGTTCTAAAGAATCTTTATATACACTCCTTCCCTTTAACATTAAAACTTCATTAATATTATTAAAACCCTCAAAAGTAACCATATCATAATCTTTATGAAGTCTATAACTTTTAATTTTATAACTAACATTATCTATAATTAAATGACTCTCTAATTTAAAAACTTCCTTTTTCTGTGACGTCTTAAGATTTGTCTTAATCCTTATTTCTCCCTTAATACCATGGGTATTAACAACTTTTCCAATATATAACTTACTCATCACAAACCTCTAATTCATATAAAATAATACTAGTAGCAACCGCCACATTTAAACTTTCCACGACATCATTCATAGGAATATAAATAGCCTTATCAGCTTCTTCCATATAAATAGGATTAACCCCATTCCCTTCATTTCCCATTATAAGGGCAAAATTATTTTTAACTTCCCTTTTTAATTTTCTAATATCTTCCCCATAATTAACATTAGTAACAAGAACCGGGATTTTATCTTCTTTTAATTTAGGAATAACTTCCCCTAAATCACATTCAATAATTGGAATATGAAAAAGCATCCCTTGCGTTCCCCTAATAACTTTTGGAGAATATAAATCACAACTATTTCTTCCAACTACAATACTACTAATATTAAAGGCTACTGCACTTCTAATAATAGTTCCTAAATTACCGGGATCTTGAATTTCATCTAAAAGTAAAATTCTTCTTCCTACTATCTTATTTTTACCTTTATGACAAAGTCCTACTATTTTAGAAGGAGTTTTAACATCACATATTTTCTTCAACACATCATAAGTCACTTCCAAAACTGGAACATCAATTGGTATAACCTCATCTTCTAAAACCAACACTTCTTCCAAAATACCTGCTCGTGATGCTTCCATCACAAGATGCATCCCTTCAACAACAAACTTTCCTTCCATATCACGATACTTTTTATGTCTTAAAAGCTTACTATAATATTTAACCTTCTCATTACTAACACTACTAATAATCATACTTCTACTCCTCTCCATACATATTAGTTAACTTTCGCCATTTTTTATAATCAGGGCAATTTTCTTCTACAACTTTCCAAAACTTCTTTGAATGATTAGCCACCACTAAATGGGCTAATTCATGATAAATAACATAATCAAGACACCCAAGATCTTTATCAATTAACATCGTATTTAAAGTAATAACATTAGTCTTAATATTACAAACACCCCATCTACTAGTCATCTTTCTAAGCCGCATTTTAGGCTTTGGAATATCTCTTGAAAAATTATGATAACACTTATCTAAATGTTCTTGAAAAACAGTAAGGGCCATCTTTCGTTTCCATTTAACAACATCAAAATCCCGCCTCATAAACACTTTATTAACTCCAAACGTCAAGTCAACAGACTCAGTATAAACAATATCATACCTTTTTCCTAAATAATAAAAATCATCATCATATCTATTCTTCTTTTTAACTAAAGAAATCATCCTTACAACCGATTTATAATTTTTATTAATAATCTCAATTACTTCCCTATCGGTAGTTAAACTATTACAAGTAACATAAATTGTTAATTCATCCGTAACCCTAATATAAAGATTTTTAGTTGTTTTTTTCCTAACTATTTCTAAATTGTATTTTACGTTATCAATATCAATCTGCATACTTAACACCTATCAAAATTATACTACAAAAGAAAAAGAGTGTCTACTTACGGGGAAAACTATGTAAATAAACCTCTTTTAATTGATCATTAGTAATATGCGTATATATTTGTGTTGAAGAAATACTCTCATGGCCCAATAACTCTTTAACTGATAATATATCACACCCTTCATTTAATAAATGAGTCGCAAAAGAATGTCTAAGCATATGTGGTGAAATATTTTTATGAAGAGAAGTTTTCTTAATCATTTTTGTTAATAAATATCTAACCCCTCGCTCCGTTAACTGATGCCCTTGATTATTTAAAATTAAATAGTCACTATTATATTTATTTAACACCAAATACCCTTCTTTTAAATAAAGGGTTAACACTTCATCGGCATACTCCCCATAATTAACAAGCCGCTCCTTACTACCCTTTCCATGAATTAAAACCTGTCTTTCCCCACGTCTAATATCCTTAAGTTTAATATTAACAAGTTCCATCACTCTAATACCAGTTCCATATAAAATTTCCAAAATTAACCGGTCCCGTTGTCCTAAAGGATTAGTAATATCGGCTATTTGAAACAACTCCTCCAACTCATTATATTCAAAATAACGTGGCAGTTTCTGTTCCTTTTTAGGACTAGAAATAAGTAAAAACAAATTACTCTCTACTTTTTTATTACTAAGTAAATATCTATAAAAACTCCGCAGTGCACTAAGTTTTCTATTAATAGAAGTAGCCTTATCATTTTTATCAGTCCGAAGATAAACAAGATACTCTTCAATCTCATTATAAGTAATCTTTAAATAGGAAATATTCTTCTTTAAAAGATATTCCAAATACTCATTTATATCATTTTCATAACCATCAACCGTATCATGTGAATAATGTCTTTGATACTCTAAATATTCTAAATACTTATTTAAATCATTCATCTTATTTAATTGGTACAATTCCTTTCTTATTCAAAATTGTGGCATCATTTTCTGACATACTCTCAATCTCCTCTAAATCAAGAAACTCCTCCTTATCATAATCATCATCATCTTCATCCTCATCATAAGTAGAAGCTATTATCTTACTACCAACATTACTATTTTCTTTTCTTAATTTAAAAGGCTTATCATAACTTTTTTTATTATGTAAAGAGATATTATTATATAATTTTTTATCTTTCTTCATAACATAACTTCTAAACACTTCATAATCGGCAAAAAAAGTTCTCAAATCCTGAAATTCACAAGAATCCTCTAAAGTGTCAAAATTAATACATCGCCTTGCAATAAAATTAAAATAATACTTCTCATTATAAATCTTATTAATCTTTGCCATATCTTTATCTAAAATTATCTTTTCCAAAGAATCTAAATTTTTCAAATAAAAAGCATTATGAAGCGTAATAAGATTAACTGTTCTTTTTTTATTATTAAAATTAATAGTCTCTTTTTTTACAGACTCCGCTATCAACGCCATCTCTTTATCATCAAAAATAGCCTTTTCAAAACAAACAGTATGACCATCTTCAAGCACTCTTATGGAAAATAAATTTTTATGTTGATACACAGGAGGCAGAATCTTTTTAAAATCAGCAACACTATATTTAGCCGTAACCTTATCAATATCAGCAAGAGACTTAAAGGATATATTAGGAATCTTGACAACTTCCTCCTCTGTAAATTTATTCTTAGTACTAAACAAATCATAAACAGACCCAACTAGTTCATAAGTACGCATATTATCACCTAAATATAGAATAACATTAAAAAAGAAAAAAGACTAGTCTTTCTTCTCTTTATCAAGTAATACATCTTTTCTTGAAAAGTTTTGTTTTCCGCGTTTATCTAAACCAAGCGCTTTTACTAAAATAGTATCACCAACTTTAACAACATCCTCAACTTTTTCAACTCGTTTTGTATCAAGTTGAGAAATATGTACTAACCCTTCACATCCCGGCCAAATTTCAACAAAGCAACCAAAGTCATGAATAGCTATTACCCTCGCTTCATAAACTTTACCGACTTCAATCTCCCTAGCTACATCTTCAATCATTTTAACCGTTTTATTAATAATATCTTGATCAGTATGATAAACAATTACTCTACCATCATCTTCTAAATCAACCTTAACAGCACCAATACTATTAACATCATTAACATTACTAGCCTCACAAATGATTTTAGTAATCATTTCTCCACCTTTACCAATAACATCACGAATCTTATTAGGAGAAATATAAAATACCTTAGTCTTAGGAGCATATTTACTAACTTCACTTCTTGGTTTAGCAATTTGTTTTTCAATTACATCAAGAATCTCCAATCGTGCTTTTCTAGCTTGCATCAAGGCTTTCTCTAAAATTTCTTCCGTTATTCCTTTGATTTTAATATCCATCTGTAACGCACAAATACCATCTCTTGTCCCTGCTACTTTAAAGTCCATATCACCTAAATGATCTTCCATACCAGCAATATCTGTTAAAATTGTATAATCATCATCACTCGTAATAAGACCCATGGCAATTCCTGCTACCGGAGCTTTAATAGGAACTCCTGCCGCCATCAAACTCATACATCCTGCACAAATAGAAGCTTGTGAACTACTACCATTACTCTCTAATATTTCTGATACTACCCTAATAGTGTAAGGAAATTCCTCTTCACTAGGAATAACTTGTAAAAGAGCCCTTTCTCCTAATGCCCCATGACCAATCTCTCGTCTATTAGGAGAGCCATATCTACCAGTTTCGCCAACTGAAAATTGTGGGAAATTATAATGAAGCATAAATCTTTTTTCATCTTCTAAAGATAATCCATCAAGAATTTGATGTTCCCCAAGCGCTCCAAGCGTTGTTACTGATAAAGCTTGAGTCTCACCTCTTGTAAATAAAGCTGAACCATGAGTTCTTGGTAACAAGTCAATATCAGTTGAAAGAGGCCTAATCTCATCCATCCTTCTACCATCTGCTCTTTGTTTTTCCTTAACTACAATATTTCTAAATAAACTATATTCAATTTCACTAAATATTTTTTCTACTTGGAAAACCAAAAGCGAAAGTTCCTCAGAAGAAAGATCACTATTCTTTTCCTTATATTCTAATACTAAATCCTCTAAAATCTTATCAAGCGTATCATATCGTTCTAATTTTTCTTTAATTCTTAATGCTTTTGAAACTTTATCTTCAATCTTTAAAGTAATTTCTTCTTTAAGATCAAGAGGGATTTCTAAAGCCTCATAACTAAATGGTTTAATACCTATATCATTAATAACATCAAGTTCAAACTTACATAATTCTTTAATTGCTTCATGCGCCTTCATTAAAGCTTTAAGCATAACATCTTCACTAACTTCATGAGCCCCCGCTTCTACCATGTTAATAGCATCAATTGTTCCCGCTACAGTAAGATCCAAACTAGAAACTTCAAGTTCACTAGGCGTTGGATTAATAATATACTCCCCATCAACATATCCTACTTTAACTCCAGCAATAGGACCCATAAAAGGAGCCCCACTGATCATTGTTGCCACACTAGAACCAAGCATTGCCGTTAACTCTGGTGAACAATCCTGATCAACTGATAACACCGTATTAATAACTTGAACCTCATTTTTAAACCCATCTTTAAATAAAGGTCTCATTGGTCTATCGATCATTCTAGCAGCAAGCGTTGCAGCATCCGTTGGTCGCCCTTCCCTTTTAATAAATCCTCCGGGAATCTTTCCCACCGAATATAACTTCTCTTGATAATTAACTGTTAACGGAAAGAAATCACTAAGTAAATTAGCATGCTTATTAATAACTGTTGCCGTTAAAACCACTGTATCATTATATCTTACCAAAACAGAACCCGTCGCCTGCTTTGCTAACTCCCCATGCTCAATAACTATCCTCTTCCCGTAAAAATCATACTCATAAACTTTTTTCATACTTCCTCCATCACTTACTACTAGATTACCAAAATATTTAGAAAAATGCTACTATTAATTTACGAAATAAAGACTAGAGATGAATATTCTCCAGTCTTTACCAAAATTACTTTCTAAGACCTAACTTTTTAACTACTTCACGATATTTAGTAACATCCTTCTTAGCTAAATAATTAAGCAAACTACGTCTTTGTCCAACCTTCATTAAAAGACCACGTCTTGAATGATGATCATGAATATGTTCTTTTAAATGATCAGTTAAATTATTAATTTCTTTTGTTAAAATAGCAATTTGTACTTCAGTAGAACCAGTATCATTACTATTCTTTCCAAAATCCTTAACAATTTTTGCTTTTTCTTCTTTTGTTAATGCCATAATTTTCTTCCTTTCTTCTTTATAATCCACCATATTCCTAGTAATGGAATTAGGAAGACTCCCTAAAACTAAGAACAGGTAACTTCTATACTATACTATAATAATAACTATTTGTAAAGTATTATTTAAACATCTTTAAAGGCACTAAATACTTATCCCTTACTTCATATAAGCCAATTATCTTACCAGACTTTTCAAATAATACTCGACTCTTAACACCATAGTGATTTAAAATCTTATGACCATTACAAACTAATGATAAATCCTCATCCGAAATAAATACATTAATGACATTAAGAGCATCTTTAATAGATATTAACTTACTATTAATATCAATATCTTCTACCTCATAAGCATCCCTAAGTAAAAACTCTCCTTGTCTTGTCCTTTGCAAAGAAGCCATCGTACAAGGAATACCAAGTATATTTCCCATATCCCTTATAATACTTCTAATATAAGTTCCCTTTGATACATTAATTCTAAAAGAAAAACTATCATCACTAACATCAAGTAATTGAATCTCATTAATTTTAACTAGTCTTTTCGGTAAATCAACCTCAATATTATTTCGAGCATATTCATATAATTTTTTACCCTTAATTTTAATTGCCGAATAAATTGGTACTTCCTGATAATATTCGAGTGGAAATTCCTTAAATAATTTAACAATCATATCCTTTGTAATATGCTTATCTATCCTCTTTAAAACTTTTCCTTCCATATCTAAAGTATCCGTTAAAATACCTACTTTAACACTTGCAATATACTCTTTATCTTCACAAGTTAGAAATTCATTAATCTTTGTTGCTTTATTAATAGTAACCACCAAAAGTCCTTCAGCCATAGGATCAAGTGTTCCATTATGACCTATTTTTTTAGTATCAAAAATACGCCCTATTTTATTAACTACTTGAAAAGAAGAATAACCCACTGGTTTATTAACTAATAAAACCCCACTTTTATTATAAAGAGTATCATATTCTTCTAAAGTTAAATTATTATTCATAATTATCTTAGCACTACTACGTCCCACATATCGAAAATGATACGGACAAAAAGAATGACCCGTAATTTCTTCTTTTCCCAAAGGATACCTAAGAATTAACCCCACATCTTTTAAAACTTCAAAAATAACTGTAAAATCATCTAAATCATTATCTACTAAAATATCAAAAGAAAACAAAGAAAATGCTTCCCCAAAATAATCCTCATCCATCTTCTTAAGCCTTATCAAAATATTTTTCTCTTCAAGTATTTTCTTTAATTCCAAATAAGCTCTTTTAGTCTTAGTATCAAGTAATATTCCATCAACCATCTCAGATTTTAAATTACAGAAATCACCTTTATTATAAGGATTATCTTTATTAATAAGAATCTTATAATTCATTACTATCCTCATTTATTTTATCAATAATCTTATCAATATTAGCCCCATAAACAGTCGAATCATCATAAATAAACTGTAATTCTGGAATATGTCTTATCTCTATTCTCTTAGCAAGTAGTCCCCTTATAAAACTAGCAGCCTTATTTAAAGCTTTAAGACATTCTTCCCTTTTACTATCATCTAAAACCGTTACATAAATCTTAGCATAACTTAAATCCGTAGAAGTATCACATCCCGTTACCGTTACAAATTTAATATCATCATCTTTAACTTCTAACATTAATATCTTTGAAACCTCTTCCATAATCATATGATTTATTCTCTCTATTTTAACATTCATAACTAACATCTTCCTTTCAATTACCTATAGTATACCATTTTCTTTTAAACTACAAAAGAAAAATTCTATCTTCTGATAGAATAATTTCTTTATCTTTTAATTTCTACTAATTTATAAACTTCAATAATATCTTTTTCTTGATAATCTTGGAAGTTTTCTAAAGTCATACCACAATCATGATCTTTTGTTATCTCTTTAACTTGATCTTTCTCATGTTGTAACGTCTTAACAGCTCCATTATAAATAACAATACCATCTCTAACAACTCGAGCCTTATCATTTATTTTAACTATTCCTGATAAAACATGACATCCTGCAATCTTACCAACTTTAGAGAATTTAAAGATTTGTCTTACTTCCAAAGAACCAGTTACTTCTTCTTCATAAATTGGTTCAAGCATTCCCTTCATTGCATTTTCCATATCTTCAACCACTTTATAAATAATATCATAAAGTCTTATTTCCACATTATATTCTTTGGCAAGATCCATAACTTTATTACTACCTCGAACATTAAAGCCAATAATAATAGCATCACTTGCTTGAGCAAGAACTACATCACTTTCCGTAATAGCCCCAACAGCCCCACGAATTACACTTATTTTAACCCCTTCAACCTCAATCTTTTCAAGCGATTTTCTAACCGCTTCTAAACTACCATTAACATCTGTTTTTAAGATGACTTTAATTTCTTTAAGACCATCATTAATTCGTCCAAAAAGCTCTTCCAAACTCATTCCTGATCGATTAGAATCCGCTTCTTTTTCTCTTAAAGTTCTTTCACTAGCAATTTGCTTAGCTTGTTTTTCCGTCTCAAAAGCCATAAACTTATCACCAGCATTAGGAACCATAGAAAGTCCTGTAACTTCAACAGGCGTAGATGGTAAAGCTTCCACAATATCTTTACCCATATCATCTTTAAGCGTTCTAACTTTACCAAAACTAGTACCAACAACAATTGGATCTCCAAGTCTAAGTGTTCCATTTTGAATTAAAAGCGTTACTAAAGCCCCAACATGCTTATCCATTTTACTTTCTAAAACCGCCCCAGTTGCATATCTATTAGGATTAGCTTTCAACTCTTGCATCTCAGCAATCAACTGAATATTTTCAAGTAATTCTTGAACCCCTTCCCCAGTAACTGCCGAAATTCTACTAACGATCGTATCGCCACCCCATTCTTCAGGTGTAAGACCATAATTAGCAAGCTCTGTTAACACTTTATCAATATTAGCATCTGGTTTATCTATTTTATTAATAGCCACAATAATTGGAACATTAGCCGCCTTCGCATGATCAATTGCTTCCTTAGTTTGTGGCATCACTCCATCATCTGCTGCTACAATAATAATAACAATATCAGTAACACTAGCTCCTCTTGCCCGCATTTCTGTAAAAGCAGCATGTCCCGGTGTATCAATAAACGTTATCTTTTTACCATTATATGAAACTTGATAAGCACCAATTGCCTGTGTTATACCACCCGCTTCTGAAGACGCTACATTAGTCTTTCTAATTGTATCAAGAAGCGTTGTTTTACCATGATCAACATGACCCATAATGGTAACAACTGGTGGTCTTTCCACTAAATCTTCAGCCTTATCTTCAATCTCATAATTTTCAAAATTAGAAATATCCGCACTCTCTTCTCTTTTTACAGTTTTATTATAATCAAGTGCAAGCACCTCAACATCCTCAAAGCTTAAACTATTATTAACAGTAGCCATAATTCCAAGACCCATAAGCTTCATAATAATTTCCCCTGTTGTTACTCCTAAAATATCAGCAAGATCTTTAACACTCATCCCATCTTTATAAAGCAAAACATTATTATCAACTACTTGTTCATTACTTTGAAGCTTTTCTTTATGTTTATAAATATTCTTTCTTTCTTTTTTAAATTCATCTTTCTTAAGATTATTTTTAATTGTATTTTTAGCCTTTTTCTTTTCCTTATTAGTACTTTTAACTTTTTCTTCTTTTTGATAAGAATTATCATAGGCAATCTTTTCAGCCTTCTCATCTAACATAATATTCTTTTCAAGTTCTTCATCCACTAAAGTATCTACATAATCCTCTTCATCCTGAAGAGAATTATCCAAAAGAATAATCTCATCATCACTAAGCACTCTATCCAAATCACTAAAATCCATTGCAAGCCGTTCCATATGTTTAATGATTTCATCCACACTCTTATTTACATCATCAGCATACTCTCTAATTGTCATATAAAACACCTCTTTCCTATTTTTCTAATATTTTTCTTATCTCATCATATACCTCATCACTAATAACACACTCAAGTCGTCTACCTAAACTATTTTTCTTAATGGCCATATTCAAAACAGCTATATCTTTTTTAATATATGCACCACGGCCATTCATCTTTCCTGTTAAATCAACAACAACTTGACCATCTTTTGTTTTAACCACTCTAAGTAAATCTCTTTTATCAAGTTTCTCATTAGTAACAACACAACTTCTAAGTGGTATCTTCTTAACCTTCATAAAATCACCTATTCGCTTTTAATATTAATTCCTAATTCTTGAGCCTCACTACTTGTTTTAATATCAATTTTATATTTTGTAAGTCTTGTAGCAAGTTTCGCATTAAGACCTTTTTTACCAATGGCAAGAGAAAAATTATCACCATCAGCAATAACAATTGCCTCTTTCTTCTTTAAATCCGTTACTAACACAGTCACATCCTTAGCTGGTTGTAAACTATTAGCAATAAAAACAGCTGGATCTTCATCATATCTTACAATATCAATCTTTTCCCCATTTAATTCACTAATAATATTAGCAATTCTACTTCCCTTTTCACCAATACAAGCACCGATTGGATCAATTTTTGGATTAGTAGAATAAACAGCTACTTTACTTCTAACTCCTGCTTCCCGAGCCACACTATAAAGCATTACACTGCCATCAGAAAACTCCGGAATTTCACTTTCAAATAAACGTTTAACGAAGCCATAATGACGTCTGCTAAGTAAAATAAGTAAATTACGTCCTGAATTATCAACTTTACTAACATAAACTTTAATTTGGCTTCCCATTTTAATAACTTCTCCCGGAATAATATCCTTCTTAGGAAGAATTCCATTAGTTCTTCCTAAATCAATGAAATAATTATCCGTATCTTCTAAAGCAACCGTACCAACAAGAAGTTCATCTTGTTTATCACCAAATTCTTCATTAATACTATTACGTTCTGCTTCTCTTATCTTCTGAACTACAACCTGTTTCGCTGTACTAGCAGCAACTCTTCCAAAATCCTTTGGTGTCACTTCAGTATCAATGGTATCACCAATATTTAATGACTTATCAATCTTTCTAGCCTCACTTAATTTAATTTCACAACTAGGATTAAAGAAACTAATTTTCTCTTTTGAAGAATCATCTTCATCATCACTATCAACTTCTTCTTCATCTAAGAACATATCATCATCAAACTCTTCTTCATGTTCAAATAAATAATCTTCATATTCTTCCTTTGTCATTTTATCATCAGCAACAACTGTTAAATAAGAATATACTTTAATATCTCCTGTTTTTTCATTAATAAAAACCTTAACATTATTATTTTTAGTTTTATAATTTTTCTTATAAGCACTAGTAAGTGCATTTACCATTGCATCAAATACAACTTCTTTATCAATATTTTTCTCTTTTACAATCAAATCAACTGCTCGTAAAAATTCTTTACCATTCATTATTCACATACCTCCTTACTTTTTGAATGAATATCCAAAACATCAATATTTTGACATAAATTATTCTCATCCATCACCGGATTAATTATTTTTGTAGCTTCAGTTATTAAATTAACATCAATAACATTCGAACTATCAAGTTCAATATTTAAAGTTTTTAATCCTTCTTCCTTCGTTTCATACACCATACTAACAACAAGACCTAAATCTTTGATTAAAGGATCAATAAGTGTTTTTATCTTACTTTCCATAACTCCTCCTTTTTAAAAATTAAAGAGTGGAACCTCAAATTTCCACTCCTTTCTCACTGCTATTAGAATACACTAATAATCAATTTTTGTCAAATTTATAAATTTAAAAATATTTTTCAGAAATTTATGGTATTATTAATAGTGAAAGAGGTGATACTTTTTGCAATTAACAAAAACAAGAAAGAAGGAAATACTAAAAGGAATTATTACTATTATTCTTTTTCTAAGTAATAGTTATTTAAAAATCATTCCCATACTGCTATTTAAAATTGATGTTAATAACTATACCTCAAAAGATTTAGCAATCGTTAATACTTCCACGGAAGTCTTATACATTATTCTTTTAGTAATCCTCTACCACAAAGAACTAAAAATAGAATTTAAAGATTTTAAAAAGAATTTTAAAACCGATTTCGATATCGCTTTAAAATACTGGATCTGTGGTCTTGGTATTATGTATATTACTAATATAATTATTAGTATTATCACAAAAATGCCATCATCTAGTAACGAAACTGCTGTTCAAAGCTTAATAACTTCAGCACCTTATTTAATGTTAATAACTGCCGGAATATTAGCCCCAATAGCAGAAGAGTTAACCTTTAGAAAAGGAATAGCCATGCTAATCAAAAATAAATGGATATACTGTATTATCTCAGGCCTTATCTTTGGCCTATTACATGTTATTGGTTATAGCGGTCTGGAGTATCTATACCTAATTCCTTATGGAAGCCTCGGCTTCTTCTTCGCTATCATCTATAGCAAAACAAACAATATATATCCGTCCATTTGTATGCATGCTCTTCATAACACTATTTTAGTTTTATTATCAATAATTGCATTATAAAAGATGAATAACTTAAAAAGTACTCATCTCTTTTTTATTTTAAAAATGTAATGGATTAAAATCAATTTCCAAACTAACTTTATTTAAACTACTATAATATTTAACTAATCTATCAAGTACATCATAAAGCTTATCTTCATATTTATATTTAAGAATCAATTGATATCTATATATATTTTGCTTTTTAAATATAGAAGCAGGACTTGGTCCTAAAATGATTGTATTAGTTAAATATTTTTTTATAGTTGCTTCACACCTTGATATTTCAAGCAAAGCCAATTTTTCATCCTTACTAGCCATATTTATAACTACTAAATAATAATAAGGCGGATACTTCATCAACTTTCTAATCTTCATCTCTTCATTATAAAAAGAAAGAAAATCACATCTACTAGCACATTTAATCGCATAATTATCTGGATTATAAGTTTGAAAATAAACTCTACCTTCTCTTTCACTTCTACCACTTCGTCCTGCTACTTGACTAAGTAAATCAAAACATCTTTCACTACTTCTAAAATCAGGAATCAAAAGTGAAGTATCAGCATTAATAACCCCTACTAATGTAACAAGTGGAAAATCAAGCCCCTTAGCCACTATTTGTGTTCCTAACAAAATATCCGCTTCATGATTAGCAAAAGCCGTTATGATCTTCTTATGAGCTCCTTTTCTACTAGTAGTATCAACATCCATTCTAATTGTTTTATAAGGAGCAAATAATTGATTAAGTTCCTCTTCAATCTTCTCTGTTCCAACTCCAATATCCTGAAGACTATTAGCGTGACACTTAGGACAAGTAACCGTATATTTCATTGCATAACCACAATAATGACACCGTAACATATTACTACTTTTATGATATGTTAGTGTTATATCACAATAAGGACACTTCACCGCTTCATTACAATTAGAGCAAGTTAAAACTGAAGAATACCCCCGATGATTCAAAAGTAAAATAACTTGTTCTCCTTTTTCAAGTGTTTCCTTAATTGCCATAATTAAAGGTTCTGAAAAATGATACTTACTAAATTTACTTTCCTTATTCATGTCAATTAAGTGAACTCTAGGTAACTTTTTACCATTTACTCTTTCAGTTAGACAAGCAAGTTGATAAACACCTTTTTGAGCCCTAGCAAACGATTCAAGAACCGGAGTAGCACTTCCTAACACAACCTTTGCCTTATTATACTTAGCCCGATAAAGAGCAATATCCTTAGCATTATAACGGGGATTATTATCCTGCTTATATGAATCACTTTGCTCTTCATCAATAATAATTAACCCTAAATTTTTAATAGGGGCAAACAACGCACTCCTAGCTCCCAAAACAATCTTAACCTCATCATGCATAATCTTTCGGTACTCATCATACCGTTCACCATCACTAAGAGCACTATGTAAAAGCGCAATATTATTTCCAAATCGTTCCTTAAACCGTTTAATCATCTGCGGTGTTAAAGATATTTCTGGAACCAGCATAATACTACTAAAACCTTTATTTAAATAATTTGCAATAAGTTCCATATAAACTTCCGTCTTACCACTCCCAGTAACTCCATAAAGTAGTGATACCATCTTATCAGTATTTAATATTTTATTTAAACATTCCTTCTGTAAAGATGTTAATTCATTCTTTTTAAAAGAATAAACTTCATCTTCAAGGCGATAAACCTCTACTTTCTCTTTACACAAAATATTATTTTTAACCAAAGTATTAATAACCGAAAAACTAACATCAAGTTCTTTTTTTGTAAGTTTATCTTTAAGTTTAAACTTATCAATTACTTCCTGCTGTTTCAAAGTTAACTTATAATCTTTTAACTCCAAAGTACTAAGAGAATAAACATCTTGATACTTTTTCCCAATATGACTATTCAACTTAGCCTTAAACACCTTAGGAAGCATTGCCTGATAACAACTAGAAAGACTAGCCAGTGTTATCTTTTGTAAATATTTTCCAAGATCTAAAAGTTCATCCGATAAAATAACCTCTTCATCAATTAAAGAAATAACTTCTTTTAACTTATCACAATTACTATTATCTTTAATCTCTAAAACATATCCTAAAAGAACCATTTTTCCAAAAGGTACTTTTACGCGTATTCCAACTTTCATATTGTTTTCCAAATTACTGGGCACCGCATAATCAAAAGTTTTATCCAAACTTTTATTAGTTATCCCAATAAGAACCGCAACTACCATCGTACCTCCTAATATTAATATTATCTAAAAAAAGCCATAAAAACTAAAAATCCTACATAAAACAGACTAACAATTAAGCCATTTATCTTTTCAAAATTACTACTTTTGTATTTAACTCCTAAACCAATCATGATTAAACCTCCACCAATCAATCCCCCAATATGTGCCGCATTATCAACTCCCGGCATCACAAATCCCAAAACAAGATTGACTAAAATAAGTGGAATAATCTGACTTTTAATTACACTACCAAGATATAATCGATAATGATAACCAAAATAAAGAATAGCCCCCAGTAATCCAAAAATAGCCCCACTAGCACCTACACTAACTGCATTAGGAGTAACAATCATTGATAATAATGATCCTGTAAGGCCACTAAATAGATAAACCGTTAAATATTTAGCCCGGCCAATAAAACTTTCCAGTTGCATCCCAATAATAAGTAACGCATACATATTAAATAATAAATGCACCAAATTAGCATGCATAAAGCAAGCCGAAATAAGTCGGTAATATTCCCCCATTTTAATAAATGGTCCATAACTTGCTAATAAAGAATAACCATAATCAAGTTTACCTGTTAACCAAAAGAACCCAAAAATCAAAACATTCAAAATAATTAATGTATAAGTAACAACTGGTACCTTTCTTTTAAAAACCTTTTCTACTTGTCTTTCTTCTTTCATACTATGATTACTAATATCATTAGTAAGTTTTACAAATAAATCAATTCCCTCTTCTTTTAATTTCATTTTATGAGATAAATCAGGATATAATGTTTTTAATAAACTATTCTTCTTAACATCCTTATCATCACTAACCAAAACAGGGGTTATTTCCTTATTTTCAATCTTATTAAGTTCTACACTACCCCCAAGATCTAAAAAGATACTAAGAGTTTTTAATTTAAAAGACAACGTTTTTCGTTTAATTTTTCGTAAAATCCGATTAGTCTTAAAAACATCAAATTTATATTGTTCTTCATTATGAATATATTTCATTACAATTCTAACAATCTCATAATCTTCATCCAAATTCTCAAGCCAAATCTCATCATCAGCCCCTTGTAAAACAATAGGAGTATACCCTTTTTCTACAATAAAGTAATGAAGAAGTTTCATTGCTAAAGTATTTTTCTCATTCATATCAATTACCATTTCATTCATCTTATCACCTACTTATTTCTTTTGTATATAGTATTTTACCATAACTTTTTTATTTATCAAAGTCATAATTCCAAAGTCCCAAACTACCTCTAACAGGAATCATTTCAAGCTTTTCCACCTTATCTAAAATCCAAGCATACCTACCTAATTTATAATCACCACAAATATATTCCACTTTATGTTTTTTAATCTCTTCTAAAAAATTTTCATCCATATAAACACAATCAACAATCACACACTTTCCAATTATTCCACCATAACTAAGTTCATCAATATCATAAAAAGAAGCCAAATCTTTATTAGCCAAAACATCATTTTCTACTTTAGACTTAGAAGCATGAATTAAAAGTGGTCCCCGATAATTAGTCTTATAACTTCTTGTTTCAATTTTTTTAATCCCCTTAACAATAAGCGTTGCATAAGGTTCTTTAATACTTAAAGCCTTCAAGAAAGGCTCTCCAAATAATCACTAAATTCACGTGGTAGACTACACTCAAAATAGATTTTCTCTTTAGTAATAGGATGAATAAACTTAATACTTTTAGAATGTAAAAATTGACCAAAATCAGTCGTCTTTTTATGATTACCATAAAGAGGATCATTGGTAACCGGATGCTTAATATAATTTAAATGGACTCTTATTTGATGCGTTCTCCCCGTTCTAAGTCTACATTCAAGTAAAGTATTATTACTATATTTTTTTAATACCTTAAAATCTGTAATTGCTTCCTTACTATTTTTAGCCGTCACCGCCATCTTCTTCCTATCCAAACTATCTCTTCCTATCGGAGCATCAACGGTAAACGAATCATGATTAATAACTCCATCACAAAGAGCAACATAACACCGTTCCACCTCTTTATTTTTAATCATCGCACTTAATAGTTCATGAACTTTACTATTTTTAGCAACCAACATCAGCCCACTCGTATCTTTGTCAAGACGATGGACAATCCCCGGCCGTAATTCATCATCGTTATCTATTTTTGCATGATAAATTAAAGCATTAACCAAAGTATCATTAATATGCCCCGGTGCTGGATGCGTTACTAATCCACTCGGTTTATTAATAATTAAAAGATAATTATCTTCATAAACAATATCCAAAGGAAGTGCTAACGGTTCCAAATAATCCGGTTTCTCTTCCAAAGTAATATTGATAATATCATCACATTTTACTTTATAACTAGAAGCCTTACTAACTCCATTCACTAAAATATTTCCGATATCAAGTAACTTCTTTACTTGACTTCTTGATAAATCCGTCACTGAAGCAACATAACTATCAAGTCTTCCCCCCTCTTCCATAACCTTAAGCTCTATCATTTTTCATCACCTCAAATTCTTTAAATATAATAAGAAAAGCTCCTAACACAATTAATATATCGGCCAAATTAAAAACTGGAAAATTATAATTAAAAATCTTAAACGATAAATAATCCACCACTTTAAAATCAAGTAAACGATCAATAAAATTACCCAAAAGACCACTAATCAAAAGTGTATAACCAAATGTTGCTACTTTATCCGTTAAAGACCTTTTCATCATAGAAAGCAAATATAATAAAATAATAACCGTAATTATAATTATTAAATAACCATAACCATCTAAAATACTAAAAGCGATTCCTTCATTAAGAACATAAGTAAGCGAAAAAAAGTTTTTAATAATCACTATATCCGTTACATAATTACTTACTAAATATTTAATTATTAAATCTAAACCTGTAAAAACACAAATACTAAATATTATCTTCTTTAAATTCATGATTACTCCTTACCATTTCAATCTTATTTACAATCATTTGCACTTCATCATATCGTCTTTCAACACTACCCGTAAAAACACAAATATCGCCTTTAATTAATGGATTATTCTTAAATATTTTAGGAAACAACACAAACTCCCGAATCATCGATTCATCAGAAGCACTAACAAAAGCCATATCTTCACCCTTTTTAGTTTTAATCTTTCGGACCCCATCAACCATTACCAATACCCGAACAGTACGGTTTAAATAATTACCAATATCACTCAAAGAAATAATATTATTATATTTATTCTTATATGATGTTACTGGGTGATTACTAACATAAAAACCATAACAATTCTTTTCCTGTTCTAACAGTAAATCACTACTATATTCATCAAACTTTTCTAACACTGGTCTTAATACTAACGATTCATCCAAATCTTTAGTAAGTTCGCCATAATTATATAAACTATCTAAATTATTCATCAAAGTTTTTTTACTATATGGAAAATTTCTAAAACAATCAGCCATAATTAAAGTCTCTATTTGCTTTTTAGTAATATCACCACGTACTAAAGACGAAAAAACAGCATAAATATCACTAGTCATTTCACAAGATACTAAAGCCTTAACAATAAGTTTAGAAAAAGTCATTCCTACTCCCTTAATGCTAGCAAATGGAAAAACTATCTTATCATCATAAATAGTAAATGTATCTTTACTTCTTAAAATATCACACTTAATAACCTCAATATGATATTCTCTAATCTCCCTTAAATATTCAAACATCTTGCCTTCTACTCCAATTACATTATTTAAAAGATTAGTATAAAACTCAAGCTTGTAATTAGCCTTCAAATAAGCCATCTTATAAGCCACCATACTATAAGCAACCGCATGACTTTTATTAAATCCATAACCGGCAAATTTTAAAATATCTGCAAAAATACTCTTCGTAACTTCAACTGGTCGACCAAGCTTTAAAGACCTAGCCAAGAAATTAACCTCTTCCTGTTTTAAAATATCAACTTTTTTCTTACTGATAGCCCGTCTTAAAATATCCGCTTCCCCTAAAGAATAACCCGCATAAACCGCTGCTACTTGCATTATTTGCTCTTGATAAATCATAATTCCATAAGTCTCTTTTAAAACTGATTCCAACACTGGAAAAGGATATCTAACAGTCTCTTTTTTCTCTTTTCTCGCAATATAAGTATCTATATTTTCACTAGGACCCGGTCTAAAAAGAGCAATCGCTGCTACTAAATCATTAAAATTAGAAGGTTTAAGTCTTTTTAAAAACTTGCGCATACCACTCGATTCAAATTGAAAAACACCAAGCGTCCTTCCCTCTTTAAAAAGATCATAAGTTACCCCATCATCAAGTTCTATCTTATTAAAATCAATATTAATCTTTCGATTATCTCTTATCATCTTTAAGATATTCATAATAATAGTTAAATTTCTTATTCCTAAAAAATCCATCTTTAAAAGACCAAGCTCTTCCAAATAAGCCATCGAATAACCTGTCAAATACATCTCATCATTTTTAGTTAAAGGAATAACCTCATCAAGATTCTTTTGACACATCACAATCCCTGCCGCATGTGTTCCAATTTGCCTTTTAAGTCCTTCAAGCTTTAACGCTACCTTAAACGCCTTTTTTAAACTATCATCACCAAGAATGTATTCTCTAAAATTACTGTTTTCTTTAAATAAATCATTTAAGGTTCCATGATAATTAACAGGAATTAAAGCCGATAATTTCTCCGTTTTATAAACAGGAATCACCATAACCTTAAAAACATCCCTTATTACTTGCCTTGAAGACAAAGTAGAAAAAGTTACAATGCCAGCCACCCTTTTCTCACCATATTTAGAAATAACATATTTAATCATCTCATCCCGATAAACATCCGGAATATCCGTATCAATATCAGGCATCGTTTTACGTTCAGGATTTAAAAACCGTTCAAATAAAAGATTATACTTAAGGGAATCAATCTCCGTTATTCCCAAACTATAAGCCACCAAACTACCAGCCGCACTGCCCCTTCCGGGTCCCACTAAAATACCTTTCTTCTTAGCATCCCGAATAAAATCAAAAACTACTAAAAAATAATTAGAAAATCCCATCTCATCAATAACTTTAAGTTCATAATCAAGCCGGTTTTGATAATTACTAGGTACCATATTATTAAGTCTTTTATAAAGACCATAATTAGCAAGAGTCATTAAATACTTAGAAGCACTAACATTAGAGGGACACTCATAAAGAGGTAACAATAAAGGATTAGAAGCCATCACCAAATTACAAGAAGAAATAATTTCTCTAACATTTTTAAGACTATAAGAATTAAGTTTCAAATCAGACGAAATAACCATCTCATGATTATCTACATCATAAGACATTTCATCATTAATAGTCTTTCCTAAAGAAATCATATAAAGATATTTCAAATATTCACTCTCTTCTTTAACTTTATATAAACAAAGTCTTAAAAACACCACATCATGAGTAATTTCTAAAGCCAACTTCTCTTCCATCTTGCTATCAAAGCCAAGATAAATAGATGCAAACTTCTCTTTATATTTTAAATAAAAATCTTTAGAAAGAAATGGAACAATAAATATAAGATTATCTTTATACTCTATTAATTTATCAATTGTTAAACTCTTATCATTTTGCAACGTACATATTTTAATAAGATTTAAATATCCTTCATAATTTTTTATGTATAATAAAATTTTTAAATCATCAACAACAACTTCTAACCCCACCACTGGTTTTAACTTACTTGCCTGACATTTCTTAATAAATTCCATTACCCCATACATATTATCATCACAAAAAGCAGCATACTCTTTTTTATTACTCAAATTATAATTAATAATATCATCAATAGAAAGAAGACTTTTTAAAAGTGAATAATTACTTTTCACATAAAGTAAATCAACCATCAATTTCATCTCCTTTCATATTAAATAGTTTAACATACTACTCACAACTTTTATAGCATACATTTGTTCTACTGTCAATCTTTTTAAGAAATTTATTTGACTTTAATTGATATTTATGATAAAGTTATAAAGCAGAAACGATTAGTGAAGGAGGAGAATGTTTATGGCAATCAAATTAACTAATAAAAAACCTTTATCTGGAAATAGTAGATCACATGCATTAAATGCTACTAAAAGACAACAAAAACCAAATTTACAAGTAATTAGACTTGAAGACGGAACAAAAATTAGAATGAGTGCTAGAGAAATAAGAAGTCTTAGAAAGCAAGAAAAGAAAGAACTAGCATAATAATATAAATAAAGTGAATCGTTAATTGATTCACTTTTTTATTACCAAATATAAAATAATATATAAATATTGAAAAGAATTACGCCGTTTTAAAGCACTATAAATAGCCAAAAGTGTTTCATTTACAGCACACCACTTATCGACAAATGTTATAACCAAAGTCTCCTTATACCTAGGAAAACCTAATGAAAGTGGAAACATATGATTAACAATAATATCCCGTTCCATATCATTTAAAACAAAATAACACTTCGCATTATTATAAGCAATCTTTCCATGAATAAAACCATGCCATTTATGATACTTCTCTTTAACATGCCAATCATATAAATAAAAGTCATGTAACACAGAAGCCCTTGCCGCACTATAATAATCAAGTCTTAATAATTTACAAAGAAAATAACAATAATAAGCTACTCGTAAAGAATGTTCATAGCAACTAATATTCCCATGTTGTCTAAATTCCTGCATCCTTAAAACTTCTTTATTTGTAATAATATCTTCTATTATCTCATTAAACTCCATCTTGCTACTTTTCAAATATGTTCACCTCTTAAATACTACTATCATCATCATCTTCATCAAAAAGTAAATTATCCGTCACTTCCGCAAGCAACTCCTGATACTTTCTGTTAAGATCATTATCATTAAAAACTATTCTTCCATCTTTTAAATTCCATGAATCTTTACATGATACCAAAAAATCAATAACATCCTTCTCATCATTAACTAAATCAATCACTTCATCAAGAAAAGAAAGATCATACTCATCATCATCATCTAAAACCTCATCCATAAAATACTCTTTATAATAATCATCTATTTTCTTATCTTTAATATATGAATACTTTCCTTCATTAGTCATTAATTTTTTACAATTATTACGATACTTTTTTAATTTATTAATCGTTGATAACAAATAATTATAAGTCACCGAAAAATCTTTGCCATCTTTAACATAATTATCATAACTTAAAACCATTACTAATTCATCATCATTAATTATCTCTTTAATTCCTGTCATATTACTATATAAGTCTTTTAAATACAATTTTGCCTGCTTCTCAACCGTTTTATAATCATCATCACAAACCGTTCTATTTAACAGTTTATAAACCAAAGAATCATTTCCCCGATTCATCTGCAAAACAACTTCCTCAATCTCATCTTCTAAAACATCCTCAGTCTTAAAATCCAAAATAACTGCCACAAACAAAATCAGAAGTAAGGCCAAAAATATACTAACACCAATAATTATCCATTTCCTTTTCATTTAAACACCTAATCCCTATGACCATCATAAATAGCCTTCCACATCGAATCAAGAATTGTA
This sequence comes from uncultured Bacilli bacterium, assembly GCA_934162445.1. Lineage (GTDB taxonomy): Bacteria > Bacillota_I > Bacilli_A > RF39 > UBA660 > Onthousia. The sequence continues at coordinate 83,258 of CAKPIT010000001.1, forward strand.
TCTATATACTCTTTAATACTAGGATCAACATCCTTCATATTTTTATAAAAATTACGCAAATCAGTAAAAGTAAGTTTAAAATCTGCCGAATACTTTTTCTCCAAACTTTTAAATAAAACTTCAAACGTTTCCATCAACTTCTCCCGATCAAGTCGCTCAATTCCAATTGTGGTACTATCATGCAACTGCAAACTAACAGTTGAAATATCCCCTTTTACAAAAAACTCTCCAAACAAACACCAACTAGTAGGATAATGTTCGTAAGATGCTAATTCATTACTCTTAATAACTTCATAATCTTCATTATTTAATATCATTCCCACTAGTGATAAGGATGGCACAATATTAACTAATTTTTTCTTTAAAGCCTGATATTTATAACTCGTAAATTCATCTTTTCTGAATCCCGGGCCATCAAAATTATAAACATTTCGAACTCTTTTATAAATACTATTAGATGTCTCCATCACACTACACATTGCTAAATTCCCCCCTTTAGAATGCCCAGAAACATAAATAACTTTATCACTACGTTTAATATTATCTTTTAAATAATTAATAGCTAATTGTTGCGTATAAGTAGGATAAATATAACCAAGACGAAAATTTTCTACCCATCCAATAAGCGAACCCTCCGTTCCCTTAAAAGAAACAACTGTCTTACCATTAATCCGAAACGTACATGCTCCAAATTGTGTTTCTTCATTTCTTATATTAACAAAATTAGAAACCAACACCTCTTGATATCTTTTAGAATCTTTAACAAATTGAAGAAGTTCTAAAGCCTTAGGAGCCATCATTCCACTACTCTTTTTATTTTTACAAGAAACAGCATCCCTAAAGAAATTATTAAATTCCTTAACACCATTATACCCTTCAATCGGTAAATAAGTAAGAATAGAAAAAAACAGATTATCCATAACATTTAAGGGAACATCATCAAATGAACTATCTTTATAATAATTTAAATAATCACTAATTGTATACATAATATCACCTACTTAAATTTAACAAATGGTACACCCCAACTACTATAAACATCATATGCTCTTGGAAGATGTAAAACCCGGGCAAAAATCAAATTATAAAATTCATCAAAAAGAATAATACTACAAAGTGTAAAACTCATTGTTAAAAAAATCTTCTTATCCATCTTTTTCGCTAAATAAAAGATAAAAGGAATTATCACATACATCAAAATTAATCCTGAAATAGCAAAAAACAAAACACTTCTAAGACACACATAACCATCAATATTACCAAAATTTAATATTTCTTGATTATAATCCCAACATCTCTTACCCGTTATAAGATGCATTCCAAGTCCTGAAAAATACTCCAAAATTCCCGTTGAAAAAAAACTAATCAAAAACACTTTCAAAGGCTTCTTCCGATATTTATAAGTTAAAATATATATCATAATTGAACCCGTCGCATAAATATTAATCCAAGGTAAAAAATTACCCCCACGCCAATAAAACGTTTTCATACCCCCATTAAAAAAATAAAAAATAAATTCATAAATAAAGCCAAAATTACCAGCTATCACCACTAACAAAGCAAAAATACCTATTAACATCAACCTATCAAAAGAATGATTGTTATTTAAATAATTTTTATACATGTCTTTATACTTCTTCATACTACTACATCCTCTTATTCTTTTATTATAAATCAATTATAACATGAAATAATTACCACGTCATTAAATTAATTATTAAACCGCAACAAATATCCATCCGGATCCTGAATAAGAAACTCCATATCATAAGAAATATCATCTAAAACCCGATACTCATGAACTTCCAACTCTTTAAAAAATTTAACCCCTTTATCTTTTAATTTATTATAAAAAGATTCCACATCACTAACACACATACTAATATTTATCCCTCTTCCATAAGGATACTCTAACTCACCGGTATTCCAATTATCATTATTTTCTTCAATCATAATCTGATTACCCTCTAACTGTAAAAAACAAAACTTATTTTCCCGTCTCTCATACATAATTTCAAATCCAAGATCTTGATAAAAAGCCTTACTACGACAAATATCAAAAACACTCAACTCTGGTATTAAACTATTAAATTGCATTATATCCTCCTTAATTATTTTTGAACTACCTTCTCAAGAAAAATTTTCTTATCAAATGCTCCTCGTTTTTCCTTCTTTAAATCAGCTACAGCAATAACTTCATTTAAATCCTTATTTGCAAGTTTTGCTAAAGCCCGAATCACTTCTAAAACATCAGCTAACTCTTCTAATAACTCATTATCACTCGCTTCATCAACTTCCTTTACTTCTTCATAAAGCTTACGTTTTAATTCCTTTTCATATTGAACATCATCAAGAACTCTAACAACTGCTGTTTCCCCCTTCTCTTTAATTATATTAGGAATATTATCCCTCACTAGTTTATTATATACTCTTTCCATTTTATCTCCTCTTTCTATTATTAACACTTATAAACCATTTACCTATAACGGATCACAATTACCTCTTAAACAAATTATTTTATCCGAATATTTAGTTAATATATCTTTAACATTCATACTATCAATTTTATACTTCTTATTATAACTGGGACCAGCATAATATAAATCACCAAGAACTACTAGTTTATCTATTTTTTTCTTTTTCAATAATCTTTTCAATTTTTTCTAAATTAATATCAATACCATGTATATCCGATATAAATAATATCTCATATTTATCACTCCTTTAACATGTGTGTTTACAGTTTGACTACTCTCTTTTTGAACTATTTCCATTTTGGAAACAGTTACATTATACTAAGTTTTTCCCATTAAAACTCATCAAAAACAAAAGTACTAACTTTCATATTACTCTCATTAACTATTATATCTAAAGATTTTTTCGTTTAAGTAACGTAACACATTCAACATGATATGTATTAGGAAATTCATCCACCAACAATAATTTTGAAACACTATATTTATTACTTAAAAGTTTAATGTCCCGCGAAAGGGTTAACGGATCACATGATACATAAATAATATTAGCTATTTCTTTATCAAGCAAGCACTCCACCATCTTAGAATTTAACCCACTCCGCGGTGGATCAACAATAACCGTATCTGGTACTTCATCAAATTTAGAAAACACTTCAAAAGCATCTCCTAAATAAAAGGAAATATTAGAAACATTATTTTTTAAAGCATTAAACTTTGCATCTTTAATAGCATCAGGTACAACTTCAATTCCCTTAACCTTAAAAACATAAGGACTAACTAAAATTCCCATCGTTCCCGTTCCACAATATAAATCATAAAGAATCCGACTTTTAAGTTCTTTAACAATCCTGATAACTTCACTATAAATAGCTATAACCCCTACTTTATTAACCTGAAAAAACGAATCCTTCCTAACTACAAACTCTTTATCTAAAATATTAACCGTTAATGCTTCAAGGCCACTTAATAACTTATTATTGTAATATAAACTATCAACGAAAGGCGTAAAATAATCCTTAATTAAAACATCACTTTCCCCACCTTCTAAAATAAGCATTACCTTTTGATCATAACTTTTAATTGTTGCCTTCACAAGCCTTTGATGATCTTTAATAAACTCTCTAAGTTTTTCCCCTACACTTAAAATAACTTCATCTAAAAGCTTACATGAAATAATATCAATCAGTTTATTAGTTTTCTCTTCATAAAAACCCATTTTATCCTTTTCAATGTGAAATACTACTTTATTCCGGTAATGATATCTTTTAGTTGAAATCATCGAAATATCAGAAACTTCAACTTCCGCATACTTCTTTAAAATATTTTGAACTTTTTCTTTCTTAAAAGTAAGTTCCTCATCCTCTTTTAAATGACCAACTTGACATCCTCCACATTTATTATAGTAAGGACAAAAGTATTTTTTTTCATCATTTTTAACTTCTCCTACTAAATACCTCTTTTTATCTTTAACAATATCAACATCATAGCTACAGCCTTTAACCGTTTTAGGAACAAAAATAACTTTTCCATCAACTTTCGAAATTCCTCGTCCCAAGTGATCATAATCATTAATTAAAACTTTCATAACTAACTCCTTTTCTTAATTATAATTTTTTTTATAACTTTTGTACATACTAACTTTAGGTGATCTTGATGCTTGTTGATAAAATTAAAAAATCCTTTGGAAATGCTACTGACTTAGTCATTAGAAACTTTACAATTGATAATGTTGATTTAACCCTAATTATGAGTGAAGTTTTAACAAGTTCTAATTATGTCAACGAATATATATTAAAACGTCTCGTGAGATTAAACTTTCAGCCTAACGATATAACATCAACTTTAAAAAATAATATTCCTACAAATACTTTTATCACTCTTAATACGCTAAAAGATATTTGTAATTATATTTGTATGGGCTTTGTTGTAATTATCTTTAATGAAAATGCTGTTGCTATCGAGGCTAAAAGTACTATTGATAGAGGTATTAATACTGTTGAAAATGAAAGTACTATCATGGGAAGTAAAGATGCTTTTAATGAAAACTTTAATACCAACTTAGCCTTAATCCGTAGAAGACTAAGAAGTAATGATCTTTTTGTCGATTCCCTTTTTATTGGTAAATCAAGTAATACCAAAACAGGTATTTTATATATGAATAATATTGTTTTAAAAGATAATGTCCATGATATAAAAACAAAATTAAAGAAAATAAATACCGACGGTATCATTGATAGTGGTTACTTAAAAACATATCTTGATACTAAAACCAGTCTTTTATTTCCAACTATTAACTCCACAGAACGTCCTGATAAAGTAGCAGAAGCCCTCTTAGAAGGAAAAATTGCTATTGTCGTTGATAATTCTCCTTTTGTCTTAATAACTCCTACCTTCTTCATTGATTACTTCCATAGTCCTGATGATTACTATGAAAAAACCATTAACACATCATTTATTAGAATTATTAGACTCTTAGCCTTTTTAATTGCCATATTTATCCCCGCACTTTATATTGCCCTAACTACTCATAATCAAGATATTCTTCCCCTTTCACTTTTCTTAAACTTTGCTAAACAACGACAAACTGTTCCCTTTAAAGCTTTAATTGAAGCTTTATTTATGAGTATCTCTTTTGAAATATTAAGAGAAAGTGATATTAGAAAACCCGCCAGTATGGGTAGTTCAGTATCTATATTAGGAGGTCTTATTTTAGGTGATGCCGCTGTTAGTGCTGGTATTATCTCCCCCATCATGATTATTGTTATCTCAATATCAGCCATCTCAGGCCTTGCCTTTCAAGAAATGGAAATGATCTCAGCCCTTCGTTGGTGGCGTTTCATCTTTATGTTTTTAGCCATGTTCTATGGTCTTTTTGGAATCTTTATTGGTTTCATTATCCTAACCTCATCCCTTGTTACCGCTACAAGCACCAATACTCCTTATATGGCCCCATTTTCCCCTTTCATTAAAAGTGAACTAAAAGATAGTATCATTAAAAACGAAGCTAAAACAAATAGAAAACGAAATCCCCTATTAACTAAAAATATTATAAGAGAGGTAAAAAATGAAAAAAATAATTATCACTAGTATCATCATTCTATTATTAATGGGCTATACCCCCTATTATGAATTAAACGATATGAACGTCATTGACGTTATCGGTATCACATATCAAAAAAGTCATTACACCATGTATATGAATATTGTTAATGAAAATAATAAAGTCTATAAAATAACTGGTAAAAGCCTTGGTGAACTCTTTGATAAAAGTGAAAATATCAATACTAAGAAAACATATTACCATCATTTAAATATCATTATTTTTGACAAAAATACTATTTCTCAACAAAAAACTATCCCCTTTTTAAAAAATAAATTAAAAAAATTAGATTATCTAACATTCACCAGTAACACAAAATTAACTACTCTATTTAAAAAATATCATAAGAGCCAAGACTATTATAATTTTCTAAAAAAAGAAAAAAGTAATTTAGGCACCATCACTAATACCACTTTTAAAAAACTCTTAAGTGATACCCTAGACCCCATCAAAAGTTCCCATCTCCCTTTAATTAGTAGTAATAAAATCATAACTAGCAATGGATTATATATAATTGATAATAATTTAAGTATTAATAAAGAATTAGCCAGAACCAGTTACATTCTTAATAATCAAGTTAACAGTTATCAAGACTTAATTAACTATCAAAATAAATATTATCAATTAGAAATTTATAATCTAAAACCTACCATCACCTATCACAAAAAGCACTTAAAAATTACTCTTGAAGGAAACATTGATAGTAACGATACTAATAATTTAAAGCCTCTAACCAAAGTCATAAAAAAAGATTTAAAGAAAAACATTAAAGATCTCATTAATTTAGAAACCACTAAAAATCTAAGTATTACTAATATTAATAATTATATTTATTTAAAAGATCGCCATCTAAAAAACTATAAAACTTGCCACAAAGATATTAATATCATCTTAACTGTAAAGGAGAAAAATAATTATGACTAATCAAAAAATAGATTTATTTCAACTATTTACCCTCACCTTCTTTTTAACTATCACCACTTTTAGTATTACTATTCAAAATATTATTAAACAAAGTGGTAGTGATACCATCATCAGCATTACAATCGGTACTATTATCTCCCTTGGTATTTTTTATTTAATTTTATTATTGAGAAAAAATCTATCCCTAAAAAAATTAAAAAATTCTCTTTTTACCATCATTATTCTAAGTATTTCCTATCTTTATCTACTACTTAAAACAACCACCTTCATTAAAGAAAACTTTCTTATAAATGGTAACTTTTATAGTATTATTATCTTACTTTTTATCACCAATCTTATCACTTCTAAAAAAAGTTATAAAGAAATATCTAGTCTTTCCCTTCTTCTTTTCTTTATCTACATTCCCCTTTTTATTATTAATATTATTGGTAGCATCAAAACTCTAGATATTAACTATCTAACCCCCCCATTTATTAATAATCTAACTAATATCTTAATAGGAAGTCTTCTTTTTAGTATTGATATAACTCTTCCCCTATTACTCCTTCTTTTTATCCCTTATCAAGAAATAAACCATAAAAAAAGACAAAATCATTACTTAATGACTGCCTTTCTATTAGGAATTTTATCAATTATTATTAGTTACTTAATATTATATTTCTCATCTTCCATAACTATTATTAAAAGTTACAATTACCCCTTTATGTTAGTAATAAATAGTCTTAAAGATACCCTAACTATTGGTAGATTTACCTATATCATTAGCTATTATCTTTTATTTTCCCTTTTAATAACTCTCTCGCTTATTCTAACAACAATTAAACACTTAATACAGAACAAGTATATCCCAAAGTCTCTAAATTCGTCTTCTGAGTCTCTAAAGGATTAAAATAACCATCTAAAGAAGTAACACTAGGATTTTGATCCTTTTTTTCTTTAGTAACGACAAAAGTATATTTATTATCTGTAATATTTGAAGTCGCAAGATTACTTTCTTTTAAAGTATTCATCTCAATTACTAACGGGTTAGTAATATCATTACTATTAAAGCCTACTGGTACTTGATAAATAAAAGTTATCTTACTAATTTCTCCATCTTGATAATTACTATTTATATAAAGATTATAAGTAAGATTAGCAACCACTGCCTCCTTCTTACAATTTAAAGCTTCTATCTTATGACTATCAAGTTCACTTTTCTTAATCTTATTAGGTTCCTTTAATAAAGTTCTAAATAAAGGAGGCATAATAATTATAAAAAGTAAAATAGCAATAATAAAATAAACAAATATATTAGTAAATGAACTCTGTTTCTTCATTATTTCATTTCCTCCTCAAGCTTTTCCTTTTTATTAATATTTCTAATAAATTTCTTAATATACAAATACATGAAAATAAAAGGAATTATTGGGAAAAGAGCGAAAGCATAGTAAAAAACAATGTTTTCACTAATCGCATTTAAATCTCGTAATGTTTTCATTAATGCCGCCGCAAAACCAACGGAAACTGATAATAAAATAGTTGAAAAAACAATTCCTAACACGTCACCCCAATAATTTAAAACATAATTAGTCTTATTGCTATCTTTATTTTCTCTTTTTTTAATATAAATCCTACTAAAAATAAAGAATAATATTAAGACAATCAATAGTGGAATCATTACATAAAATAATAATATCCGTAAATTTCTAATTGAATAAATTGTTTGCATATCACACCTACCTACCTTAGTTTAATGATATCACAACTAAAGAATGGTTTCAATATTAATTCAAAAAAGTTTCATAAACAATAACTCTTTTCTATAAAAAACAAAAATAGAAGTTCAAAATATTTTGAACTTCTAAAATTAATATTTGCATTTAATTAAGCAAAAATATCTTTATCCAGATTTATTATTTTTAACATTTTTTCTTCAAATTCTGGATAAAGTTCATAAAATTTATCAATATTAATACCATTTTTGTACCATTTTGCTACTTTTGGAATTAAATCACTATTATCCAAAGGAATATTACTAGGACGATTTGGATATAAATATAATTTTATTAATTTTTGTTCATTTAATTTCAATAATTCAGTATATATATTTTCTATATAATAAGATTCAATTACTTCTTCATCTTTATTACTAACTACTTCAGCACTCCAGTTGGTTTTACCACTTTCAAAGTTTTTAGCATCTAGTTTATATATATAACCAGAAAAATTAAATATTTCTTTGAACATTCCCGGCTTTCGTTCAACTAAAATGACATCACTTGATATACCATTTCCAGATAAATAATAATAATAATCGCTATGCATTGGAGATAAAAAAATAGTTGCTATAGCTTTAGATGGTGTAGCATATACCCATTTTTTCTTATGTGTACTCATGTGTGGTTTAATAACACACAAATGTGGCATATGACTCCCATGATAAACCCATTTTTTCATAAATAATTTCATCTCCTTAGTATTAGTTTTTTTGATAATAAAGTCAAATATTTTTTTAATTTTTTCATTTCTAATATACTTGAGTCATCCCCATACTTTTCCGCAAAACAATACTTACATCGCATATTGCATTTGTTAGTTGGTTTAATTAAAGTATTAATATATTTCATTTTTAACGTTACGTTTTTTGATCATAGTCCTTACTGGTGTATTATCGTGTTGATCACAATGATAATCTGGATGTCCGCCACTATCATCATGTATACAATTTTTACAATTATTTGGTCCAGATTGAATTAAATATTCTTCGTATAACCCTTTCATAGCAATTTTTAAGTTTTTTAAAACAATAATTTCTTTATTACTCTTCATTTCAACTCTCCTTTATTAAAGGATAACACTTTAAAAAAAAATACAATATATTGCCCATTTTATAGCATTACGTTCAAAAAAGTTTCATAAACAAGCTATAAAATATTAAGGTAAGTGGTTTCCCTACTATAATATAAAAAACAAATCGAGAAAATTTAATATTACTAATACCCGCAATATAGCAAAGTAAATCATCTGGTGCCCCCGGTAATAAAATTCCAAGAAAGAAAAGTCTTTCAAACCTATTAGTTTTAATATATTTTAAATATTTATTAACCGTTTCTTTTTTAAATAATTTTTTTACAATTGGTAGTCCAAAATTATAACTTAATAAATAAGCCATAACACTACCAATAACAAGCCCTAAATAATTATAAATAAAACCAAAGATAGGGCCAAAAGCAAGTACTCCAGCTAAACAAGAAGCACCCCCCGGTATCACTGGAAATACTACTTGTACAATCTGTAAAAAAAGAAAAATTATTGGTCCAATTACCCCATAAGATTTAATTTTTGTAACTAAAATATCAGGACTCGTTAAAAGATCAATTTTTATAGCATAAACAATAAACAAAACTAAAAGTAAAGTAAATACACCTGTTGTAATTGTCATTAATCTTTTTAAAGTAGTATCATTTTTCAAATATTATCACCATCCTTAAGAAGTCTCATTTAACAAGATTGTCTTCTTTGCAATTTCTAAAGCACTATCAAGAGTCTTCGTACTAAATAAAAACCTATTAACATGACAAAAAATAGCATCATCAACACCCGTTATTTTTACTAACTCCTCTTTATTTAAGCCTCCCCAATTTTTCGGAAAATAAACCCTACTTGTTTTATCAGTCGCACTCTTTTGTACCGTTTTAACAGCATAGCCTCCTCTATTAGATGGAAAAATAACCAATTTAATATTATTAGATGTATTTAAAATTGCTTCTTCATATGGCACATACTTATCTAAAACTAAAATCTCTTCTTTATTATCTTTTAATAAATTACTAACCAAAATATTAGCCTCTACTTTTCCAATTACATATTTAAATTCCTCTACAAGAATCATTTTAGCAACCGTAACCGCCTTTAAAAACTGCTCATCACTATCAACATTTTCTAAATAACTAGGATTAAAAAGTTTAATAATATCACTGATCATCTTTACTTTAAAACTAGCATTCACTAAAGGAAAAATACCATTATCAACTGCATCGATTTCTAGTACAAAATCTTTTATAAAATAATCATAAACCTCTTTGCTATTTTTAACCTTCATCATTTCTAAATATCTAGGACCATACTCTTCAAATAAAAGTCCAAAAGACGAATATTTAATACCATTACTTCTAACTCTCGCCTCTTTTTGATGATGATCAAACTTTCCCCCTAAAATATCATAAACAATTAAATTATCAACCTCACTCGGTGTATCTACGACTCTTTTAACCTTAAAATCCCCAAAATAAAGATCCAAAAAAGCTGTTGCAAACACTTCGTCTGCATGCATCGTTCCCCCGTGTGTAATTCCATCTACTTTTGTTATATCTTTTAAAACTTTAACCATAACTATTCACCTACTCCATCTTACTATTATGAACTATTCTCTCCCATGATAAATTTTTATTTTTAATTGCTAAATACAAACACTTAACATAACTAATTAAAAAGAACGGATTATAAAACAGCACTTTAATTTTTATCTTTCTATTTAACTTTAAACTATTCTTTTCTTTAATTAATAACAATAATGTAAAAAGAACTAACCCAATATATATAAATAAAATTATTAATAAAAGTTGCCATACCAAAGGAAAAACCAGAAAAGAAACTATTAAATTAGTAATTATTCTATATATTAAATTTAAAGTATAAAGAAGAACACTAATAACCAAAAGAATATAAGGCATTACCCCTACTAAAGTCGTATAACAAGAAGCATAATTATCACCTTTACTTTTAGTAGCTACAAATAATTTTTCATAATATTTAGCCCGCGCTTCAAAATAACCTTTAACCCATCTTGTCCTTTGCATCACGCTAACTTTATAGTTAACAGGTTGTTCATCAAAATATTTAGCCTTCTTATTATAAACTGAACTTAAATTATTAATAACTGCATAAAGACTAAATTCATAATCTTCCGTAAGACTATTAAAAGGATATCCTCCCAATTTTTCTAAAATATCTCCAGCAATATAAAAACCCGTTCCACTAACCGTAAGACTCAAGTTATGTTTTCCTTTATAATCATTACCAAGCGTATTAATCATTGAAAATGTTAATGATGATGCCGCCGCACAAACACTACTATTTCCATTTTTAGTATTTCGATACCCTATTCCAATATCATACCCTTTTTGATAACTCTTTGTCATTTCCTTAATAAAGTTTTTATCAATAACATTATCAGCATCAAAAATAAAATAAGCATCATAATGTTTATTAGCCAAAAGAATCTCTTTAATAGCATCATCAAGCGCATATCCTTTTCGTCTTTTAGTTAAATCCTTCCGGTAAACTATATTCATACCGCGCTTCTTAGCAATCGAAACGGTCTTATCTTTATCTGATTCCACAATAATATATATGTCAGCATTATCAACTTTAACAGTCTGACCCTCTAAACTATCAAGTAATCCCTCAATAACAAGCGATTCATCCCGCGCTGGAATCAAAACCGCAAACTTAAATGGACCCTTTCGTCTTTTAAGTTTTAACTTGCATCCTTTTAAAGTCACTAAATACTCCTTAAACAATAAATAAATAGCAATAACCACCAGCACTTCACAAATTAAATTAATCATTACCCATACCTCTTTTAAACTTCATATTAGGAAAACTCTTAGCCAAGACATGATCAGGATACACCCTATCATAAAACCTTCCAACTGGTCCTACCGCTTTAATATCATTTCTTCTTAAAGAACTACGAATTAAAGCACTCCATGATATAAGCATATCTAAACTTAAAAAAATAAAAATAATATAAAAACAAATAGTACCAATCTTAGGACTAATCATCTCTACCCACTTTGAAAAATAAGGATATATTATCTTTACAAATAAAAGTGAAAAAAGCCCCCACACTAACATAAATGGAATCGTCGTTCTTCCATTAATATTTAAAAACTTTTGACTATAATCCCATGACGTAGTATGCGTAAATACTTCCTGTAAAAAACTAATCAAATACTCAAAAAAGCCACCTAATACCCCCCCATATAAATAAGTCTTTAAATATGAATAATTAGGCTTAGCAAGAAGAAGAACCATCACCACCGCTCCCGCTCCATAAACAGGACTAAATGGCCCATAAATAACCCCTCTTCTAACCTCATAATTAATAACACCCGTCGCTAAATAAACTCTCACCAAATTAAGGATTTCCTCATAAAAAGCCCCCAAGATAGAAGCAATCACAAATACCAAAAACAACTTTTTAAAAGAATATCCTTCAGCAAATACTTCTTTATTTTTCATAACTTCCCCTCATCTAGCAATATTTTATCATACTTTAAAATATATCACAAATATAACTATTAATTTATTATATTATAAACAAAAAAAGAAGATTACCTTCCTTTCAAATATTCTAAAACCTCAAGATAAGTTTTATTAAAATCATCATAACAAGTATTAAACCAAACCGCCTTAAATTGATGATTAAAAAAAGTATATTGTCTTTTCGCATAATGTCTTGAATTCTTCTTAATATTATCTAAAACCACATCTATTGATTCTTTATTATCAAAATAAGGAATAAACTCTTTATAACCAATCCCCGTTCTTAATGCTTTCGAAGTAGCAAAATGCTCTTTAAACTTCATAACTTCATCAAGTAACCCATTTTTAACCATATTATCAACCCGCAAATTAATCTTATCATACAAAATACTTCTATTCGTTGTAAGGCCAATAAACACAGTATCACTATAAAGTAATTTATTACCATCCTTACTAATTTCTTCATTATTTTCAAGTTTATTTAAAACTCTCACCATACGTCTTCTATTATTAAAGTCACAAGAAAGATCTTTTTGATAACTATTAATTCTCTTTTCAAGTTCCAAATTACTTAACTCATCATAATTATTAACCTTACTTTCTTCCTCAAATTTATAATCATAAAGAAGGGCTTTTAAATAAAGACCCGTTCCTCCCACTAAAACAACATTTTTTCCTTCATTAAGTAATTGATCCAAGATTCTTCTGCCATCTTTTTGATAATCATAAACTGAATAAGTCTTATCAATATCAACAAAAGATAATAAATGATGACGAACATTTTCCATCTCATTACTCGTAACCTTAGCCGTTCCAATATCTAAATCTTTATATACTTGCATTGAATCAAAATTAATGATATCTGCTTGATACTTTTTAGCTAACATAATACTAAGTTTTGTCTTCCCAACGGCTGTTGGTCCTAAAATTGCAATTATCATAATACCTCCTAATTCATTGCTCTTTTAAAAAGCCTTTCTAACTCATAATTACTATAAGTAATAATCGTTGGTCTCCCATGTGGACACGTAAATGGATTATCACAGCTTCGCAAATTATCAAGTAAAATCTTAGCTGATTCTAAAGTAATATAATCATTAGCCTTAATACTCATCTTACAGGCCATTGTGGCTGCTGTTTTATAAATAAATTTCTCTTTATCAAATACCCCCTTTTCCAAAGTAATAGCAATAATTTTTTCAAGTGCTTCCTTCTCATATCCTTCATAAAACCAAGTAGGATGATATCTCACAATAAATGTATTATCTCCAAACTCTTCAAGGCCAATTCCAATTTCAAGAAGACTAGCAAGATGTTCTTTAATCTTAATAAATTCATCCTTAGGATACTCAAGCTTTATTGGTACTAATAAGGAAATAGTCTGTTTATTATCTTTTAATAAGGCCTTTAAAACCTTCTCATAATTAACCCGTTCATTGGCCGCATGTTGATCAATTAAATACATTCCATCCATATTCTCCGCAATAATATAAGTCTTATGAACAATTCCAACTGGAAACATCTCTTTTATTTTATGTTCTTCTTCAAAAGACTCTAAAACCACTTCCTCACTCTTATCAACAACTGTTTTATTATCATTATCAAAATCAATTCTTAAAACATCACTTTTCACTTCTGGTTGATAAGAAATTACTCTCTCTTCACCAGAATCATCATCACTATCAATCATCATCATATCATTAATTTCATAAACTGTTTCCAAATCTCTAATATTAGCATGAGGAATTAACAAAAGTTCTTTTAATTTTTTACTAAATGTTTTGGTAATTATCTCCTTTAAACTATCCATCTTTGAAAACTTAATATCCATCTTTTGTGGATGAATATTTATATCAATCAAAATCGGATCAACATCAATATTTAAAACTACAATCGGATACTTATCTTTAGGAATATAAGTATGATAACAATCAATAATAGTTCGATTTAAATCAAGATTTTTAATTACTCTTCCGTTAACCAAAGTTGTAATAAAATTACGATTTGTCTTAGCAATCTCTGGATACCCAATATATCCAGAAATAACATAATCATCATTACTACCATTAACCTCAATCATCTTCTTAGCTACCATACCCCCATAAATAGCATAAATTACTTTTAATAAATTACCATCCCCAACCGTATTAAGTAACTCTTTATCATTATTGATTAAGACAAACTTAATAAACGGATAGGATAACGCCATTTTATTAACATAATCAACAATCAAGGCAAGTTCCGTATATAAATTTTTTAAATACTTAAGTCTTACCGGCGTATTATAAAAAAGATCACTCACTTCGATTGTTGTCCCTTTCATTAAAGGAGCTAAAGAAACTTCAATAAGTTTTCCGCCATCAACAACAACTTTCGTTCCCACTCCATCTTTACTAGTAGTTAATACCATCTTAGAAACAGAAGCAATCGAAGGAATCGCTTCTCCTCTAAACCCTAAGGATACAATATTAAAAAGATCATCTAAACTACTAAGCTTACTAGTAGCATGTCTTTCAAAAGCAAGAAGTGCATCATTTTTATCCATTCCAACTCCATCATCACTAACAACAATTTTTTTAACCCCCGCATCCTCTAAAACTATCTTAATAAAACTACTATTAGCATCAATCGAATTTTCTACAAGTTCTTTAACTACATTAAGACATCTTTCTACTACTTCTCCAGCTGCTATCTTATTAGCTAAATCATCACTCATTACTTTTATTGTACTCATACTAACTCCTTCTAATCACAAACATCACTTTTATAACTTTGACATTTAAGACACACTTTATATTCCAAATCACGATTATAAGAAACAACTCCCTTATTAACCACTTTCACATAACTACCACTAACACAACTACTATTTTTATTCCTAGGATCCATCATCTCTTCTAAAAATCCCTTATCTTTTAACTCCTGAGCATCTAGCACTACTTCCTGATTAACATCTGGAACCATATCACTATTTTTAATTAAATAATTAGTAGCTGCCGTTTTTAAATTCTTTTCATAATCATCAATAACAGCCTTTGTGGTACTCCTTAAATATGATGATACCCCAACATATGCAAGACCCATCAAAATACCTAAAATTGCAATTACAGCCAAAAGTTCAATTAACGTATAACCCTTTTTATTCATTATTATCCTCCTCATGTAACACTTGATAAAGATTATAAGCAGGATTTTTCCCTACTATCTTTTCAAGTTCCATTAATGATACTTCCTTCATTTTCTTTATTGATCCATATTTTTTTAATAATTCCTTCTTCTTAACCTCACCAATACCATCCACTAAATCTAAATAACTAGCAAATAACCCCTTACTCTTAATATTACGATAATAAGTAATAGCAAACCGGTGAACCTCTTCCTGAATCTTTGATAAATAAAGAAACAAATTACTATTATTTTTAATTTCTAACACTTTAAAATCCTGATCAATTACCGTACTAGTCCGATGATGTTTATCCTTCTTTAACCCAATAATCAAAACATCCAGATGAAGACTATCAATAATCTCCTTACACACCTTAACCTGTGCCTCTCCGCCATCAATTACAATTAAATCGGGTAACACTTCATTATCCATAATTGCCCTAAAATAACGGCGATAAATAACCTCACGCATTGCACTCAAATCATCTTTAACATCAGTACTAATTTTATATTTACGATAAAAATTCTTCAACGGTTCAAAATCTTCAAATACAACCATGGCTCCCACATAATAAGTACCAAATAAATGTGAGTTGTCAAAACTTTCCATCCTCGATACTTTTCTACCTAACAAATTACTAAGTTCTAAAAGAGCCTCCCTCTTTTTCTTTTCATCATTTTGTAAAGTCGTAAGTTCTTCATTTAAAACCACTATAGAATTCTCTTTAGCAAGATCTACAAGCTGTTTCAAATCTCCTCGCATCGGAACATGAACCTTAACATTTAAATAACTACTTAAAATATCAGGATCCATCGTCTGTGGTATTAAAATCTCATGAGCCAAAATATTTTTTTCATAAAAATGAATAATAAACTGATACATATCATCCACTTCATTATCAAGTGTCATCAACGTCTCATGATGTTTTCCAAACAAAATTCCATCTCTTATAAAAAACACCGTAATAGATAAATAATTATCAACCCTTGTATAAGCAAAAATATCAAAATTATAATTCTTCTTCAAATCAATCTTCTGTTTAGCAAGAGTAATATCAATATCTTTTAACATTTCCCGAAAAGCAAGAGCCTTCTCATAATTCATACTAAGACTCGCTTTTTCCATTTTATCTTTTATTTTCTCTTTAATAAAAGTATTATTTCCCTTTAAAAAACTAACAATTTCATTTGTCATGTCACTAATAGTTTTCTCATCAACATCATGTACACAATATCCCAAGCACTCATTAATATGATAATAAAGACATTCCTTCTTAGGAAGCTTTTCACACTTTCTTAACGGATATAATCTATTAATCATATTAACTGTTTTTCTTGCTGCCCCCACATTTGGATAAGGCCCAAACAATCTATGATTTTTCTTATGTCTTTTAACATTACGAACCACCCTAAGCCGTGGATACTTTTCATTAGTTAACTCAATATAAGGATAACTCTTATCATCCTTAAGTAAAATATTATATTTAGGATTATACTTTTTAATAAGATTAATCTCTAAAATTAAACTCTCAAGTTCACTACTAGTAACAATATATTCAAAGTCATCAATATCACTAACAAGCATTGCCGTTTTTCCCGTGACATTACCCCTAAAATAACTACTAACTCTTCGCTTTAAATTTTTCGCCTTCCCTACATAAATAATATAGCCATTTTTATCTTTCATCTGATAACTACCGGGAAGTTCTGGAACCAGCTTCAACTTTTCTTTAAAATCTTTCATCAAAACTCCTCCCACCTAAATAGATCCACTTTTATTTTAGCTTTTTTTCCTAAAATAATCAACAATTAAAAAAGACAAGATTATCTTGTCTCCTAATTCGATAAAACAAACGGATCATCCTTAGTACCAGTTCCACTAGCAATAGTTACTGTATCCTTCAAAAACATCGCTGGCCTAACTTCCATATTCTCTCCAACACTACTTAAACGAAGCTCATCATTATAATGTATATAATTAATTCTATCAGCATTAACACCAATAGCTGTTAACGTTACAAATGGATTTGTATACATACTCTCACCAATACTAGCTCCAAGCTCTCCTAATCGTAGTAATCCAACCTTAGCCGTCACCGTTGAACTAGTTAAAGTTTTATTAGCAACATCATCATATTTGGCTAACCTATAATCATCACCAGAACCATAAAGAACCATTCCTAAATACCAAGTTGAACTATCAACTATCATATTACTTTGTCCCGTTTCTAAATAACTAGTTAAAAATTCATTATTCAAGAAACTTCCAAAAGTAGTACTAGTTACATTAGAAAAATCTTCCGCTGCAATCTCCCAGTTGATTTCTGAGTTTCCTGTTAATGTACTAGAAACGGTAAAATCAAAATATTCGCCTTCATTAAGTCTTACTTTCCCCGTGGCATCAGTTGTAGGCAGTACTCCTCGCATACTAATAATATTACTACTTTCTTCATAAGTCATTTGCATAATACCAGTAGTAACCGTATTTAAATTCCTACCACTTTGACTAAAAGCAAAACTTGCATAACTAACACCCTTTACACTTTCCTTAGTAAAACAGCATAAAAAAAGGAAGAAATTTTCTTCCTATAAAGACATTATCCTAAAGAAACTATAAATGGATTATTTTTAGTTCCATCCCCACTCACAATTACTACACTTGATTTTAAATTCATAGCCGGTTTAATGGCCAATTGATCAGTAGGAGCATTAGCTACAGCACCAGTATCAATGGTTGAATCAACAGTTCTAACCTTACCACTTTCAAGAGGTGTTAAAGTCCAATAACTACTATTATTAGTACCTCTATCAAATTGTCCACTCATTAGTTCACCATATCTTAATAAACCATAATTACCATTATAAACAGTAGTTGTTAATGTAGAATTAGCCGGATCACTATATTTAGCATTTAAATATGAGTCAGTAGAACCAACAGTACCCAAATACCAAGTAGCACTTTCCACCATGTTTTTTTGATCAGCAGTAAGATAACCAGAAGCAAAATTAATATTTAAAAATGATTTAACCACTGAATCACTGAAAGAAGTACCACCAGAATTATTAAAAGGAACATTTCCTAATTCTTCAATAGGAACATCACTAACAATCTTAGTTCCTCCAAATTCATGACTAACAATTCGATATAAACTCTTGCTATCACTACCAAATTTTACATATTCTCCACTATATCGTGTTGACAATTTAGTTCCAGATTCTGGTACATCATTATCATTCTCTAATCGATAAGGATTATCTAAACTACCATCGCCATCCACTACCTTCACTGTAGATTTCAAATTAACAGCTGGTCTTACCCCATAAACTGCATGATTATAAAATGCACCATGCTTTCCAGATTCTAAAACAGTATTACATCTAATATCAGTAGAACTACCACTAGAAGTTGCCATTGGACTAATAGTCCACCAATTAAGTCCATCATTCAAATAACCAGTTTCAGGAGTAGCTCCTTTATAAGTCATAGCATATTCGTATGGACTTATTAAACCGACCGAATCAGTTATCAAAGTTGTTTTAGGCGGTTTAGCAGTATTTTCACTTTGCAAAATAGCAGTTGCATTCCAAACACTATCAGTTTTAATAAAATTATTATAATCACGTAAGTTTCCTAAAAAGCCATCTACTGACGTATCATTTAGCCACGATCTTATATAACTATCACCATAAACAGGAGAATCTAAAGTACCACTATAAGCCAAACTTGAAATAGCCCATTGTGTAATAAGTTTAATTGAGCTATCACTAGTATTAATTGCCATAGCTCTCCACAATTTACCACTATACCATACATAATTATTAGGATTAACTCCCGTTATAAAAGTTTGTTCACTATCAGTAGTATCAATACTACTAGATGCAAGATTTTTAGTTAATATAGTAGCAAGCTTACCAGTTTTCTGAGTTCTATCAAAACTTTCAACTACCACTTTACTCTTATATGTAGTGCCTTGTACACTATTATCGGCATTCTCATCTAACCATAACCACAATTTATAAGTAGCAGATACCGTTGGATTAATCTTCTTTTCTTTAAAAATTTCAAACGTTCCACTACCCAAACTATTAACACTAACAACCCCTGAATCATAATTATCACCAGTAAGACGCATCTTTATATATTTATTATTAAGTGTATTAGCACTATCCTCTTCAAGAGAAATATGATAATAAGCATCAATATTACCACTATTAGTAATTGTAAAAGTATAAGGTTCCCCCTTAAGAGCTATACTATCAGGCGTTGGCGCCGCATTCGTAAGATTAACAAAATTACCATCCTTAAAATCAACCTTCAAAATACCCGCTGTCATCGTCACCTGTTTCGTCCCATTAACAGTCATTTTTAAAACCGCATAAGTTGAACCAATCAACGCCAAAACACTAATTAAAACCGTTACACCCACTAATATAATATACTTTCTCTTAGTTTCCTTAGTCATACTCTACTCCTCTTTTCCTGTTATATAATTATCATTATTACATACTAAATGTACTTTATAGATATAATCATCACTATCTTTAACTACTTCTACATAACTTTTAAAAAGATCACACTCTTTATTATTAATATCTAAAACTTTCTTAATATACCCTTCAACAACCAAAGCATTTAAAACTACTCTCTTTTTTCCATCATCTTTAGGTAAAAAATTTAAATTATTACTATAATAAACCTCACTCGCTTTAATAATTTCATTTTCAACTCTCATATAATAATTAACCCGTTTTTTTAGATATAAAAATCTATTAACATTAACTATTAATAAAATAGAAATAATAACTAAAAAGCATAAAATAACTCCTAAAGTTTTCCTTTTCGTTAACTTCATCTTTTCTTAACTTCTTTTTCACAAAACCATATTAGAATAAAAGCTACTATCGCTTCCACTATAATAGTCAATAAATAACTACCAAAAAATGCTCTCACCATCATTCTACTAGCAAACAACATACTAACCAAATTATCTACAAGCATTGCAAAAATATAAGTAGCAAGTATTGATAATTTATTATTATCTTTATTATCCATTAATCGTTTGTAAATAGTTAAATTAATCATTTGACTAATAATATAAGCAAAAATTTCCCCCGTTACCGGAATATAATTAATATCATAAGATGATAATAAACTAGACACCGTTATAAATAATAACAACATTAAAGCTGAATAACTAATACCATTCATTGTCTCTTTATAACCATATTTTTTAGTAATAATATTAGCTACAAAGTATCTAAATGGATAAACAAATATTCCTCCTGCTAAAGTTACCTTAAATAAAGTAAAATCAAATTTACTTAAAACATATCCTAAAATAGTCACTGATGTTAATAACAAAATATAAACCCAACTAGCTACTTCTTCTTGATTACTTTTTTTTCTAGCCATCTAACTAACCTCCTCTTACTCTTATAAATAATATATCATAAAAAGAGCAAAAGAAAAAGACTAAATTAATAGTCTTTAAATTATTTATTGTAGCGTTACAATTGATGTGACACCACACATATAGAAAAAAAGCAATAAAGCCGATAAAATATTAATTGAACAAAAGAATCATTAATAGATAAATCGCATAAGCCGTTAACACCACAGCCTAATGCTCATACTGAAATAGAATTAAAATGGATTCGGGACTTAATTAGAAGAAATCCCAATATCTCAATGTCAGAATTATATGGAAAATTAGGAACTGGCCCTTCATTATTTAGAGTCTTAAGAAAAATGAATTTTTATGTTTATAAAGAAAAACATAAGAAATATATTCCTAAAAAATATGATACTTCAACAGATATTGGTATAAAATGGCAGATGGATGTTAAACATATTCCAATAAAATGTTATTCTCTTACCAGTACCTGAAAAATTCTATCAATATATAATGATAGATGAAGCTTCTCGTGAAAGATTTATATATCTATATAAAGAACAATCTTCTTATTCAACCATTGATTTCGTTAAAAGAGCAATTTAATTAGACCAAGAACTCCAAGACATAATGGAAAAGTTGAAAGAAATCATAGAAATGATCAAAATAGATTTTACAATTATTTAAAATTCTATTCTTACAAAGATTTAAAGCATCAAATGAAAGCTTATTTAAAACGTTCTAACAATATTCCTAAACAAGTATTGGGATGGCCTTCTCCACTTGAAAAAAGAATAAAAATAATAGAAGCTAGAAATACTTCAAGCTTCTAGAATTAATATTTTTTCTGATTTGTTTTTGGTGTCACATCATTGACTAATATTCAAACTGATAAAATAAAGAAAACACAAAAAGATACATACTTTTCAATATGTATCAAAAACTTAGACATAAGTAACACCTGTAACACCACAACTATAAAACATATTAGTAGTAGTGCAACCAGAACCAATTACCCACTTACTACCAACTTTAATACTTTGCATTTTTGAACAATATTTAAACATATTACTCATACTAATTACTTTTGAGGTATCAAAATTGCTTACATCTAAACTTGTTAAACTACGGCAACAATAAAACATATCACTCATATCAGTTACATTTGAAGTATCAAAATTACTTAAGTCTAAACTTGTTAAACTACTACAATTAGAAAACATAGAATTCATCTTAGTTACCTTTGACGTATCAAAATTACTTAAATCTAAACTTGTTAAACTACTACAATTTTTAAACATATTACTCATATAAGTTACTTTTGATGTATCAAAATTACTTAAATTTAAACTTGTTAAACTAGCACAATCATAAAACATATTACTCATACTAATTACTTTTGAGGTATCAAAATTGCTTACATCTAAACTTGTTAAACTACTACATTGATCAAACATAACACCCATATTAGTTACCTTTGACGTATCAAAATTACTTAAATCTAAAGTAGTTATTTTATCACAAGAATTAAACATACCACTCATAGTAGTTACATTTGATGTATTAAAACTACTTACATCTAAACTTGTTAAACTAAAGCAATTAAAAAACATAGCACTCATATTAGTTACATTTGATGTATTAAAACTACTTACATCTAAACTAGTTAACCTGTTACAATTAGAAAACATATAACTCATATTAGTTACATTTGATGTGTCTAAATTACTTACATCCAAACTCGTTAAACTGCTACAACTAGAAAACATATAACCCATATCCTTTACCTTTAAAGTATTAAAATTACTCAAATCAATACTAGTTACTTTACTTAATTCATAAAACATCATATACGAATTTTTTGGAGCAATAATTACACCGTCACCAGCTATTGTTAAAATATTGTTACCCACATAAGCCATAACAGACCCGTCACCCGCTTCTGATACATCTTCACTATATGTTACATTACTTGGTTCTGTTAATGTATTTTGTGTTACTACTTTGACAACATTTTTATAATTAGAACCAGAACCAAAATTATATGCCTTCATTTGACTTCCTGTTGGTTCTTCATAAACTTTACCATAAACATTGATTCTAACCGCAAACTTTTTATTTCCGCCATCTCCTTGCGGATTGTATTTCTCATCAACATACATTCTTAACCGATATTTTGTACTTGTTGAAGCACTCATAGTTCCTGTGGCAAGACTCATCATGTTAGCTGGTCTTCCAGTCTTTTTGTTTTCTGTTGTCACTTTTGTAAATACTTTCGGTGCCATTACTTCTGTCTCATTACCACTACTATCTAAACTGGTAAGATAAAGTTTAATATTTTTACCATCAAAGGTATTACTTGAAAAGTCTTCCGCTGCAATTTCCCAGTTGATTTGTGCGTCTCCTTGAATAGTACTTGATACTGTAAAATCAAAATATTCGCCTTCATTAAGTCTCACCTTTCCAGTCGCATCAGTAGTAGGTAGTGCTCCTGTCATTTTAATAACATTACTACTCTCTTCATAACTCATCTGCATAATACCAGTAGTAACTGTATTTAAGTTCTTACCACTCTGTCCAAAAATAAAAGCAGCATAACTTACTCCTACAATTGTTACAATTAATAATACTGCTAACACCCCTAAAATTATTTTTTCCTTCCGCTTCATTTCAATAAACCTCTCTACTTATACTCTTATATCCTTATTGTACCAAAAAAAAAAAAAAAGCCACTATTTTTTTAGTGAACCTATGTCAATAATTAGGACACAAAAATTTTAAGAAAAACCTCAATATCAAAATTACCTCTTTAAAAATTAAAAAATATATTTTATACTAAAATAAGAGGAATTAATATGAATAGAACAGAATTAAATAAAGATAAACAAACTGAAATAGAACATGAAAAAAGAAATAGTGCTATTAAAAAAATAATAAAAAGAATTGTCTATAGTCTTATTATTATCTTTTTTATAACTTTCTTTTCTTTATTATATATTGTAAAAATTGGCACTACTAATATCATCGTTAATGAAAAAGCCATTATTAATGAAAAAATACCCGAATCCTTCGCAGGACTTAAAATAATTCAATTCAGCGATCTTCATTATGATGATATTAATATTTTAAAAAATACCGTTAAACTTATTAATCGTCGCAATCCTGATATTATTTTATTTACCGGTGATTTATTAAAGAAAGAAAAAATTTCTTTAGAAGAAAAAGAAATTTTAGTTAAAGAATTAAAAAAATTAAACTCTACTTTAGGTAAATATGCCGTTATTGGTGAAAGTGATAATGAAGAAGCCCTAAATATCTTAAATAACTGTGATTTTATTGTTTTAAATGATAGTAATGATCTAATCTATGATGAAAGTAATAATCCTATTATGTTAGTAGGTTTAAACACTAATCATAGTCCTAACTATCAACAGGCCTTTACCAATTATAATCAAAATATTTTTACTATTGCTATGTTTCATAAACCTGATTATATTGATGAATTTATTAAAACTTATCCAACTGATCTTGCCCTTGCCGGTCACTCCCATTTAGGAGAAATAAGAATTCCTTCGCTAATCAATATGGCCTCATTCAAAAAAGCTTCTAAATACATTAATTCTTATTATGAGATAAATAATACAAAGTTTTATATCTCATCAGGTCTTGGTACTGTTAAATATCCTGTTAGAATTAATGCCCGACCAAGTATAAACTTCTTTAGACTTAGGAAAACAGCCTCTTAAAAAATGAAGTTGACTTTTCCTTTTTCTTTTGAAAATAAATGGGAATAGTAGTAAGTGTTTTATTTCCTAAACTAACCTCAATATTACCTACTTCTCCTTTTTTTAATTTATTATCAATCTTAGCTAAGACTTTAACATTATCCTTCTCATCTATTGTTAATGAATAATAAAAGTCCTTTTTTATGTAATAATTATCTGTATTAAAACTAGACTTTAACACTAAATCATAATTTTTATAAAGACTGAACGTTTTATTAGCTAAATATTTGTGATTATTATATTCATCATTATCATATAAAGTAACCACCGTAATTTTGAAATTATCCTTCTCATGAGTTGTCACCAAAGTCTTACCAGCTTTCGGTGTATATCCATTCTTTCCTCCTGTACAATAGGAATAATTTTTCAAAAGCTTATTACGGTTATACCAAAGATAACTTTTATTTAATGTTTTAGCCCGATACTTATAAGTATTAATTATCTTTCTATATATTTTGTTTTTATAAGCATAACTAGAAAGAAGGGCCATATCATAAGCCGTTGAATAATTCTTTGTTACTTCATCAAGCCCATGAGGATTATTAAAAACTGTATCCTTCATTCCTATCTCCTTAGCCTTTTTATTCATAAGTTCTACAAACTTTTTTTCACTACCGGCAATCTCTTTTGCAATCACCACTGAAGCATCATTACCACTTCGTAACATCAACCCATATAATAAATCAATCAATTTCATTTTCTCATTAACTTCCAAATAAATACTAGTACCATACATCTTTAAAACTTCATCCCCTACTTTAACTTCATGCGATAAATTTCCTTTTTCTATAGCAATAATAGCCGTCATTATTTTCGTAGTAGAAGCTATTAATCTCTTCTCATGACTGTTATCTTCATAAAGGACTCTTTTACTATCCATATCCATTACAATACTACTTTTACTACTAAGTGCTAAAACATTTAAAGGAATAAATAAAAAAAGGAAACAAAGAAATTTTTTCATATTAAACACCTATTTAAATTTATTCCAAAAAATATAAACTATACATCAACTTTTAATTAAACTTGTTACCTAAAACAGATAATACTGCAATTTAATAAAGGAGGAGAGAATGAAAGAAATAACTATCAAAGTTTTACAAAAAAATATTAGAAATTGACAACACTAAAAATGCAATAAACAAATATTTTGCAAAACTTGTTGAAGAAATTGGGGAATTATCAAGAGCATTGTGCTATTTTAAAAGAAAAAGTAAATAAAAAGAAATATAATATAATAGACCAAGTATTTTTAAATAAAATAATTATTAAATTTATTGTATTAATTTTTAATAAATGATTGCTTTTTTATTAAAAAACACTTATCCTTATCTTAAGGAGGATATTATGAAAAAAAGTGTTAAATTATTGAGTCTTGTAGCTGTTTTAATTTTAGTATTAACTGGTTGTAGTACTACTAAAGAATTAACCTGTACTGCTAATCAATCATCAAATGGAATTAAAATGGAACAAAAAGTTGTTATGACTTTTAAAGATGATAAGATTAATCGTGTTGTTATGACTGTTAATAGTAAAGCTGATAGCGATATTATTAAAAATAACTGGAGTACTTTCGCATCAATGATGCAATCACAATTTAAAGAAGCGAATAAAGATGGTCTTAAACTTACTACTAAAAATGATACTAAGACTAAAACTTTTATCGTTGAAATAGCAGTTGATGTTAAAAAAGCTAAAAAATCTGATTTAAAGACATATAATCTTGAAGATTTAACTAAAGCCAACAGTACTTATAAAGAAACTAAAAAAGATGCTGAAGCTTCTGGCTTTACTTGTAAATAAAAAGCTTAATAGTTTTCACTATTAGGCTTTTTTATTTAATCTTTAGTACTTAAAATAGCAAGGAAAGCATCCGTTGGTACTTCGACACTACCTATTTGCTTCATTCTTTTTTTACCTTCTTTTTGTTTTTCCAAAAGCTTTTTCTTTCTTGTAATATCGCCCCCATAACACTTGGCTAATACATCTTTTCGCATCGCTTTAATATCCGTTCTTGCAATAACTTTATTGCCAATTGAAGCCTGAACCGGCACCTCAAAAAGTTGTCTTGGAATAACATCTTTTAATTTATGAACCATCATCTTTCCTCTATTATAAGCGAAATCTCTATGTACAATTATACTAAGGGCATCTACTACTTCCCCATTTAATAAAATATCAAGCTTTACTAAATCACTAGCAACATATCCAATCATTTCATAATCAAATGAGGCATATCCTTTGGTAATTGATTTAAGTTTATCAAAAAAGTCATAAATAATTTCTGCTAACGGCATTTTATAAATCAAACATACTCTCTTATCATCAATATAACTCATATTAATAAAACTACCCCGTTTATCCTGACACAATTCCATTAATGGTCCAATATATTCTTTAGGAGTATAAATACTAGATTTTACAAATGGTTCTTTAATCTCTTTAATTTTTACCCTCTCAGGCATTAAACTAGGAGCATCCACCATTACCTTATCCCCATCAGTTAAAATTACTTCATAAATAACTGAAGGTGTCGTTGCTACTAAATTGATTCCAAATTCTCTTTCAATCCTCTCAATTGTAACTTCCATATGTAAAAGTCCTAAAAAACCAGTTCTAAAACCAAATCCTAAAGCACAAGATGTCTCCGGTTCAAATACTAACGCCGCATCATTTAACTTAAGTTTTAAAAGGGCTTCTCTTAACTCTTCAAATTGATTAGTCTCTAAAGGATAAAGCCCACAGTAAACAACGCTCTTCATCTTTTTATATCCGGGAAGAGCTTCTACCTTATCTTTATCTTTTAAAAGCGTAACCGTATCTCCAACATGAATATCACTAATACTTTTAATTGAAGCATAAATATATCCAACTTCTCCTGTATTTAATGTATTAACTTCAATTTCTTTTGGCGTATTTTTCAAAATTGCTAATACTTCATAATTAGCCTGAGATTCCAACATATAAATATTATCCCCTTTTTTAAGGGTTCCATTAAATACTCTAACCGCTGTTAATACTCCTCGATATGAATCAAATACACTATCAAAAATTAATGCTCTTAACTTATCATCATCATCTTTTTTAGGACATGGAATCGTTGTAACTATTCTCTCTAAAAGTTCTTTAATTCCTTCCCCAGTTTTAGCACTAGTAAGAAGAATATCATCATCCATAAATCCTAAATTAATAAGTTCTTCTTTCACTTTTAAAACATCAGCACTCGGTAAATCAATCTTATTAATAACTGGAATTACTGTCAAATTATTTTCAAGAGCCAAATAAAGATTGGCAAGCGTTTGTGCTTCCACTCCCTGTGTCGCATCCACAACCAAAATAGCCCCTTCACAGGCTGCAAGTGATCTACTAACTTCATAAGAAAAATCAACATGGCCCGGTGTATCAATCAAATTAAGTAAATAATCTTCACCTTGATATTTATAATTAACAGACACTGCATTAAGTTTAATTGTAATACCCCGTTCTCTTTCAATATCCATCGAATCCAACAATTGATTTTTCATCTCACGTTTTGATACTGCCAAAGTCTCTTCCAAAATCCTATCAGCCAAAGTACTCTTTCCATGATCAATATGAGCAATAATAGAAAAATTACGAATATTTTCTTGCTTCATAAACTTCACCTCATAACATAATCATCTATTATCTTACCATATTTTTAATAACTAGAAAACCATTTATTATCAAGAATTAACCGCATCATTAAGCATCTTAAAAAAAGCATTCATTCCCTTATTAAAGGTATTTTCAATAAAATATGATAAATCAAGTCCCATTTTTGAAATATTATTATTATAACTAAGCCGTTCTTTATCTAAATAATCTCTAATACTAACATCCTTACCTGCTAATATATCCTCTTCATACTGTTTAATCGTATCATCCGTTAACATATTCTTTCTACTTTGCCGATAATCACTATAACCCGATAATTGTAAAAAATAAAGAATAAAAAATAAAAACATTAAAATCAACACCACAACTCTTGCAATATTAACTTTAGTCATTCCTAA
Organism: uncultured Bacilli bacterium; assembly: GCA_934162445.1. GTDB lineage: Bacteria > Bacillota_I > Bacilli_A > RF39 > UBA660 > Onthousia. The sequence goes on from CAKPIT010000001.1 coordinate 112,448, forward strand.
TCACCTCACTTAATACTTCACTTAAAACTAATAAACTCTCATACACTTCATCAATTGTATTATCACTCCCCCCTATTTCTATCAAAATAGTTCTATTTGAAAAATCTTGATTATAAACCCCATTAACATTCTCTCCTGCTTTTTTATAAATACCTTTAGAAATAGTAGGAACCATGCTATTTAATTTCTCGGATATCTTATTACTAAATTCTAAATTCTCCTGATAATTTTCATTTTCTAATCCTACTAAAAATAAAAACCGCGCATATTTTTTATTTTGATAAGTAATTGTCGTCTTATCATAATTAATAGAATCCCTATGAATATCAATAAAATATTTTAGTGATGGATACTTTCTTTTCGCATTTTCCATAAGTGTTCTACTAGCTAAATAACTTCCCGCATAATTAAGATTTAAACTTTTTCTAACTTCATAAATACTACTATCTTCAATCACCACGGATAATTTCTTCTTTAAAAGTTGTTCTTTTAAAACATAATCTGCTAATTTAACCGTTGGTACAACACTATACTCGGCAAAAGAAGTAGCCCTATACTCTTCACTATCATGCGTATTATAAAGATAAATAAGTGGCTCTGTTTTGCTACTTTTAGACACCGTTGTAACTGGTTTTCCTTTACTAAGTCCCTTATAATTTGCATTTAAAATAGTTACTGGCTTCATAAAATCAACATCAATTAATTTTGTCATTACTTTATAAAAATAACTACAATTACTTTTATGTTTTAAAAACACGTTATCATTAGTAATAAGTGCTGTTACTAATTGTTTATTTTTAAACGGTAAATAAAAAGAAGAAAGATATTTTAAAGTCACTATTAAAGATATAAAAGTAAAAGTTATAAAAAAGAGCATTTTCCCTTTAATTTTTCTTCTCTTTTTCTGTGTTTTAAACCGTTTCTTCATGTCATTTATCTCCTTTTTCTTAGCATAATAAAAAAATTAAGCAAAAACTGTCGATTTTACTTAATTAATAAACTTTTATTTATAGCATCAGCTAACAAACTACTAAGTTTCAACACTTCTTCATCAATATCTTTAGGAGTTACTAAATAATTATATCCAAGCGGTATCAATACTTCTTTAATTAATTCTTCTAATTCATTTTCCTTTAAAGATCCTAAAAGTCCTAATACCTTTTCTTTTTCTAATGTACTCAAATCATGTTGATGATCTTTATAATTACGATTATTAACAGGTATTAACTTTAATTTTTGATTATTAATATTTTCTTTTTCATAACTAAAGTGCTTATATAAATAATTTATTGTATTACTAACAATAGTTGCAGCTTCTAAAACGGTAGGAACCCCAATTGCTAGAACCGGAATCTTTAAAATTTCTTCACTAATTTCTTCTCTATTAGACAAAAGACCACTCCCCGGCGTAATTCCCGTATTAGTCAATTGAATTGTTTTATTAACTCTATCAATCACCGATGCTTTTAAAGAATCAACTACAATCATAAAATCTGGTTTAACTTTTTCTTTAAGAGCTACAATAATATCACTAGTCTCAATTCCTGTCACCCCCATCACTCCCGGTACAAAACTAGAAATAACCCGGTACTTATCGGAAAGAGGCAGTTTTAAATTAACAATTTGCCTTGTAATTTTAATTTTATCAATCATCAACGGTCCAATTGCATCAGCTGTTGATTTTCTGTTACCAAGTCCAATAATTAAACAAGAATAGTTATCTTTTATCTCCATAATATCAAGCATCTTTTTAATTTCTTTTGCAACAACTGCAAGTAAATCCTGATAATTATCTTCATCCGTTGCATCTAAAAAACTAATTGTTTTATAAACCCCCGCTTTTTTCCCAATCATTTGCGCTTTATCATTATCTAACATTATTGTTTCTATTGTAATATCTTTATCCTTTGTAACTTCCCTTTTATAATCATCAATATTACTTAAACTCTCACTTATTAAGTCCGTTCTAACCTCATATTTTCCTAAATCAATAGCACTCATTTTCATCACCTTATTATAGTAATTACCAAAATTAGCAAATATATTTGCAAAATATTCAGTTTTTTGATAAAATTAGTATGTTAAAAAAAGGAAGGAGGAACATCTATGCCAAACATTAAAAGTGCTAAGAAAAGAGTACGTAGTAATGCTACTAAAAATGATATTAACACTCTAGTTAAATCAAGTATGAGAACTGCTATTAAAAATGTTGAAAAAACAGTTGCTGCTAATAATGTTGAAGAAGCATCTAAGAAATTAAATATCGCTTTACAAAGAATTGATAAAGCTTGTAATTCTGGTCTTGTTCATAAAAATAAAGCTGCTAGATTAAAATCAAGATTAACCAAAGCTGTTAATAAAATAAAATAACAAAAAGAAATGTGGATAGTGTACACGCACATTTCTTTTTTTATTTTCTATTTTCTCTTAATAATATGATATAAAAGTAATATTCCAAGATTAATTATTATTTTACTATAAATAATATTAAAACTTACCACATCATTTAAAAATAGCATTAATAACACATCTAATAAATAAAAACTACTAATTATTTTCTCATTATTTTTAAATTTAACTTTTCCTAATAACATTAATAATAGTAACGTAAACAAATAACTAATTGATAAATTTAAATAAAGATTAACTTTTAAACTTTTAAGGAAAAGAAATAATATAAAATCAATAATAATTCCTAATATAGCAACCATATCTCGATTTAACCAACTCTGATAATCATCATTATCAATAAAATCAGCAATTGCTTTATTAAAATGATCCTTATTACTTTCATACTTTTTAGGTTTAAAGTTTTTACTCTTCTCTAATACTTTATCAAATTTCGTTAAATCTTTAAGAGCCAAGATATAACCTTTTTTACTAAACTCATTTACTATTTCTTTTTGATGATCATTAGTGTGTTCATTATATTTAACAAGTCTAGGTACCGCAATTACTTTCTTATTATACTTTAAGGCGGTTAAAATACTTCCTACTCCGCCATGCGTAATAACTAAAGAAGCATCTCTCATTGTCTTTTCAAACTCATCTTTACTAAGACTTTCTACAATCTTCATCTTCGCACTTTGATATTTAGTAAAGCCCGCTTGGACAATCACTTCCTCTTTAATATTACCTTTTTCTATTTCTAAAGCAATCGTATCAAGTAATCGTTTAAAACTTTTATCTTGGGTTCCAAGTGTTACAAAAATCATTAAAAACAGCCCCCTTCACATATCGCCTTAGGATAAAGTTTTAACATACTTGGCCACTGAACCATAAATAAATTAGCAATATGAAATTTATAAAATAATCGTCCCGTAATTGTCCTTGAATTAATATTTGCAAACGTTTCAATATAAATTATCTTACTTCCAAAAATCTTTCCAATACAACAAATCGGACCTGCCGTATGGGCTCCCGTCGTTACAATAAAGTCAGGCCGATACTTAAAATACAAAAACAAACTAATAAAACAATTTAATAATAATTTAAATGGATAAACCGCCTTATGATCCTTAGTTCCATAAATTAAGTAATCAACATTTTTATATTTTTTCTTCAAGCTCTTATTAGCTTCCGTCTTCTCCGTAATAAGACTATAATCATATTTTCCAAAAAGACCCTCTAACTGCAACAATTCTGTTAAATGTCCTCCGGTACTAGAAACAAACATTACTTTTTTCTTTTTCACTTAAATCACTTCTTTTCAATTATCTTTTCCCAACTTGATCTAATAGCATCAGGTAAATAAGCCTTAACTTTACATCTTCCATTCGCTCCCAACTCATGAAGTTTCTTAGGATTCTTAATAAGATCAAATACTTTTTTCTCCATAGCCTTAAAGTTTCGATTACGAATTAAATAACCATCACGTCCAGAAGTAATAATTTCTCGTGCTCCTTCAGCAGAATCAAAAGCAAGACAAGGCAAGCCATTACTCATCGCTTCAAGTAACACAATTCCAAATGACTCTGTATAACTAGTCATAATATAAATACTAGCCTTATGCATCAATTTTTCAATCTCATTACTATTTTTAAAACCATGTAAAATAACATCATCAGAAAGATTATTACGTTTAATATAATTTTCTAATTTTTCTCTTTCAACGCCATCCCCCACAATATCAAGTTTCCATGTACAGCCGTTTTTCTTTAAGTCATTATAAAGAACAAGTAAATCAAAATAACCCTTTTCAGGTGCAAGCCGCCCCACCGTTATTAATCTTTCCCCGGTTAATGGACTCTTTGTCCGTGGCATTTTTTCAATAACATTAGGAATATAAACACATTTTGTCTTATAACTTCGCATCTGTTTCCGATAAAACTTATGTAATGATTTTGACACAAGTACTAAATAATCAAGATTTTTAGAAGCTCTAACCACATCCGTCGCATACTTCATATTATTATGATAGTGATTATGTTCCCAACCAATCTTAATCATATCGTTATTACCATATTCTCCTAATAATTCGTTTAAAAAAATTCTAGTAGCAATAACAACATCATCATCACTATTTTTTAAATAATTAATTACTTCACTTCTTCTTTTATTTAAAATCTTAACTCCCTTTATTGATTCTTTAACAAAAGAAATTATTTTAAAGTTATGAAGTGTACTTTTCCATTCTTTTCTATTAGGGGACATACTACTATCAAGTAAATATTTAATCTCAACTCTCTCATTCACTTTAAATACACTACTATCATAAAGCTTATAAATAGATACAATCTTTACTTTATAGTTTTCATTATTAGCTAGTAAATTAGCAAGCGAACAGATTGACTTTTCTACTCCCCCATATCCAAGATGTAAAGCAAGTATTGTTATTTTCTTTTTCAAAAAGCACCATCTCCTTTATATATATAGTATATAGTATATCGATCTTTAAAGCAAATAAAAAAGAAACCAAAGTTTCTTCTTAAAACCAGACACTAACGTCAACATTACCATTAATACCTAAAACTTTTTCGGTACTAGAATATTGCCATTTTGTATAATTACCTGAATAATCACAATAATGATTAAATTGCGCAATCCAATCAATTTTATCTTTCCAGTCAACTAAGGCCGTATCTGCAAAATTTTTACTAGTATAAATTTTAAAATCATAACCATGCATATTAAGTCGATCTCTAAACTGTGAAATAATATTTAAATAATCACTCGGTCCCCAATTATGATTACCATCACTAATATCCCATTTTTCAAGGTCATAATAAATTGGTAATGTTAAATTCATTTTATACTTTTCAATTGATTCCACAATTCTCTCAGCTTCAAGAGCCGCTTCATGAATAAGACCAAATTTAACCGTATTTACAGCTTTATCTTCAGCATAACTATAAATATAAAGACCATATGGCATCGAAATACTACTAGCCCCTTCCACATTCTTTAAAAGATAACTATCTTCAGTATCGCTTCCTGCGGCTACCCTAATAATAACCGCATCAACATCAGTGGTACTAACTGCTTTCCAATCAATATCTTTTTGATGGGAAGAAACATCAATTACTTTCCGAACATTCTTGCCAATCATTACCCCTTTAGAATTAAAGAAATATTTAACCCCATCAATAAAGGCCCAATCATTGGCCATATTACCAAGATAATCATAATAATAAGTTTTACCATCAACAACTTTAAAAGTACCATTTACATAAGGTTTACTAACAGGTTCATTAAATGCAGAATCCTTAACTACTAACTTAACTTCAATTCCTTCGATAGCCTTATCCATTCCATCACTTCCAGCTTTCGCTCCATTTAAAGCCCAATCAAGCCAACCTACAGAACTAACATGAACGCGGTAGTAAACATCATAATAACTAGCAATATCGCCTGTTAGTCTAATCTTAATTCCCTCAATATGACGGGCTTCGCCAACACTACCAGAAACACTACCATTACTAACTTCATTTTGCCAACCTTTATATCTTACATAAGTTTCATAATTAACATTTCCTTTAATTGTCGAACTTAAACTAAGTTTAACTCCTTCAATAGCAAGACCACGACCAGTCGTTCCCATCAATGCTCCATTTTTAACCTCATTTTGCCAGCCAATACTTTCAACATGCGCTTGATAAATAATTTCTGATGCTTTTACAATCGAAGCATTATCAAGTGATCCCGGAGGATTAGAGCCTTTTGGTACCAATACAATTCTCAAAGCTTCAAGCCGTCTGCCAAATCCAATTGTTCCTGCTATTTCCCCATTTTTAGCATAACCTAACCATCCACTATTTTTAACATGAGTTGTATAATAAATATCATAATGATCGGCAAGTTCTCCTGTTAAGTTAATCTTAATCGCTTCAATTTGTAAACCACGTCCTGTTGTTCCCGCAATCATTCCATTACTAACTTCATTTTGCCAACCAATACTAGAAACATGCGCACTATAAGTAATATCTCCTGAATAACCATATGTATTATTAAGTCTAATCTTAAGTGCTTCAACCTGTAACCCCCGGCCCGCTGTTCCTGCCACTAAGCCATTACTAACTGCATCTTGCCAGCCAATACTAGAAACATGCGCACTATATAAAACCGAAATATCTTTTACTTTATTAATATTATCAGTTTTTAATGATGGATCTTCGCCTTTTTTAACTAATTTAATTTCCAAAGCTTCAATCTGTTTACCATAACCAACACTACCCGAAATCTCCCCATTCTTAGCCCAATCAAAATAACCATACGTTTCAACATGAGTTCTATAATAAATATCATAATAATTAGCAACATCACCCGTTAACTTAATTGTTAACGCTTCCATCTGTTTACCTTTTCCCTCAGTACCAGCCATCATTCCATTACTAACTGCATCTTGCCAGCCAATACTCTCAACATGAGCTCTATAAACAATACTACCTTCTAAATCATTAAAGTTTCCTTCTATTTTTAACGCTTCCATCTGTTTCCCCATACCGGTGGTACCAATAATTCCACTACTAACCGCATCTTGCCAGCCAATACTTTCAACATGCGCTTGATATTTAATAGAAACTTCACTACTTTGTTGTGGCTTTATAAAACGAACTATAAAGTCATGACTAATATCATTAATCGTAATCTTATATTGATTATCCCCAAGATCTTCAACCTTACTAGTTGTAAACCCAGTATTATTTTTAACATAATTACTTATTTCTTCTAAATAATTATCACTACTACTATTAATTTCCAACTCACTTACAAGCGTATAAGTAAAAGAAGAAGTATATTCCTTATCTTTATAACTAATCTTATAATTTCCTTTATTTAACAACTTATCAAACGTTAATGAAACCTCATACCCTTCATAACTCTTTCCCTTTATATAATTACTAATTAAATCATCAAGCTTATAACTAACATCATAAAGATAATTAAAAGTCTCTTTAACATTAAACTGATAATTAACCTCTCCCATATTAGCCACAATCTTATCAAAATCATCATAAAACTTATCAGTATCATTTGCAAATACCATCAAAGGTACCATCAACACACTAAATAAAAATACACTAAAAATCAACCCAAATTTCTTCTTCATAAAGCCTCTCCTATCCTCACTAATTATAGCATAATTAAAAATTTACAGCAATACGAAAAAATGGTATAATGAATCAAGAAATAGTAAAGGAGAAAAAACATGAAACAAAAAAACATCTTACACTTATTAAGTAGTAATAAATATTCAGGAGCAGAAAATGTTGCCTGCACCATCATCAAAAATACTAAGGAAAATAGCTACTACTGTAGCCCCAATGGTCCTATTAAAGAAAATCTTGAAGAAAAAGGAATCACTTATATTCCTCTTAAAAGTTTTACCAAAAAATCATTAAAAAAAGTCATTAAAGATTATCATATTGATATTATTCATGCCCATGATTTAAAAGCCAGTTTTCTTGCATCACAAATAAATGGTAATGTCAAAAAAATATCCCACTTACACTGTAATTATGATTTATATCATACCAATAATTTATATTCTCTAATTTATAAACATATCTCTAAGAAATTCAATAAAATTATCATGGTCTCTGATGAAATATATAATGAAGCCGTCTTTAAAGACTATATCGCTGATAGAGCCATCATCTTAAGAAATGTGGTAGATCCTAAAGAAATTACAAAATTAAGTAAAGACTTTGAAACAAAAAAATATGATTTAATCTTTGTTGCCCGTGTAATTGAAGTCAAAAGACCTCTTTTCTTTATTGATCTTGTTAAAGACTTAAAAAAAGAAAACAAAAATATTAAAGCCGCCATCCTAGGTCAAGGCGATTTATATGATGAATGTAAAAAATATATTAAAGATAATGATTTAGAAGAAAACATTGATTTATTAGGTTTTAAAAACAATCCCTTCCCTTACGTTAAAAATAGCAAAATAGAAGTCCTTCCTTCTAAATACGAAGGTCTTCCTATGTCAACCATTGAATCCTTAATCTTAAATGTTCCAGTCGTTAATAGCGGAGCGGGTGGCCTTAAAAAATTATGTATAGATCATCCTGAATTAGTATGCGAAACCAAAGAAGAATATCTAACTATTATTAAAAAATTACTAACTACCAAACAAGAAGAAAAAACAAAAATATGCCAAGATATTCTAAAGAAAAATAATGATACTAAAACCTACTTTAAGGAAATTGAAAAAATCTATAAGGAGCTATAATATGTTAACAATCATAACTCCCACCTATAACCGGGAAAACACCCTAAAAAATGCTTACAAAAGTCTTTTAGACCAAACAAATAAAGATTTTGAATGGTTAATAATTGATGATGGATCAAAAGATAATACAAAAAAACTTGTTAAAGAATTCATCAAGGAAAACAAAATAAATATTACTTATCATTATAAAGAAAATGGTGGTAAGCATACTGCCTTAAATGAAGGCGTAAAAAAAGCCAAAGGAACATATATTTTAATACTAGATAGTGATGATACCTTAACTAAAGATGCCGTTCACCTTGTCTTAACATCATGGCAAAAATATGAAAACAATCCAAAAATTGCCGCCCTTTCCTTTTTAAAAGTATTTCCTAACAATGAAGTAATTGGTAAAAAATATCATCAAAAAGAAGTTAGATCTAACCACATTGATTTTCGGTATAATCAAAATCTTTTAGGCGATATGTGTGAAGTATTTAAAAAAGATATCTTAAAAAAATATCCCTTTCCTACCTTTAATCATGAACGCTTTTTAAGTGAAGCTATTATCTGGAATAAAATAGCCTTAGACTATGATACCGTTTATATTAATAAACCAATCTATATTGCTGATTACTTACAAGATGGCTTATCTAAAAGTTTTTTCAAACTAGTATACCATAATCCCCTTGGAGCGAAAGCTAATGCTAATATGTTCTTAATCAAAAGATTCAAATTAAAGATAAGACTTAAAAATGCCATTTTATATGATGGATATGCCTTAACCGCTAAACTTAAAGTTAAAGATTTCATTAAAGAAAGCAATAATAAACTTTTAACAATTCTTGCCCTTCCAGCTGGTTATTTATATAAACACTTTCTTGCTTATCAAGCTAAAAAGAAATAGTAAAATCATACTATTTCTTTTCTTTTTCTACAAGTTTCATAATTTTATCAATATAAGCATCATACGTATAATCTTGAACCGCTAAATGACTATTAATAGCAAGGCGTTCATAACTATCACTATCTAACCTCGTCATCTTTCTTAACATATCACAAATATCTTTAGCATCATTATTTGCATAATACCCAAAGTTAATTTTTTTACCAAACGTTTTAACAAACTCATCAAAATTAGAAGTAATAACTGGTCTATAATAATACATCGCTTCCATTATACTAGACATACCCGCCCACTTTTCAAGCGTATTAACCACAACAAACGTCTTCTTTAAAACTTTATAATAAAGCTCTTTATCTTTTTCTTTACCTTTATCTAAATAGCCATGAAAATAAATATTATTATTAGTAACACGAGAGAAATCATTCTTATTCATCCCAATAATATGTAACTCAAATCTATCATCATCTAAAAGATTAAAAGCCGAAATAAGTTCAACTGCACTCTTTTTATAAGAACTTTTACCGATAAAAGTAATATAATTACGATTATTAACTTCATCAAAACCTTCAAGTGGATAAAAACTATTAATTAAGCCTCCTAAATAATAAGTTTTTCCCTTAAACCGTTTATTCATATAAAGTGCTACATCCTTAAACAAAGAAACCCGATAAGTGGCATTTTCAATCACTTCTTTATGTCTTAGAATATCATGTTTTTCTAAAAAATCAATTTTGCGATTAAACCGTTTTTCAATCGCATATTCAATTGGCCAATCAGAAAATAATAGTACCTTCTTCTTTGTAAACTTTGAAGGCGAAAAATCATAACTAATACTAATATATAAATCAGCCATATCATCATACTTTTCAACAGCCGTCTTTATTTTCTTCTCAACTCTACGTCTTGTAAAAATATTTCTCACATGATAAAAGGTAGTATTCGGTTTAATCATCTTAACAAGAACTGTATAAAGACAATCAAAAAGCGTTCTTTTAACAGACATATCAACTCTAATAACATTATAACCTTTTTTTATTAAAGTCTCCGTAAAAAGATAAGGAACATTACTCCACACTGCTGGATCAGCTGAATCACCATATGTAAAAACCACTATATTTTTCATACTTTTTTACTCCTTTTAAAATAACTAAGTACATTTTCCTTAATAAATTTATCCTTAAATACTAACAAAAGTAACACATAAACAACAAAGCCCACCATAATTTGTAAACAAGTACCAAGAATACAAGGACCCAAAATATTACCAACTAAATAAGTAATAGCACCCATTACTAATCCAAATAAAAGATACTTTAATGCTGGTCTAATAACATCAATAAACTTTATTTTATCTTTAACAAAATAAAGTTCCAACAACAAAATAAATAACTCCGCCGCAACAGATGCAATAACCGCCCCAATAACTCCAATTACATTAATTAAAATAAGATTTAAAATGAAATTAACTAAAGCTCCTAAACTAACAGCCACAATATATTTATTCTGCTGTTTCGTAGGAATTAAATACTGAATTCCAATTACATTATTTAACCCAATAATTATAATAATGGGACTCATATAGTAGACAATTTCAATCACTTTTAAGTATTCATTTCCATAAAACCATGGCACAAAATTCTTAATAACCGCAACAATTCCAAAAAGAAGTGCACATCCAAATAACCATACAAAATTAATTATCTTATGCATATAACTAATAAGCATAGAATAATCCTTCTTTTGAAAAGTATAAGACATCTTACTAATCATTACCGTTCCAATTGTTGTAATAAGCATTAAAATAGTCTTTACAATATAAGAAGCTTGTTCATAAAAAGAAACATTAGAAATATCCGTTAAAATAATACCCAACATCGTCTTATCAAGTACCGTGTAAATCAAAGATGCCACCTGTGGAATAAATAATAAGAAAACCGGCTTTAAATGCTTTTTAATATCAAGATTTTTAAAACTGACAAACGATACAATCTTTCTAAGACGAAACCAAAAGGAAAAATTAACTACGACAGTAAAAAATGAAAATAAGAAAATATAAATACCTAAATCATTTTTAGTTTTAACAAATAAAAAAACACTAATAATATATAAAATCTTTACAAAAATATTTCTAATACTAACATCCTTAAAATCTTCCATTCCCTGATATAACCATGTAATATCAAAAATATTAGCAAAAACATACAAAGAAAATATTAAATAATAAAAGCGATACTCTTTAACTAACAAGGCAAAAATAACTAATAATAACACCGATATAATCGTAGATATTACCCTAATTACTACAAGTTCAAAAAAAAGTTTACTACGCTTTTCTCTATCATCTTGCACATAAGCAATCTCACGCTGTCCATAAGTATTAAGACCAAGAGCAGCTAACAAAAAGAAAATAGTCGCAATTGAATAAGTATAACTATAAATACCAAGATTAACAGCTCCTAACACCCTCGTTAAATAAGGTGTTATCAAAAAAGGAACTACCAAAACTAACATTTGGTAAATTAAATTAAATATATAATTTGTTGTAATTGATTTCTTCTTCATAAACTTACCTCACACTAATTATATCATATTACCATTTCTTTTTAATCAAAACTTTAAAATTAACAATTTTATCTAAAATAAAAGCCGTAATAAAACTTAAAATTAAATTCAAAGGCGTATAAAAGATAATCCCAAGAATAGGCATCGAAAAAATATGAATATTAAAATTAAGTACTTTATATAAAAGAATATCAAAGGAATAAGAAATTAAATACATATTAAACGAATACTTTGAAATCAAATAGAAAAACTTCTGAATAAATTTATTATTACTTTTAATTTGATAAAGAAAAATAAAGACCAAAGTAGCAAGTAATACTACTGGAATAAAATTATAATCAGGACAAATAGTATTATTAATAGATCTACCTTGACAATAAAAATAAATCATAAACGTTTCAACAAAAAGAAGAACAACAATTAAAAATATATTAATTACACTTTTAATTTTAACCTGATATTCTCTAATAAAACAACCAATAAAATAATACATAATAGGATATAAATTACCCCACCAACTAGGAAGTATCTCTAAAGAATGATAATTAATATTAAAAAGGGCAAGACTTTGTGGAATAGAACAAATAAAGATAAGTGATGAAATTAAAATAATCTTTTCCTTTTTAGTTTTAATATTATTATATAAAATATTTAAAAATGGAATTAATAAAAACAAACCAATATACATCTTTAAATACCATGCATAAGGAACCGTTGAAAAATTAAACAATCCAATTCCAAGATTATATAAAGAACCTTCATTCTTAAAGACAAAATACCTTAAAAACAAAGTAATAATTGAAATAATAAAATAATCCCTTAAAATCTTTTTAATCTTAGAATAATGATCACTATTAACCTCTTTAGAACTCTTACAGTATCCCGTTAAAATAATAAAAAGTGGAACACAAATAAAGGAAAGATGTCTAATAATCAAAAGAAAAAACATTGAAAGACCAACCATATTACTATCATTAAAATGCGTATTCCCAAAAGAATGTACCAACACTACAAATATAATAGCCACCGTTCTTACAATATCAAGACCTAAATTTCTTTTTTCCAACTTAACCATAATAATACCCCCCATATGGACTTTCTATCTTTATATAAATTATACCACAAAAATGCAAAATAAAAAGAACTAATTTAATTAGCCCTTAAAATTATACAACGGTAACTGCTGAAACACCACAACCAGAAAACATAGAAGTAGTATTACAACCAGAACCGATTACCCACTTACTACCAACTTTAATACTTTGCATTTTTGAACAATTTCTAAACATACTATTCATTTGAGTTACCTTTGCGGTATTGAAACTACTTAAGTCTAAACTTGTTAAACTACTACAACCATAAAACATTTCTCTCATACTAATTACCTTAGAGGTATCAAAATTGCTTACATCTAAACTGGTTAAACTACTACAACCATCAAACATACAAAGCATACCAGTTACATTTGAAGTATTAAAACTACTTACATCTAAACTGGTTAAACTACTACAACTAGAAAACATAGAATTCATACCAGTTACATTTGAAGTATTAAAACTACTTACATCTAAACTGGTTAAACTACTACATCTTTGAAACATAAATTCCATATTTGTCACATTTGATGTGACAAAATTAGCTAAATCTAAACTTGTTAAACTGCTGCAATTAGAAAACATACTCTGCATATTTGTCACATTTGATGTGATAAAATTAGCTAAATCTAAACTTGTTAAATTCCTACAGCTAGAAAACATACCACTCATATCAGTTACTTTTGATGTATCAAAATTACTTAAGTCTAAACTTGTTAAATTACTACAGCCACCAAACATAGCACTCATATTTGTTACTTTTGAGGTATCCAAATATGTTAAATCAATACTAGTTACTTTACTTAATCCAAGATACATTCCCCCTGCATCTGCAACAATTCCATCTTTACCTGCTATTGTTAAAGTATTATTACCATCAATATAAGCCATAACAGACCTATCACCTTTTGCAGATAAATCCTCACTATATGTCACATTGCTTGGTTTAGTTAATGTATTTTGAGTTACCACCCTAGTTACATTAGCATAATTAGTATTAGCAATAAAATTATAAGCTTTCATTTTACTACCTTGTACTTCTTCTGCTAATTTACCATAAACATTTATTCTAACTGCAAACTTTTTATTTCCTCCATCGCCTTGAGGATTATAATTTTCATCAACCCACATTCTTAGACGATATTTAGTTGAAGTTGAGGCACTCATAGTACCTGTAGCAAGACTCATCATGTTAGCAGGTCTTCCTGTTTTTTTATTTGCTGTTGTTACTTTTGTGAATATGGTAGGAGCCATTACTTCAGTCTCTTTGCCACTACTATCAATGCTTGTAAGATATAACTTTACATGGCTTCCATCAAAGGTATTACTAGAAAAGTCTTCAGCCGCAATCTCCCAGTTAATTTCTGCTTCCCCTTGAATAGTACTTGATACTGTAAAATCAAAATATTCGCCTTCATTAAGTCTTACTTTCCCAGTTGCATCCGTAGTAGGTAGTGCTCCTGTCATTTTGATAATATTACTACTTTCTTCATAACTCATCTGCATAATACCTGTTGTCATCGTATTTAAATTCTTACCACTTTGAGCAAAGGTAAAAGCCGCATAACTTACTCCTATAATTGTCACAATTAATAATAAAGCAATTACCCCTAAAGTTATTTTTTCTTTTTTCTTCATAATAAACTCATTCCTATACTATTATATCTATACAAATATAATAACACCAAACAATTAAATAATCATTAAATTTTATAAAAAAAAGATAATACTTTACATATTATCTAATTTATCGAATACATTTTTTATTACTCTTGTTATTACTTTATAGCCTTTATCATTTAAATGTAATCCTTCTTTAGTATAATCAAGTTTTAAATTACCATCATCATCTATTAATTTTGAATATAAATCAATGTATGTAATATTATACTTTTTAGCTATTTCCTGATATTTATTATTTATTTCCATAATCATCTCATTAGTTCTATTCTTAACCATATTAAGATTAATTATATCATCACTTGTCCTATTAACTGGTAACAATGATACTAAATATATTTCTGCATAAGTCCTATTAGTCTTAATCCCTTTAATAATTTTATCAACATTATCGCTAATTTCATCCACACTTTTATTTTTATAAATATCATTAGTCCCAATTAACAAAACAACCTTTGATGGATTATACTTATAAATACGGTCCTTTAAATCATCTAAAACCCCCCAAGTAAATTCACCATCAATCCCATTATTAACAACATTATAGCCATCATAATATTTATTTAAATCATACATATAAGTAATAGAATCCCCTACAAAAACAATATTCTCATCCATTACTACTTTATTAACTGTTTTATATTTTATCTTTGGATATTTAAAATAAATTACTAAAAGAAAAACACACATAATACTTACAAAAATCAAAACACCTCGCAAAATATTAACTTTCTTTTTTAATAATCTTATTTTCTTATTTTCACCTTTTTTACTTCTTGCCATAACTACACCTTCTACTACATAAATACCAATAAATTATATCATTAATTTTCATATAAAAAAAGTATAAATTATACTTTAAATATTTATATCTTTAATTATTTGTTTAGCCGTTGCATCAAATGAAAATTTAGTATTAACGGTTTTATATAAATTATTAGCATATTTTTTTAACTCCAACGGATTATCAATCAAGTACTTCATCGCCTCATATAAGGAGGGCGCCGTAGGTCTTACAATCATTCCATTAAAATCATTAGTAATAACCTCTCTTATTCCTCCTTGATCCGTTCCAATAACAGCACATTTCATAATTCCTGCTTCTAAAATAGAAGTTGGTAACCCTTCAGGCCATAATGGTGGATATAAAAAAACATCCGTTTTTGCATAATAAGTTAATAACTCTTCAAAATCAAGCTTTCCTAAAAAGATAATCTTTTCATTTTGATATTTTTCTTTATAACTATCAAGTTCTGGACCATCCCCTGCTATAAATAGTTTAATATTATCATACTCATTTAAAAGCTTATTAAAACTTCTTAATATGTTATTAACCCCTTTTTGTTTAATAATTCTCCCTGCATACATAAAATTAATAGTATCATGTCTTACTCTTCTTGGAAAACTTCTTGTAGTATCAATCGCATTATACCAAGTACCAGAAGCTTTTATCTTAAATTTTTTAAGCCAATCACCACAAGCATTACTAACCCCATAAAAGCCAGTGATCTTCTTTTTTATTTTATAAGTTAAAAAATCCTCATATCGATTAGCAAAGAAATCAATAAATTTATTATCAAGCGTTACATAATTAGACCCATGTTCAATTAAATAAACGGGTATCTTTTTCTTCTTACCATAACTTGCCCCAATATGTGATGTTAAATGAAATCTTGTATTAACAATAATGGCTTTAATATCATATTTATCAAGTTCCTGAATTAATCTTTTTTCCTCCCTATTCTTCTTAATAATTGGATATCTTTGTTTAAAAATATTATAAACTGGTAATTTGATTATCTTAATTCCCTGTGATGTTTTAATACTTCTATCATTATTATAATTAGAAGTAATAATAATAGGCGTATATCCAAGTTCTAAAAACTTTAACGATAAATTACTTATATATCTTTCAATTCCTCCTAAATGTGGCAAATAATATCCCGAAAAAATAGCTATATACTTTTTATTTTTCATCTTTATCATCCAATCTTGATTTTAACATTGATACTTCTTGAATCAACATAATTATTTTTTTATTTTGACCCGCGGTTATAATTGTTAATGACATCGTTAAAAATAAAAGTAAAGTAATTACAATTGCAATAATTAAATTAGAAAGAGTTTGAAATCCAAATAAATTAGCAATAAACTCAATTGTAATTGGAAAAATAGATACTAATAACACAATAATAGAACAAAAATACCACAATAGAGAATATTTAATTGGCATTCTTCCTTTTTTTAAAGTTTTTGTCGTTACATAGATTAAAACAAGTCCAAAAACTATCAATGAAATTCTAAGTGATATATCCATTACTTATACCTCCTTATACTAACAGTAAATATTGATAACAATACATTAATCATATAATAAACATTTTTAAAGCATCTAATTGATGAAGTACCTCCTTCTCTTTTATGCATATTAACAGGTACCTCTAAGACTTTATATCCTTTCTTTAATAACTCTGTTGTTGTTACCGGTTCGGGATATTCAATAGGATAAGAATTAACAAACTCTCTCATTACTTTTCTGTTACAAGCTCTAAATCCTGATGTTGTATCATATATCTTTTTCTTTGTCATTAATTTAATAAACCATGAAATTATTTTAATTCCCATCTGTCTTGCTAATGTTGATTTAAATTCACTACTATTTTTATCAATATATCTAGAACCAATCGTAAAATCAGCCTTCTCTAAAATAATTGGTTCAATTAAATTTTTAACATATCTTACATCATGTTGGCCATCTCCATCAAACTGTATTGCTATATCATAATCATGTTCATAAGCATACTTATATCCTGTTTGTACAGCACCCCCAATCCCTAAATTATGAATTAATGTAATATGATTAATATTATTATCCATTAAAATATTTTCCGTATTATCACGACTACCATCATTAATAACAATAACATCATAATTAGTCTTATTTTTCTTATTATATTCAACAATTGTATTATATGTCTTTAAAATATTATCCTCTTCATTATAAGCCGGAATAATAAGTAATACTTTCTCTTTCATAACTACCTCCAACTACCCCAATTATACTATAAATAAATACTCTTCGCAATTAAAAAAGAAAGGCTACTCCAAGTCTTTCTTAAATTTTAACTCTTTTCTTAAATACTTTTTTATAATTAACAATAATTAATAAAATAATTCCAAAGAACGTTAAATAATTAATATAAACATATCGTAAATCTTGAGCCAAATTAATTGGTAACAATGAAATCGTATTTAATACCATTGGTAGACCAAATAAATATATTCGCTTATCATATACTTTTTTAGCTAAAACCACTAATAAAATAATACTAAAATATAAGATTAACGCTGGTTGATAAAAATAAATATTAACCCCTTCCATCGTAAAATTTAAAATACTATTATAAATATTCTTAACTCCGACAATTTTTGATCTAACAATCTTTTCAAATCCATATGGCTTCTTCCATTCTGAAAAGCTATAAACATAAACATATGAATACTTTTGTGATATTGGATTAATAAGTAATGCATCCGCTTTTAAATAATGATTAACAATCGTTAATGGATACTTTAAAGAATATTTAATAAAAATATTTTTAAATCGCACTTTATGTTTACTTAAATATTCCCTATCAAGTTTCTTATTACCATTAATACTATTAATTAAATACGGATTATATTCTTTTTTATAAAGATCAACATCAAGAACCTTATCAATGAATCCTAAATCACTCTTGTTTTTAATATTATTATCTTTAAGATGTGCTCCCATCATCCATAACATATAACTATCAATAGTAGATATTGACGCACTCTTA
Organism: uncultured Bacilli bacterium; assembly: GCA_934162445.1. Lineage (GTDB taxonomy): Bacteria > Bacillota_I > Bacilli_A > RF39 > UBA660 > Onthousia. The sequence goes on from CAKPIT010000001.1 coordinate 131,165, forward strand.
ACAACGGTTGGTTTCTTTACTTTTTCAGTTTCTTTTATCATGATATTCTTAGAGATCATTGCTAAAAGAATTAAAAGAATAAAAACTCCTAAACTACTAAAAACTTTAGAAATATTTACTTTTATAACCTGTCTTTTTTTATATAAAAGACCTAATAAAATTAATATTAATAAAATAATTACAATTATCCCATTATAGCGATAACTAAAAACTAAAAACATCAATAGTCCTAATAAAATATATTCCTTATAAGAATAATTAAAATCTTTATTAATACCTATATAAAACATAACACTAATCGCAAACAAGTAATAAGTATAAAGAATATCTTTCCACATACTAATAGCATAAAGACCAATAATCGGTGACAAGCTTATTAATAAAGTCCCAATAACTTTAATAATTTCCCCCTTCTTATCTGTTTTAATACTCTGACAAAAAACACCCCATATCAGTGAAAACACACCAATCTGATAAAGTAATACCGTTGTCGTTGAGTTATGGATTTTAGCTAAAACTAACAAAAAGAAAGTTGTAAAGTAAGGATGCCCTCCTTCAAAAATACCACTTTGTACCTGTTGCCATTGATTATTACCATCATAAGTAATAATCCCGGGATAATAAGCTAGTAATAAAATGATAAAAATGGTTAAAGGAATAAGAAAATGAATTAAGAAAACTTTATTTTTTTTCACATAATCACACATCATTTCCCCCTATTTATTAGTAAATTTTTTAATTGATTCACTAGCTATTTTTATATATTCATCCCTAAATTTTTGATACTCTTTTAATATTTTATCTTTATTTTCTCTAATTTCTAAACTCTTTTCTTTAATCTCATCAATACTATCATCACTATTTAGTACTAAATATTTTTTTAATATCTTACTATTATCAAAGAAATCAGTATTACCAACTAAACAAGGTATTCCTTTATCCATACTCTTTAAAATTAAACTTTTATTAATAGCTGTAAAATTACAATATAAATTAATATCATTACCACTAACTACTTCATCAATTGTTTTACATTCTTTAGCCTTTATCTCAAAAAATTTAATAAAGTGTTTGGTCGCTGGCATTGTACTTATGATTTTAATAGTATCATATTCTACTAACTTTATAGCACTAAGCTCATTATAAACATTATGATTAGGATTATAATCGTCACCAATAATTCCGATGTTTAAATTTTTATTATTTTCAACATCATATCTTTTCTGATCAAGAGCTAACCACGAAACTTTATACCCAGCTTTCTCTAACACTTTACTACTAGCATAATCAAGACATCCTATTTCATTAATAATATCCCTATCATAAAATTCAAAAATATTACTAAGAATAGCCCGCGGAAATCCTCCTGTGAGCATCGCTAATGGTTCTTTATAAACCCATTTAATAATATTACTTTTATGAATATGTGGAAGAATTAACCGATAAAAATCATCATAATCAAATAGGATTAACATATTGTGATTTTTATTAATATAGCTAGTAAGAATCTCACTCTCTTCCAAAGAAGCATTATAGTTTAAAAAGAATACATTTTTAAAAGAATCTAAAACCATTTCTTTAATATCATAATCTTCTTTAGGAAGTAAAACAATCGCTTCATTATTATCAATTTTATTTATATCTTCTATTCTCATAATTCCTCCTACATATCTAAAAAGTCTTTAACACTTTTCTTACTAAGCCTATCATTTTCCTTTTTCCATTCCTTATATAACTTCATCACTTCATCTTTATTAGCTAAGCAGTTTTCAATCTGTTTAGCAATAGCTATTGGATTTTCTTCATTCTTAACAATGATATAATCTTCAAGTTTATTATTCATGAAATAATGATGATTATTTCCAGACACACAAGGAACAGAAACTTCAAAACTTTCAATTGGTAACATCGGAGCACATTCTGAAAAAGTTACATATAAATTAAGGGTATTATTACTCATTCTCTTTAACAACTCTTCCCGTGGAATTGGCCGGTCTAATCCTTCTAATTTTAACCCAATATTCTTAGCAAACCTCTTAGCCTCTAAATTAAGAGGAACCATATCGACAACTGCATTATCAAGAAGTGATATAGCCGCTAATTGCGCAAACATATTCTTACGCCAATCATCACTTTTAGCAGCATAAATACCAATTCTAGTCTCTTTAGGAGCCTTTCCCTTAATATTTTCTTTTAACTTTACATTATTTCTAATAAAAGCACACTTATAACCTTCATGTCTATAAAAATTCATAATACTTTCCTTACAAGTGGCCATTACATCAATAACCCCTTCTTTATGTAACTCAATTATTTCAATATTACGAGCCCACCCATAAGGTTCTGATACTTGTGAATGACTACCATGCCAGAAAGTTTTAATTTTAATATTTTCATTATTATCTTTTAAATAAAGGGCTAAATCTTTCCATCCCACACACATCGCACTAAAAACAACCTGTTTAACTTGTGAATTCAAAATAGCTTTTCCTACTTTTTTAATATCTTTTTTTCTAAATAATTCCCCACATCTTACCCTACTATCAAAAAGTTCAATAGTAGCATTAGTAACTCCAAGCCACTCCGGATTATGCATTACTAAATAATCTTTATCGATTTTTTTAATATCACTAAGACAGTTTTCCAAATTACTTAAATATTCCTTCGTAATTTTCCGTTTATATCTTCTATATAAAGTAATAGGAAATAAACAAATCTTTAAGATTTTTTTAATAAATCTTTTCATAAACCGGTAAACACTAAGTAATACCTTCGTTGGCCCTCTGCCAATTTTTCTGATAAGTTTCATTTCCAACTGTTCATTTTTAGGTACCCATGTCGCATCAAAATAGTGAACCATACAAGTCTTATTAGTAAATAAATTATTTTTAAAATCATAAGAAAGAGGATAAAAATATTCACGTGGATAAACATAAATATCATCATGTAATACTTGAATATCATCACAAGTAGGATCAAAATCAAACTCATTAAGAATCTTTGTAATAATTCTTGGAATACTTACATTATACATATTATCAACATCAAAATGATCCATTCCTTGATAAAAATCTAACATTCTCTTAGCTAAATAACTCTTTGGTTTTTTAGCTCCCCAAACCGCAGCATTAACCATCATTGAATCTTCAATTCCTAAAAAAGTCCCTTCATCAAGTAAAAAACTAATATCCTTAGTAATCATCATATCCGTATCAAAATAAATACCACCCATTTCATAAATGGCCTTAGTCCTAGCATAATCCGCTACAAACGCCCACTTTTTCTGTTCATAAGCTTCCTTAATAAATGGACATTCTTCTAAATTAACATTCTTTTCATTCCATTCAATAATCTCATAATCAGGAAGATATTTTTGCCAACTCTTAATACATTTTTTCGCAAGTTTAGGAAGAGCCTTCCCACCAAACCAACAATAATGAATATATTTTTTCATAAAACCTCCTACTTCATTTGTTCATTATAATATTCTTTACAAATTTCTTCAGTATCTCCTATTTTTACTATTTTACCATGTTCAATCCATACCACTCTATCACATAATTCTTTAATTGATTGAAGGGAATGTGAAACATATAAAACCGTTGTTCCCCCTTTAATCATTTCAAGCATTTTTCGTTTACTTTTCTCTTGGAATTTAATATCTCCTACTGACAATATTTCATCAACAATAAGGATTTCTGGACTAACTATTGTGGCAATTGAAAAGGCAAGCTTTGCAGTCATTCCTGATGAAAAGTTCTTAACTGGTACATCAAGAAAGTCTTTTAATTCGGAAAACTCTACAATTTCATCAAATTTATCTTCAATAAAACTTTTAGAATATCCTAAAATAGCCCCATTCAAAAAGATATTCTCTCGAGCCGTTAACTCTTGATCAAATCCAGCCCCCAGTTCAATCATTGGCGAAATAACACCATTAACCATTACTTTCCCTTTCGTTGGTTTCATAACCCCACTAACAACTTTTAAAAGGGTACTCTTACCAGCTCCATTACTACCAATAAGACCAAGTACTTCTCCCTTTTTAACTTCAAAACTAATATCTGATAAAGCCCAAAAAGACTCTTTTTTCTTTTTATCTACGCGTTTAGTCGTACTAAAAAAATCAACAAAAGCCTGCTTTATCGAAAATTCTTTTTCAATTCCTAAATTAAATTTCATTGATACATTCTCAAGTTTTATCATCGATATACCTCCTAAACATAATAAATAAATTTATCTTGGTTTTTCTTAAAAATAAGAGTTCCAACCGCAAGCGTACCTAGAGAGATTGCTCCAATAAGACACAACGTCCCAAATGATGGACATCTTCCAAAAAGAACAATTTCCCGGGCCGCTGTTAAAAATTGATACAATGGATTAAGTTTAAAGAGTATTTGTAACTTCATTGGAATAATTTCAATACTATAGAAAACAGGGGTTAAATAGTTCCACATCGTTAAAACAATACCATAAATATAAAAAACATCTCTTAAAAATACTGATACACAAGATAAGAATAAACTCATTCCCACTGTAAAGATAAACATACAAAGAAATATATAGGGTAATATTAAATAAAAAATATTAAAATGACACGTATATCCTCCAAGCCCAAAATAAGATAAGGCAATAATTGCTAACCATGGAATTAAAGTTAACACAAAATTAATTCCAACAAACAAACACTTTGCAATCGGAAATATATACTTTGGAATATATACTTTATTAATTAATGAGAAATTCATAACAACCGAAGTCATCGCTTGATTAGAAGCCTCACTAAAATAATTCCACATAATAATACCAGTCATTAAATACACAATATAATTAACACCTGCTACTTTAAATTTAAACATTTGTGAAAAGACAATCGTCATAACTGTCAACATCAAAATAGGATAAAGTAAACTCCATAATACCCCTAAAACTGAACGTTTATATTTAACTTTAAAATCTCTTGAAATAAGTTGCGTCATTAAAAACCAATAATGTTTAAAATTAGCAATTATATTTTCTAAACTCTTCATTTTATCACTTCCCAAAAAAATTATACCATATAACCAATTACCTTTTAAAGGTATTTCGCTTAATTTGACGAAGTTTTTCAAGGCTTTTCCATGCTCTTGAAGCTTCAATTTCCTTAAGTCTTATATCAGATTCCGTTAATCTTTTTATCGTATCTTCCTGCTCTTCTACCACATTTTCTAAATCCTTAAGTTGCTTTTTTAACTCTAGTCTTTTTACACTATGCCGTTTAACATTCTTACTAATTTTATCGCCATCAAAAAGAAAATCACAAATAGCATCACACCCTGAAGATTTTAGCTCTCCAAACCATAACCTTCTCTTTTCACTGCGCTCTTTTTCGTAATAACTATGATCAGTAAGTAATTTAGACATTTCACCTAAAAGTTCATCCATCGTTTGAAAAGAAGGTCCCGGAAACCAAAACTCCTCACTATCAAAATAAAGACCTCTATTTTTCTTATATTCTAAAATATCACAAAAATTAAATAATACTGGTCTATTAAAATAAATAAACTCGGTTCCAAGCGAAGAGTAATCTGTTATTAAAAGATCAATTGCATTTAAAAATTCATTAATAGATATTTTATTTTTAATCATCTTTTCTTCTTCAATTAATTTAATATTAGTATCAACTTCAACCGGACTATTTGCAAGTTCCCCGGGATGTAATTTAATACATAATAAATAATTATTGTCCTTTAAAAATTTATTTAACTTTTTATTACTATACCCCTTTTTAATATTAAAAACATTCCCAGAATCAGTATTAATATCACTATGATTAAATCCTTTTCTAAAAGTAGGCATATAAGCAATTATCTTTTTATATTTTGATAAATCCATATCAAGAACCTTACTTAAATTATCTTTCCCCTTAGCATTATCAAAATAATCAAGAATCGGCATTCCTAAACATTTAATTCGCTCATATTCAACCTTAAACATAGCCCCAAATATTACTGCCCAAAATTCACTTGGTACCATAAAATAATCAACTACATCACTAATATTATCATAGCCAATAATATCTTCCTTACTAGGATTCTTTTGACAAAATCCACTTGGCTTTGGCCCAATTCCATGCCATAATTCAATATAAATAGCATTCTTAGCCTTAACTTTATCCCCATCTAAATTACCTTGAGTAGTAAAAAAGACATCAGTAGTCTTAATATAATCATTAAACTCATCACTACCAATCAACACCGCCTTAACGCCTTCTTCTTTTAAAATCGCTACTGACTCCTCATTATAAACAACAAACGTATAATTCATCCTATCTTTATACCTTTTTACCATATATTGATATAAAGCCTTCGCATTCCCCGCATAATCTGGAAAACTACAAAAAGTAATATTTAATTTTTTCATAATTTTATTCCTATCCTAACCTTATTATTTTTTATAAACATCACAATACATTTTAGTTAATATTTTATTCTTTTCAATTAACCCTTTAATAAAAGATCTTTTTTTAAAATAACTATTATGGCGATAATCTTTAACATTATCATTTAAATAACAAAATACTTCATCAATAAATAAATGTCGTTCTTTTTTGTTTTTATTTACTCGCTGTTGAATTGTATAATTAACTAATATTTTAATCGTTAATGTATCAATTACCTCATCATATTCTTTATCACTTTTAAAAATATTTCTAATAATATCCACAATTTTAATAATATCAAACATTCGCTTATCCCGAAGAGTTGTCTCACTATTGCCATGAATAACATAATAGTTAAGTGCCATATCAAGTTTCCCTATTTTTTTTGCTTTAAATAAACATTCTAATACAAAGGGAGCATCTTCATATTTTAAATCTGTTACAAATAAAATCTTATTCTTCTTTAAAAATTCCGTTCGGTAAATCTTATTCCACGGTGCTAAATTAATATCAAGAAGAAGTTGTTTATTATCTTTTAAAGAAGTATCAGGAAAACTAGGAAGCTTCTCTTCTTTTATTATCCCATCAATATCTTTATAAAAGTTAGAGACAACCACATCCAGTTTAGACTTATTAATCCTTTCATAAAAAGCTTGACAGGCTTTTTTATCTAAATAATCATCACTATCTAAAAACATGATATATTTACCTCTTGCAAGATTAATACCTAAATTTCTTGTCGCACCAATTCCTTTATTTTCTTGTTTAATATATTTAATTCGTTTATCTTTATAACTTTTAATGATCACATCACTATTATCACTACTACCATCATTAATTAAAATAAACTCCAAATTATCCATACTCTGCCCTATTAATGAATCAAGACATTTCTTCAAGTATTTACTAGCATTATAAATAGGTACAATTATACTAATATCAACCATTGTTATCTCCTTTTCTTATAATATAATCTTGGACTAACTATAAGTAATATTTTTTTAAGTTTACGTCCCATCGTATTAGTAAGTAAATTATCAAATACCCCATCTTGATGTAATTTCTTTAAATATATTTTATAGTCTTTATTATTTAACTCTAAAATCTTAATAATTAAACTATTACTAATAAAACTTTTAAATACTGAACTATCACCATTCACTTTCGCTATTTCTTTAATTAAATAATGATAATGTTCATAAAAATCATTCACTTTTTTTACTGTTTTCTTATAATCAGTACTATTCATAATACTATTTTCTCTTTGATAATAATTATAACCAATATAACCGATAGCATTAACCTTTTTAGCCTTCATAATGACTAAAGGAATTAATCCAAAGTCTTCATGATAAGAATTTTCTTTAAATTTAAACTTTTCTTTTTGAAAATATTTAAGACGAAAAACATAACAACAAGCCATTTCTACAAAGTGATAATTAACAATTTTTGCAAAAGCCATCTCTCCTGATAAATTGCTAAAACCTTCTTCATTATAGTCGATAGACTTATCATCATAAACTTCTCTTACTTGATATCTAACAATATCCGGCTTATTATCTAATGATGAATTAATATTTTCAAGTAATAAAGGACTCAAATAATCATCACTATCTAAAAATAATATATATTCACCACACGCTTCCTTAACTCCTTTATTTCTAGCCGCACTAAGACCTTTATTTTCTTGTTTAAAGTACTTAATACGTTTATCATCATAACTTTTAATGATCACATCACTATTATCACTACTACCATCATTAACAATAATTACTTCATAATCTTCAAAAGTCTGTTTAAAAATACTATCAAGACATCTCTTTAAATATTTTTCAACATTATAAACAGGAACAATTATACTAAATTTAGTCATTATTTAATCCTCCAGCAAATAAATCTTCTAATTTTTTCATTCTTATCTTTTGAGCTTTTTCTAAATCAAAAGATACCTTTTTCCTATCTTTCAAAATTTTTAAAACTTCCTTCTTCATCGTTTCTTCATCCCGAGCCACAACATAACCATAATTATCACCAATTTTAAGAAAATCATCACTGACTTTCACGGTTGTAATCAACTCTTTACCTAACACAATGGCCTCTAAATAAACGACAGGAAACCCTTCATAATCAGACGTTAAAATAATATAATCTGCTTTTTTCATATAAGGATAAGGGTTAGATTTGCTACCTAAAAGAAACACTCTTTTTTCTAACTTCTCTTTCTTAATATAATCATCATAAAGTTTGTAATCTTCTCCATCTCCAACTATCCAAAGAACAGTATCATCAATATTTTTAACTAAATCAATTGCCCGTTTTAACTTTTTACTATCATCACTTAGTCTTCCCACAAACACAAATAATGTTTTATCTTTAGGTTTTTCTAATTCAATACGAATTTTAGCCATATCTTTAATCGCCAAAACATCCACAAAATTATTAAAGACAAGCACCTTATTTTTATTATGAGGATAAAGCTTTAAATAATCAAAACACGCTTCATTAGATACAAAAATAATGTGTTTAAACCGATCAAAGTTCCTTGATTCAAAAAACTCTTGACACTCCTTAGTATCATAAATATGCGTATAATTACTATGAACATAAATACTATTATTATCTGATGCTAGTAACGCAAGTTTATTACAACTATAACTATAAGTAGCATAACAACAACTAAAATTATACATGTGATAATTATTAAGCAAATAAATAAAGCGTTTTAATAAATTCTTAATTTTACGAATAAAAACATTTTTATCATTATAAACATGATACTCTAAGACTTTAACATCACTATCAACTGTATCTAAAAATATTCCTTCCCTCTTTTCAAGACATACAGTAACATTATACTTATTCTTATCTATTCTTTGCACAAGATTTACTAAAGCCTTCTCAATTCCCCCAAGATCTAAATTATAACTATAAAAAATCAACTCTTCTTTTCGTTTATTAAACATCATAATCACTAAAGCACAAATAGAAGACACCGCTGGAGCTACTAAAACATGACCCGTAAACAAGGCTAAAACCATCATAAATCCTAAACTTAACGATAACATATACTTTGTAAAGGAAAAAGAAATACTATTTTTTAATATATTACATAACATCATTATCAATATTGTAAAGAAAATAATAAATCCCACTAAACCATGACTATAATAAATATCAAAATAATCCATCTCTATACTTTTAATCTCTTTATTATTATGATAATAACCAATCCCAAACATTTTCTGATAGAAACTACTCTCATTATATATCTTAGCCTTCTTCCTTAAAAAAGTTAACCGTTGACTAAAAATAAAATGATCTACTAACTTTTCACTTTTAAAAACATCCGTTACTTCATTAACCTTTAAATAATTAAGATGAACCTTAATATTTTTATAAAAATTAGTCTTTGGAATAATAATTAATAATCCCAAAATGAAAACAACAATTCCCCCCAAGAAAGAATAAGTAAGCTTCCTACTTTTACTTTTCACTAAAATATATATAAAAGTAAAAAATAATGTAATTAGTAAAACAAGTAATGGTGTTTTCGTTCCAAGTTCCAAAATAACTAGCAAATAAATAAAAACTAGACCCACCTTGAACCAAATATTTTTAATATCTTTTAATCCTAAAAATAACACTGGAATAAGAATCGAAATAATGGCACTAATCTCATTTGCCGAATTATAAAACCCAAGTGACCCTTTCTTTGTAATAGCATAACTTTTAAATCCCACATTGAAAAGATTAGGAATAATTATTAACAACAAATAAAAGCAAACCATCACAACAAACGCCATTTTACTAATCTTAACTTCATCTTTAATCGTATATAAAGAAGAAAGTAACAATGGTAAATAAAAACATCTAAATAAGCCCTGTAACTCTCTAAATACATAACCACCATTAACAACACTTAGTAAATAAAAAATAAAATAAACCCCTACGATTCCATAAATAACATAATTAATTTTCTTTTTATAAATAACACTACTAACATAAAATACCATTAGTAAAAAAAGAAATCTAACAACAAGCCCACACGAAATATTAACCTTAAAAAAATGAAGACCAATTCCTGTAATAACATCTAAAATAGGACTTAAAATAAGAAATAAAGTAATTAATTTATTAAAATTATCTTTTAAATATTTATTCATCACAACTTTCCTCACTAACTTCTTTAATTATATATAAAGGTCTTCTCTTAACTTCCGTATAAGTTTTAGATAAATAAATGGCACTGATACCTATTGAAAACAATTGAATTCCACTTAAGAAAAACATCATACAAAAAGTTGAAGGCCATCTTGCCGCATACCCAATAACCGCCATCTTTTTAATAAGAATAACAACAAGGGCTATTCCTGATAAAAGACAAAGCAAAAGGCCAAAAATAGTAGCAAGCATTAAAGGACCAGTTGAAAACCCTATAATCGCATCCATGGCATAGGCAAAAAGTTTAAAGAAATTCCATTTTGTCTCCCCCTTCGCCCGTTTAGGAATCTTATAAGTTAACCAAATAGTATCAAAGCCCACAAAGTTAAAAAGGCCCTTACTATACCGATTATATTCCTTCATACTTAAAACCGCCTTGACCATTCGTCTAGACATAAGCCGAAAGTCCCGAGCCCCAATTACCATCTCCACTTTCGAAATCTTTGTTAAAATAGCATAATATAACTTTGTAAGTGCTTTCCTAACTACATTATAACTATCATAATTATCAGCCTTTAACCCAACACTATCAACATCATGAGCTTTAATAGTCTGATACATCTTAATAAGCATCTTTGGTGGATCTTGTAAATCAACATCCATAAGCGTAATATAATCCCCCGTCGCTTCACTAAGACCCGCATAAATTGCCGCTTCTTTCCCAAAATTTCGCGAAAAAGAAATAAACCTTACTCTCTTATCCATTTCATTTAATTTTTTCATAATCTTAAGCGATTTATCATAACTTCCATCATCTACAAAAATGATTTCAAAACAAACCTCATTCATTTTATCCATCACTTTAGATATTTCATGGTAAAAAAGTTCAATAACATCCTCTTCATTAAAACAAGGTACTACTACTGAAATCTTATCCATCTTATCACCTACTCTAAAAACATTTTCCGACTAACAAAATTAAAGACCATTACAATCAACGTTGAAATCACCTTCATCACCATTGTCGTCACCTTAAAATAATCAACCCCAATTTTCATAATTCCTAAAGTTAACAATAGTCCAATTACACTAAAAACTACAAAAACAATAAAATTTTTAAGCTTCGTTTTCTCTTTATTTACTACAAAAACCCACTTCACACTAACTAAATAATTATAAGTTACAGAAATTATAAAAGATAAAATTGCACTAATTATATAATATATTCCCAATACCTTATTAAAAAGATAAAAAAATACCCAATCAATTATTGTTGCCACAAACCCAACAATTACAAACTTAAAAATTTGAATTAATAATACCCTTGTCTTTTTATTAACTTTTAAATGTAACAAATTACATATTTTATCAAACCACTTATCAAACTTCAACTTCTAGTATCCTCCTTTAAATTAGTATACTATAAAATAAGCTATTTTTCTATGGTTTTATCGTTATAATAAAAAGTATTAACTACACCAGTCAATACTTTAATTTTTCTTCTCTTGAGTTACCACAACTCTCAATTTACCACTAAATACTTTATTAGCATAATCACCATCAACTTCGTTAGTAATCCATAAACTTAAACTATAACTATTTTGTCCCTTACTAGCAATCGTTCCACTATCAAGTACTCGATTAGGATTGCCTCCAATATTACTAAGTAATTTAGCCCCCATATCTACATTATTTTTAACCAAATCAAACTTTAAAAACTTATCTTCCATTCTAACATCAGAACTAGAAATGGTATTATCATCTAAATAAAGTGTATAACTAACCGCCTTTGTACCATTATTTACTAAAGTAAAAGTAGCCGGTGTTAAACTTTGTGCATCTTCATCAGACATATCAAATACACTATCTAAACTAATACCCGTACTAGTCTCATTCAAAACAAGTTCCAAAGAACCCACTTTAATAACCTGTTCTTTACCAGTTAAAGTCGTCTTAAACACTGCATAACTAATAGCCAGTGCTAAAACCACTACAAATAAACAGCCAAAACTAACAGTTAATATATTTTTCCTTTTCACATTTTTATCTTCCATAATAACGATACCTCTATTACAATTATACTAATAAAATTTATAAATGTAAATTAAAAAAATTAGATTTTAAATCTAATCTTTATAAAGACCATGAATTTTTTTAATATCATTATCACTAACTTTCTCTAAAACCCATTTCTTATTATCCTTAACAAGTCTAAAAACAATCGTATAACTAACCTTATCCGTTACATTCTTTAACTCTTTAATTTTATATTCATCTTCTTTTTCTAAACTAGTCATTTTATCATCACTTTTAAACTCACTTTGATGTTCCTTTATATAATCGTTACTCTTCTCTAAACTAGTATTATAATCAAATACTTCAATTTCTACAGTCACTGTTGCATTATCCCCATTTGTATCCTCATTTTTAATTTTATAAGATAAATTTTGATACTGTTTAATAAAAAGTTCTTTATACTTTTCTTTATAATTATTACTATAATTACTCTCATCCATTACACTATCAAGATCAGTTAATACATTACTATCAAGACTTTGATACTTACCAAGATACTCTTCAACCCTTCTAGTTGGCGTATTCATCATATCATTACATCCCGTTATTATTAATAAAACTCCAACAACTGCCATTAAAATTCCATATTTTTTCATATTATCACCTAATACTATAGTAACCAGAAATTTCTTAAATATACTAAGATTTTAACTTAGAATTAGATAATTTTAATAATTGATACAACTTCTCATGAAAACTACCATATTCTTTATCTAATTCTTTTAAAAGAAATAAAAACTTAGTCTTAATATCAAGACTATCATCCACAAAAAACTCACTATATAAATAATTAATTTTAGCCTCATCCCGCTTTATATTAAGTTTTTTAACCTCCTTTTCTAAATAATTATAAACTCCCCTTTCATATCTTGTTAAATAATTATTGTCACAATACCGTTTAATTACTTCATATTTAATATCCGTAAGCGTAAGTTCTAAAGTATCTGTAAGTACTTCCTCCTCTTCATCAAGTAACATCAAACTTTTATATAAAATAAAGCCATCCCCATCAAGTTCTAAGGCTAAAGCCCTTTTTCCATTACTAACAATAACCGCATAATCAATAATATCAATATCATTATGAAAATATGATTGCGTTTTATTTTTAATTTTCCCTAAAAACTCCTTATCAACTTTAACTAAAGATGTCAACATATCTTTAATTGTCATATCACTAACCTTAACCAGTGGAATCTTCTTAATATGCTCCAAATCATCATCAAGACTCCATTCATAAAATTCATTGATCATAGCCCCCTTTGACCAATTAAGTAAAATATCATATATATATATCATTTTATCCCCTTTCTATAATTAGAAATTAAAATTAATAATAACCCAATAAATAATAAATAAATACTAACATGCGTAAACATAAACTTTAAATATTCTATAAAAGAATATCCAAATGTAAACAAATTAGAATATATAATTACATAAAAAAAGCCCCAAGTCATCAATATAAATCCTGCTATTTTCATTTCTATTCTTTTAATAATATCACCTAATACAATCTATTCTAATTTATTTTTAGTATACAAAAAAATTGTTAATTTATACTTAACAATTTTCCATGCACCACAATTCTTTTTGTATTATCTAAAGAACAAGTAGATAACGTAATTATTTTATCAGTCTCTAAAACCGAAACATTATAATCTTTCATACTTCTATTTTTAATTGTATTAAGAAATTCTAAATATTTATTTAAATTTAAAAATTCTGTTTGTAAATAATAAGCTTCCGGAAGAGTTTCATAATAAGAAAATACCTGATAAAGATACGTATTAGTAGAAGTTTTTATCGTAATTGTCGGATTATTATCCAAAACCTTATCAAGCGTCCCAAACATTGTTTTATTTAACAAATGATGTCCATATAAAATAGTATTATAATTATTAGAAATATTACTATCATTACGATAATCAAGAAAGATATACCCTTTCGCATTATAATTATTAAAAAGATCATGTTCTAAATAATAACTATTATCACTAAACTGTAAAAAAGGATAACTAATATTAGTACTATCAACTCTAATAAAACCTTTAATATTATTATTAATAGCCATTAACGATAAAAGATCACTATCACTCTTAAAACTCTTATAATAATCTTTTACCGTATCTTGACTACTACCATTTAAATTATCACTTGAAATATCATTACTATCTAAAGAACTATTCTTATCAATCGTATTAATGGATGTAATTTCAACATCACTTTTTTTATTATTTAATACTTCATGTGGTATTAAAAAACTTGATGCACTTAAGAAGGTAACAATATATAAAATAAGTAATATTGAAACCTCCGGTGTATCTAATCTTTTTTCTAATTTAATTTTTAACTTCTTCCTATTAATAAATGGAAAAAGATAAGAAAGTCCTAGAAAAAAGTAATAACATAATTTAAATATAATATTATTAATAATTAAAGAAATCTTTAACATATCCTACCTATTATTTTTTCTATAAGTTAAATATAAAGCCGTACTAACTAATAATATTACTAAAAAGCCAACTACAATATAAACCGTTGCATTAGTATTAGGATTCTTAATAACAGTAACTGTCACTTCATAAGAATTAACCCCATCGGTTCCCGTAATTTTAACCTTACCTTCTTTAATACCATGAACTAAGCCATCACTAATTATCGAAATAGTCCCATCATTTGAAGACCATTTAATCTCACTAGATAACGGTACATCTTTATCAAAAGCCTTTTCTAACTTATCACTTTCCCCTTCTAAAACTGTAATAACTCCAATATATTTCTTTAAAAGATCAACTTTCCCATAAGAACAACCCAAAAGAAGTCCATCAAATGATCCCCCATAATTACAAGAACTATCATCAGTAACTGGATTAGGATCTTTAACAAAATTATTTTCAGCAGTTATTAAAATATTATTATCTTTTCCTGATGCTGTAGCACAATTAAGTTTATTACCCGTTTCAAAAATTAAATTATAGTTTAAACTATTAGCATAAGGCAAATACTTCGCTTCATTTCCTAAATAAGCTGAACAAGTATTATTGTTAACAAGATTACTATTTTTAACAATAACCTTTGAAAGATTAACCCCACCAATACCATACTTACTATTATTAACATCTAAATTATTAATAATACCCGTATTAATATCCCTAAGTTCAAGTCCCGCAGAAGCTAAAGTATTAGAGGTATAATTTATTTTAAGACCATCAACATTTAAACTTTTAATTTCATAAAAACCAAATAACGCATGATCTTGGATTAATGGAGCCATAATATTATAAATAACATTAGTAATCACCGTCTCATCACTTTTCATAACTCCACTTCTAATATCACCGCTCATATTAAAAATTATGTTTTTCCAAGAAACATTTGAAGTATTATAACTAAAAAAATCCTTAGTTCCATTAATCGTTACATCTTCAACTACCACTTTATCAGTTGCCCCAAAGCCTTCAAAAGAAGTTAATACTGTCTTATCAGTTCCTTTTCCTTTAACCGTAATAGATTTAATATTATTATTTTGAAAAGATCCAATCTTATATTCCCCTTCTCCAAACTCCAAAGAAATATCACTATCACCATTATAACTAGCTAAAAACTCATCAAAACTTTTGTAAGTACACCCTTCATTACAAATTGATAAACTACTAGCAAAAACATTCTTAGGACAAAAGAAAAGTCCCAAAAGAAGAATTAATAAAACTTTCTTACTCTTAATCATTTTAAACACCTACCTTATTAAAATATTATCACAAAACTAAAGAAAAATACAATATCAAAAAAGAGGTTATCATCCCTCGACAGCCTCTTGACATATTATTCTTCTATTTTCTTATTATCATCACTAAATTCCACTTTATTAATACTTTCAAACTTTTTTGTAATCTTCATTGTGGTAATTGATACATTCTCAACATCTTTATTAACAGCCTGAATACTTCGCGATAATTTATCCCATCGTTCTTTATATCTTAAAAATTCTAAACTAAGTTTATTAAGCTCCTCATGAATAACTTTTGTATATTTATCTTTCTCCATATTCTTAATAATCATTTGAATTACCGTCAAAGTAGAAATCAAAGTTGTCGGACTAGTAAGCCATACTCTTTTCCGATACGCATATTCCACAAGATCAGAATGATAAGCATTAATCTCCGCAAAAATCGCTTCCGCTGGTAAAAACATAATAGCCTGATCACTAGTAACTCCCGGAATAATATATTTACTACTAATCGCATCAATATGCTTTTTAACATCACTTTTAAAAGCCTTAGAAGCCATCATTCTTTCCTCTTTAGAAAGTTTAACATCTACCATCTTTTGATAATGTTCAAGGGGAAACTTAGAATCAATAACAATCGTTCCAAGCGGTTCTGGTGCAAATAAAATTGAATCGGCAATCAACCCATTAGGAAGAGTATATTGTAATTTATAAATCAAATCATTCCTCTCTCCAAAAATATTAGCAAGAATATGATTCAAATTAACCTCTCCAAAAATACCTCTTGTCTTCTTATCTGTTAAAATACTCTGTAAAGAAATAATATCAACCGATAAATTATCCAGTTTCTTTTGTGCTTCATCAATCTTCCCAAGTCGTTCAATTACTGACGTAAAAGTCTTATTAGTCTTTTCAAAATTCTGATTAATTTGCGAATTTACTTGTTCATTAATAGCCAAAAGTCTTCTTTCTACATTCTCATTCAACTTATCAAAATCATCCGTCATACTTTTATTTAATCCATCTTTAAAGCTATTTAACTCTTTGATCATATTAATTTCCAAATTACTAAGACGCTCTGTAATATGTGCTTCATTAATATTCTTCATAAGCGACATAACCCCTAAAATAATCACAATAATTAAAAGTCCAATGATTATATATTCCATCACTATCACATCCTTCTATAACCACTATACTAGTAGAACAAACATTCGTCAATATCTTTTCTTAAAAAACACTCCCATTGACACCAAAAACCGTATATCCCAAATTAGTTAAATAACTAGCAAGCATTACACTGTTATACCCCGTCTCACATATTAAATAATAAGTATCATGTTTATTTAAATAATTACTAGGCAATCTTTTAAGTAATCTTTTCGGTAAATTAATAGACCCCATAATATGATCCCGTTCAAATAAATAATGTTCTCTTATATCAATAATCTTAATATTCTTAGTAGCAAGAAGCTCCTTAAACTCCAAAACTGATATTTCCATAAGTAACCTCCTACTGTATTATATGAGGCCATAAAAAAAGAACCAAGTAAAAAAGTCTAATAATAACTATTAAACTCTAACTTTGGCCCCCTTCAACTCTAATCTTGCCCCTCCACATTTGTCCACTAATATCAGCATCAATATCAACACTTGGGAAAATTCTAAGTTTATAAGTATTAGTAGCACCCGCTGCAATCGTTCCACTATCAAGTAATCTTGCTTTATTACTACCAAGTGATGTAAAAAGTTTAACACTTCCCACTGTACTATTCTTATCAAGACTATACTTTAAATATTTATCAGCAAGTCTTGTCTCCGAAGCCGCTAAATCAACATCATCAATATAAATTTCATAACTTGTAGTCACTGTTCCACTATTTTTTAATGTAAATGAATACCCATCACTACTAAGACCTTCCGCATCCGTCAAAGGATAAGTGTCATTTAAATTAATGATAGTTCCCTCTTCAAGTGTTAATTTCAAAACACCTGAAGTAATTACATTATTATTACTACCACTCTTCGCAAAATTAAAAGCCGCAAGAGCAATAGCCATAACTACCATAATAAAACCAACAATAAGTGCTACTAACATTAATTTATTCTCTTTCTCGTTCATATAAAACACCTACACTAATAAAAGTATAACACTATTAAATAAAGATTTCAAATAATATTTATTTTTTAGTAATACTCTCTAAATAAAAATTATTATTTTCCTTATCATAAACAAAATTATAATTATAATTATTTATTTTATCATAATCTTTATCTATATCAAAACTATCAGCTTTAAGGTTTGGATAAATACTATCCATATCATAAATATTATTATCATCACCCTTTTTAATACAAGCTGCAACCGTTACCGTTAATTTACCATCAACATAATTAGTAGCCACAATCTTTCTAAGCATCGCTTCATTTGTCGTACAGCCACACTCATTACCAGCTACATAAGAATAAGCCTTATAATCATCATAATTATAGAAATTCAAATCTCCACAATTACAACTTCCACAATTCTTAACCGTTCCATCAGTATATGAAAAATTACTACCAAATAACTTTTTCATCGCCACATCCAACTCATCTTTAGTTACATTACCATTAATACTATGATTAGTATTAGCAAAAGCAAGAATTAATTTCAAATCATTACTCATTGCACTACTAACAAAATTACCAGTATATAAAGTTCTATAAATATTAGAAGATGATGGTACTGCATAATCATAACGAGCAATCAAGTCTTTAATAAAAATAGAAGAAGCATCATAGCTAACTTTCTCTTGAGTATTATCTTTATTATCTTTAACGACACTCGTAGTCTTAGGACATTTCTTAAATCCCTTATAAGCTGTAAGATAATAATAACAGCAACCCCCACCAATTAAAAGACCACTAAGTAAAAAAATTACAACAAGTAGCCCCGTATGTTTTTTCTTACTAACAACACTATCCATAGATCCACCTCTATGATAATTTTAACATAAATAAATACTCTAAACAAGACCTCTTTTAGTAATATTTTTATACTCCTTTCCCTGACACTTAAAACTAATAGTATTAATATCATAATTATCAAATAAAGAATAACTAAGCGTATAAAGAACCTCCTCTTTAGCCTTAGATAAATCAAGATTAAAATCAAGAATCAACAAATCATCAATGAATTCTTTATTAGTAAGTTTAAGCTCTTCATCCAAAATACTTCCTAAATTATCCTGATAAATATAACTAGTAGTAAGTTCTTCAACAATAATATCCACTTTATCTTTATCAGTATTAATATACTTAGTAACTGGTACATAATAAATATCATCATCAATAATTTCATTATAATAAATAACAACACATGTTAAATCTTTAAATGACGTATAATCATACTCTTTATTAATTCCCATGCTTCGGTTAAGTAATCCTGAATACCCATCAACATCACAAGAATCAACCGTTATTTTAACATTATTAACATCATTAAGTTCAGTAATAGAATAAACTAGTGCTTCTACTACTTTTTCAAGTGAATTTTTATTAATATTTAAAATTTTTTTATTAAAATCAACTATAACTGTATCATTATCAAGACTAACTTTATTAACTTTAACATCACTATTTATTACTCCTCTTAATTTATCTGGAAAAATATTATCTTTTTTTAAAGTTAAACTATCTACTATAGCTAACACTTTATCACTCGTCTTATTTTCATCTAAAAACACTTTTGTCTTAACTAACAAATCATTTTCATCCAACAAATAAATAGAGGAATTAGAAAGATTACTAACATAATCAAATTCCATATTAGTATTAAGCGTTTTCTCCATTTCTGGAATCAAATAAATTGTCATAATAATGAATAAACTCATCGTTGTCACTAAAATTCTTCGTAATGCTCTTTTTCTTAACATATAAACACCTATTAAACTATATTAAAAAAAGTACTAATTTAGTACTTTATAAATGTATTTCTTTTAATTTTAAAAGTTCAACAACGGCATTACTACGCCCTTTGACCCCTAATTTTTGCATCACATTAGAAATATGATTTCTAACTGTCTTCTCACTTATTTTAAGAATTAAAGCAATCTCTTTAGTTGCATGCCCCTTAACTAAAAGTTCAAAAACTTCTTTTTCTCTTACTGTTAATATTCCCATCATTTTATACCCCTTTCCAAAAATATCTAGCATTCACTAGTAGTTTATGAAAAAAAGGCTATTTGTTGTAGATAAAAAACCTAATTACCTTCAAATTTAACTGTAATTACTTTTTTTACATCATAATTTTCTTGTATGGTCCGCATAATATTATTAGCAAGCGAAACATCATGTTTCTTAGAAGCAGCCACCACCGAAATCTTATTTCCTTCTATTTTAACAAAACTATTAAGTTTATAAGTTTTTTTAATAAGTTTCTCTAACTTTTCCTCTTCACCTTCAACAACAGATAAATTCTTAAGTTGTTCATATGCATTATTCTTCTCTTCAACTGTTGCATCCTCTTTTGTCATAGTCTTTTTTAATTCCATTTTCTCTTTATCACGCTCTTCATCAAGACTAACCCGTAAGGCCGTTAAATTATCAACCTCACTAACTGTTTTCTTATTCTTTGCTTTAACTTTATTTTTAGTATCACTCTTATCTACTTGATTACTAGCAATTAAAAGATCGTTAGGCATTGTAATATAATAAACACTTAACACTAAGATAAGACTAAAAAGAGTTAAAAACCATAAGTTTTGTTTATTAATCATCAGTTTCCTCCTTTTTTACTAATACACTCTATGAAGGAAAAAATTTATTTATGACTTTAAATTATTAATTGCCTTTAAAACTGCAAGTCGACCCATTTGATAAGTAAGAGCTCCTTGTTGATAAGCAATAAACGGCTCTCTTACTGGACCATCACAAGAAATTTCTATTGAAGAGCCTTGGGTAAATGAACCACTAGCCATAATAACTTCATCACTATAACCGGGAGTTGGCACAGGAATTGGTAAAACATTCGCATCAATTGGTGATCCACTTTGAATTCCCTGAACGTACTTAATTAATTTATCTTTATCACGAAAGACAATATTTAAAACAATATCCGCCCATTTCTCATCATATTTAGGATCCACATCATACCCCAATTTAGCAAGTAAACATGAGGCAAACTTTGCCGTTTTTAAAGCCGAAGCAACTACTGACGGTGCAAGATAAAGTCCTTCCAAAAAAGACCGATTAGCCCCAAGGCTAGGACCAACCATAGCCCCTTCTCCGGGAAGTGTTAATCTTTCAGCACAAAGATCAATTAAATTAGCATCCCCTACTATATATGCTCCATTATTAGCCACACCAGCCCCTAAATTTTTAATCAAAGACCCAACCACTACTGAAGCCCCTACTTCCAGTGGTTCTTTCGTATCTACAAACTCACAATAACAATTATCAACCATAATAATTACATCTTTATCATACTGTCTAATAAAAGAAATAACCTTCTCTAACTTTTCAATCGTTAAACTCTTTCTATTAGAATACCCCTTACTTCTTTGAATCTCAATTACTTTAATTTTATTAGTTGTAAGAGTCTTCTTAATCTTATCATAATCAAAATCATTATCAATTAAATCAATCTGTTCATAATTAACCCCAAAAGCCTTTAAACTAGAAGGATTATCCTTAATTCCAATTACTTCATCAAGAGTATCATAAGGCTTTGAAGTAATACTAAGAAGCGTATCATTAGGCCTTAAAAGGCCAAATAAACACACACATAAAGCATGACTTCCCGAAATAAATTGATTTCTCACTAACGCCTTTTGCCCTTTAAAAATATCACAATAAACTCTTTCTATCTTATCGCGACCTAAATCATTATAACCATATCCTGTTGTCGTGTTAAAATCAGTCTCCGAAATATTTTCTTTTCGAAAAGCTTCAAGCACTTTTATACTATTATATTGTTCAATCTGATCAATCTTTTCAAAAATAGGTTTTACTAAAAGATCAACCTCTTCTACTAACTTATCATCCATTACCGTTTACAACCCCCATCTATTCTTATAATTGCATCATTAATATAACTAGCATCATCACTCATTAAAAAGTAAACAAGTTTAGCAACCTCAGAAGGCTCCCCAAATCTCTTAGCTAAAATCTTTCTTGTTTCTCTTTTTCTAAAACTATCAGATAAATTACTATTCATATCAGTATTAATCCAACCCGGACAAACAGCATTAACACATACATAAGGAGCTAAATAATTAGCAAAATTATGTGTCAAAGAAATAATTCCTGCCTTTGATGCATCATAATCAACACTTTCCATATAAGGAGTATCAATTCCATTCGTAGATCCAATATTAATAATCTTACCTCGCTTATTGTCATACATCATCTTTCCAAACTTCTTGCACATTAAATAAGTCCCAATTAAATTAACATTTAAAACCTTTAAAAACTCCTCTTTATCTTTAAGTTCAAAATCATTATCAAGTGCAATCCCGGCATTATTTACCAAACCATCAAGATGATCAAAATATTTACGAACAGCAGACACTAAAAAATCAATATCCATCTCCTTACCAATATCACATTTCATCACATAACAATTTATTCCATATTTTTCTTCAAGTTCCTTCTTAAAAAGCATTGTATCTTTCTTTTTACTTTTATAAGTAATTAAAAGATCATGTTTATTTTTAGCAAACTCTATTGCCATTGCCCTTCCAATTCCTCTACTTGCTCCTGTAATTAAAATATTCATATTTTCACCTCATCTATGTTTCCTATTATAACTTGCCCATAATATTTTGCAAGCGTTTTTCACAAAAAAATCAAAATTAAACGTTAAATTAAAAGAAGTATAATTTTTATACTTCAGTTTTAACTAAATTTAAAATTTTCCACTTGATCCGCCATGAAGAGTCCCACTACTAGATTGATGAACATCACTATGTTCCCCACTAGTATCTAAACTCTCACTAGTAGCACTCCCACTACTTTGAATAGTAGTAGCCTTACTTCTAGCCGCTTCCCAACAAGAAGTAATATTAAGTCCTCCTGAATTATCTGGTAACCATGTCATTATTAAATTAACAATCGTTGGTAAAAAGAAAATAATAAGAGCTGCTCCTACTTTAGAAATGATTGACTTTAATAATCCCTTCTTCTCAGGATCAGTAACAGCCCCAAATAATGAAATAGCTAAACTAACAATAAGAATAATTGGTACAATAATACAAATAAGCATAAACGCCGTTTGTGTTATTGACAAAATATTGACAAGTGCATAATCACTACAAGCATCTGCCGTTGCTAATAAATATATCATAACAAATCCTCCTAATCACCCTTTTTAAAACTAACCGCAATTCCATCACCCACATCATGAATTACTGTCTCATAATTATCATTTTCCTTAAGAAAAGTAATATAATCTTTAATTTTTCTCACAATTCCCCGAACATTACGACTACTAATTTCCTTTTCATTTTTCTTAACAAGACCATGAAAATACATATTATCCGTAATAATAACGCCATCATTATTCAAATTCCTTTCAAAAAGCTCAAAGAATTTAATATTTTGTGATTTCGCTGCATCAATAAAAATCAAATCAAATTTACCCGGTAACCGCACATTCAAAGCATCATTAAAAATAAGGGTAATTCTATCTTCAAGATGCATCTTTTTAACATTATTTAGTGCTTCTAAATATCTTTTCTCATCTCTTTCAATTGAAGTAACCTTCAAATTAGGATTACATAAGCACATCATAATTGCTGAATATCCAATCGCTGTTCCAATTTCTAAAACACTTTTAATTTGATGTTTAATGATAAAGGTTGTTAAAAATTCAATGCCATCATCCTGCATTATTGGGACTTTATTTATAATTGCATAATCTTTAATTTCTCTTACTAACCGGTATTTATTTTCTACCATATCCAATCACCACTATCTTTTAGTTCCTTAACTTTCGCTTGATGTTCCTTAGCACTCTTCATAAAATAAACTTTTCGATTCTTATCTGCTACAAAATATAAATAATCTGAAGTTTCTGGATAAAGAGAAGCTAAAATACTACTAAGAGATGGATTACATATTGGTCCCACTGGTAACTTTCCAGCCATCTTTGAACTCCTTGTATTATAAGGATTATAAGTATTAAACATCTCTGTTGTTAAATCCTTATCCATACTCTCTTTAAATGCATAATAAGTAGTCACATCACTACCAAGATTCATATTCTTCCTAAGTCTATTATTAAACACACTAACAATAAACTTTCTATCACTATCACTAACCCCTTCAAGTTCGGCCATACTGGCTAAAGTCATTATACTATGAATATTATTTTTTTGTAAATCACTCTTATATGACTCTAATTTTTTCTCTTCTTCATCAAGTAAAGTTGTAATAATCTTTTCACTAGTCAAATCATCTTTCACAAACTCATAAGTATCAGGGAACAAATATCCTTCAAGTTTATAATAAATATCTGAATTTAAAATATCTTCTGTTAAAAACCAATATTTATTAATCAAATTCCCTAAAAATTCTGTATCATTTATTTTATTTAAAAAATCATCTTTACTAATATTTGTTTCTTTTTCAATTAAAGTAGCATAATCACTAACCGTCTTTCCCTCTTTAAAAGTAAGTATTAAAAGTGATGATTTAGACATTTTACCTTCATAAAGTTCACTAACAATATCTTTTAAACTCATACTTTTAGTAAGCAAATAAGTTGATGCTTTTAAAGATGAAACATGATTAAGTTTCAAATAAAGCTTAAAAAAGAACTCATTTCTTATTAATCCCTTGTCCTTTAAAGTCTTAGCAATATTACTAGTACTCATTCCACTAGGAATCACCACTTCAATCTTTGCCTTACTACTTTTATCAACCGGACTACTATTATAAGTATAAACTCCAAAACATGCTATAAAAATAATACCTAAAAAAGAAAGAATAAGAGCCAACATCCGCATCTTCTTCATTACTAAGCTCCTTTTCTATTCTTGATTGTTTTCCGTTTGATTTTTAACTTCTTCTTGAATTGTTTCTAAAATTTTATCAATAATATCCCATTCTCTATCAGTCTCAATTGGATCCAAACTTGTACTACCCTTTACATAAGAATTAGCAAAAACTTGTATATTTCCATCTTCATCTTGAGAATGATCAGTATAAACTACATAACTTTTATCTGTCTCTTCATTATCAAATGTAAGTAATACATCATACTCCGTTTCATTTCCATATTCATCTTTTAACGTAAATTTATCCTTAAATTCCATTCTATTTTCTCCTATCTAAATAAGTTTGTAATATAATTGTAGCAGCCACTTTATCAACTACTTTTTTTCGTTTACTACGTCTTTCATTACCCATAATCAAAAGATTGTTAGCACTAACCGTCGTTAATCTTTCATCTTCCAAATAAACCGGTAATTTAAATTCATCTTCCAGTCTTTTTTTAAACTTTAAAGTCTCCTCCGCTCTTGGTCCAAGACTATTATTCATATTTTTAGGAAACCCCAGCACTAATCCTTCAACTTTTAAAGAATCAATAATTTCTTTAAGTTCTAAAAGACAAGCCTCAGGATTATTATCATGATGTAACACCTTATAAGAACTAGCAATCACGCCCAGTTTATCACTAACAGCAAGCCCAATTGTCCGTGTTCCAAGGTCAAGTCCTAAATAGCGCATTATTTATTTAAAAAATTAAGAAGTAAAACCTCTACCATTTTACTACGATCGATTGTTTTAATTTTACTACGCGCATCATGATAACTAGAAATATATCCAAGATCACCACTGATTAAATATCCTACAATTTGATCAACTGGATTATATCCCCTTTCTTTAAGAGCATTATAAACTTCAACTAATAATTTATGTACTTCCATGTTGTCATTACTAACCAACTTAAAAAGTCTTGTCTTATCTTCCATATCTCCTCCTACAATTATAAATCTATTTTAACATTAATAATAGGGAAATTCAAGGAGTTCTTTACCAAAAGAAAAACTAGTAAGATTTACTAGTTAATTACATTATTTCTTCAAATTGAGAATTATAAAGTTCCGCATATTCCCCATTTTTCTTTAATAATTCTTCATGATTACCAACTTCTACAATATCGCCATCTTTCATAACCAAAATCAAATTAGCATTTTTAATTGTCGATAACCTATGGGCAATAACAAAACTTGTTCTTCCTTCCATCAAATGATCCATCGCTTTTTGAATTAAAGATTCCATTCTCGTATCAACACTACTAGTAGCCTCATCCAAAATAAGAATCTTTGGATTTTTCAAAATAACCCGAGCAATTGTCAACAGCTGTTTTTGGCCACTTGAAACATTATCACTATCTTCATTAATGACCATATCATATCCTTCGGGTAATGTTCTAATAAAGTGATCGACATGACTAGCAATCGCTGCATCATACACTTTCTCATCAGACGCCATTAAATCACCATAGCGAATATTTTCTTTTATTGTATCACTATATAACCACGTATCTTGTAATACCATTCCAAAAAGGCTTCGTAAGTCATCACGCCTCATATCTCTAATGTCAACGCCATCAATCTTAATTGAACCAGAATCAACATCATAAAAACGCATTAATAACTTAACAATTGTCGTCTTTCCAGCCCCCGTTGGGCCAACGATTGCAATCTTCTCACCATTATGAACACTAGCATTAAAATCGTGAATAATCGTTTTGTTTTTTAAATAACCAAACCGAACGTTAGTAAATGTTACCTCATTACCCATCTTATCAATATCATAAGTAATATTTGTCTTATCAGGAACTTCCTCCTCTTCTTCTAAAAACTCAAAAATTCGTTCAGAAGATGCTATCATTGATTGAATCATATTAATAATATAAGCAAGTTGAGCTAAAGGATTCATAAAGTTTCTAACATATTGAGAAAAAGATAAAATATCTCCTACTTCAATTTGGTTTTTAATAACCAAAATTCCTCCCAAAATAGAAATAAAAACATAACCCAAATTACCAATAAAATTCATAATTGGTTGCATAAGTCCAGAGAAAAATTGTGCTTTCCAACTAGATTCATATAACTTTTCATTATTCTTTAAAAACTCATCTTGAACCTTCTTCTCACCATTAAAAAGTTTAACAATAACATTTCCACTATAAGCTTCTTCAATTGTTCCATTAATATCTCCTAAAAACTTCTGTTGATTTAAGAAATATTTTTGAGAATGTTTCATAATAAACCCAAGCATAAAAAAGGCAATTGGAATAATTATTAATGTTACTAAAGTCATCAATGGACTAATTGAAAGCATCATCACAACAACACCAATTAAAGTAGTAAGCGAAGTTAAAACTTGGGAAATAGATTGATCTAAACTCTGTGATAAAGTATCAACATCATTAGTAACTCGTGATAAAATCTCCCCTGTCGTTTTCTTTTCAAAATAAGCAAGTGGTAACTTTTGCATCTTCTTAAAAATTTCTTCTCTTAATCTAAACGTAACTTTTTGGTTAACTCCACTCATAATAAAAGCTTGTAAATACGAAAATAGTGAACTAATAATATATAAACATAAAAGCGTTAAAAGAATTCCCGCAATCTTATCAAAATTAATTCCCTTAGTAGTTCCTAACACTTTACCAACAAGGCCATTAAATATCTCAGTTGTCGCTTTTCCCATTATCTTAGGACCAACAATTGAAAAAACCGAACTGAAAATAGCTAAAAAACAAACAAAGAATAAACTAACTTTATATCTAGATAGATACTTAATAAGTTTTTTTAATGTCCCTTTAAAATCCTTAGCCTTCGCATCATTTATAGATTTCACTCTTCCTCTAGGCATTTTCTAACTCCTCCTTTGATAATTGACTCTCAGCAATTTCTCGATACACCTTACAAGTTTTAAGTAACTCTTGATGATTACCAACTCCTACTACTTTCCCTTCATCTAAAACGACAATCTGATCAGCCTTCAAAATTGTATTAATTCGTTGTGCTACAATAAAAATTGTGGCATCTTTAGTATAATTATGTAACGCTTTTCGTAGTAAATAATCCGTTTTATAATCAAGAGCCGAAAAACTATCATCAAAAATATAAATCTCCGGATCCTTAGCAATCGCTCTTGCAATAGAAATTCTTTGTTTTTGACCACCACTAACATTACTACCACCTTGACTAATTGGCGTTTTATAGCCTTCTTTTTTAGCCAAAATAAACTCTTCAGCCTGTGCTATTCTACTAGCCGTAATCATTTTTTCATCACTCATATTTTCATCACTGAATTTAATATTAGATTCAATAGTTCCCTTAAAAAGAATCCCTTTTTGTGGTACATAACCAATCTTATCATGTAAATCTTTTAATCTAACATCCCGAACATTAACCCCATCAATTAAAACTTCACCACTACTAACATCATAAAGTCTTGGAATCAAATTAATAAGCGTACTCTTACCACTACCCGTACTACCAATAAAAGCCGTCGTTGTTCCCTTTGAAGCCTTAAAACTAATATCCGTTAATACATTTTCATCACTATCAGGATACTTAAAGGAAACGTTTTTAAACTCAACTTCCCCTTTAATTCGGTTACTAAACTCTTTAGGTTTCTCTATTTCGTTAATACTAAGTGGCATTTCCAAAACTTCCATAATTCTATTAGCCGATACATTAGCCCTTGGTAACATAATTGAAAACATAGAAATCATCAAGAAAGCCATAATTATTTGCATTGCATATTGAATAAAAGCCAGCATATCTCCAACCTGTAACAAGCCATCATTAATAGCATAACTACCCTTCCAAATAATCAAAACACAAATACCATTCATAATAAGCATCATTAAAGGCATCATCAAATTCATCGTTCTATTAACAAAAAGATTTGTCCTTTTTAAATCACTATTTGCCTTATTAAATCTTTTCTCTTCATATTTTTGATTAGAAAAAGCTCTAATAACAGGAATACCAGTAATAATTTCTCTTGTTACTTGATTTAACCTATCTATAAGCTTTTGCACCTTCTTAAATTTAGGCATTGCAATCATAAATAAGGTAAAGATAACACTAAGTACACAAATAATACCAAGCCAAATAATATAAGTCATACTAGGAGCCGTCTTAAGAACCTTTGACACTGCCCCAATCGCAATAATTGGCGCATAAATAAATAATCTAAGGGTCATAATAATCATCATCTGTACCTGCTGAATATCATTAGTACTTCTAGTAATCAATGATGATATTCCCATATTTTTATATTCACTAATACCAAACGATAATGCTTTACTAAAGACCTTTTCCCTTACTTTTTTAGATAACCCAGAACCAATTCTTGCCCCTAATAACACTGTAATAACAGTAGCAAGTAAAGACACAAACGAAAGTCCTAACATCTTTAAACCAGTTACCGTAATATAATTAGTCTGTAACTTATCAGTATCAAGTCCCACCATCTTATATTCACTCTTAATAGCATAACTAGCACTTTGACTAATAATACTATCTGGCATTTCCCTACCAATTTTGTCATCAATAAGTCCTAATTTATCTTGCGGTAACATTTTAATAATATCAATTATTTGTATATTACTATTACTATTACTAAACCCTAATTGTTCTTTAATATTGTTTTGAATAGCCACTGATTGTTTTTCTTTACTAGTTAACATATAATCAACCACAATAGCCTTTTCCAAAGTCTCATTTGCCTTATCACTTTTACTAACATAAATATCTTCAGCATCTAAGGCCTTATAGTCATACTCTTTACTACCCTTTTTTACAAGCTTATAATTAGCCAAAATCTTTTCCTTATCACTTGAAGATGTAAATAAAAGCACTTCATCCATCTTGCTTTTCCTAATTACCTTAGGATTAATCTCACTAATTCCTCCTTGTTGTACTCCAATATTAATAATATTAGAAGTATACTGTGGAATCGTTAAATCACAATTAGCCTGAACAATTAATAGTAAAATCACTAAAAGTATCGCTAAAATATTGTCTTTTAAATATTTAAATATCTTTATCATTTTTATCTCCTTTCAAACTACCCCTATAAAAAAGTTTTAACTCTTCCCGGTAATTATCAATTATATCACAATTATATCCATCCTTTAAAAGTTTAATTAAATTAACAATCAAAATATGCATACTAATAGTAAAAAGCAAATCAAGATGTTTTAATGCTAAAGAATTAAATTGTGATAAATCAATATTTTCCTTAATCATTTGGAAAGAAATCTTTTTCTTAAATAAAAAGCCCCCTTCATGTTCTTCTAATAAAGTTATATTCTCAAGACTTTTCACAAAGAATTCCCTATGATCTTTTACAATCAAATAAAACTTATCAATAACATAATAAAACATTAAAAATAAAGAATTATGATAATCATTCAAAGTATCATTAATAGCCTTAATAAATTCTTTTTGATATTTATCTAGTAAGTAAAAGTACAAATCATTTTTATTTTCAAAATACATATAAAAACTACCTCTAGAAATACCCGCTTCTTTAATAATTCTATTAATTGATACTTCATTATAATTAACTCTTGAAAATTCTTTAATTGCTATATCAAGTAACTTTTGACGTTTAACATCATCAAGTCGTAAAAATGTTTCACTAGCCATGTCACATATTCCTTTCCCGTATCATCAAGACACTATACCATTATATGTGACAACCTGTCATATTGTCAACAAAAAAAAGTCCAGAAAATCGAAGGACCTACGATAAAACCTATACTTATGTACAGGTGGGTGTATATAGCCTGCCCTAAGGATCCCTAGTAAGACTAGGTATTCAACAAAGACAAAACAATCATCAATACTCCCGTATCGTTATTTTAGTCGGTTTTATACTAAGCTATCCACTCGTATTTTCTAGACATTTTTATTATATCACATTAAAACTTATTTATTCAACTTTTTAAAGTTCTTTTTTAAAATTTTCAATCAAATGACTAACCGTTGCACATCCCATAAAAGCAACCACCCCATCTTTATCCTTTAAAAGTTTAGAAACAGTATCTTCATCCACAAGTTCACTATTAGGAATCATTGCAATAATATCTTCTGATTTAATAGCTGGATAATCATTTGGATTCTCTCTGTCACACTTAATTGGTGTTAAATAAACCTTATCCGCCGTCATTAAAGCATCCGCAAATTCTCTTTTAAAAAATGAGGTTCTAGAATAAGTATTAGGTCTAAAAACAACCGTTAACTTTTTATCAGGATACTTTTGTCTAATCGCTTGTAAAGTAACTTTAATCTCCGTTGGATGATGCGCATAATCATCAACAATAATAGTATCTTTAACTACATCTTCAGCAAATCTTCTAGGAGCATTCTTAAAAGACTTAAACAATTCTTTAATTGTTAAAATATCAAGACCATTCATCATTGCAATAATAACACTACCACAAGCATTATAAACCATATGTTCCCCATATAATGGAATATAAAAATCACTAATAAACTCATCATCATGATAAATTTCAAAACTGGATCCATCTTCCGTTAATTTTATATTTTTAATAACATAATCATTATTATTATCTTTACCATAAAAAATAGCCTTATTATGAAAATTAATTCTTCTAATATTTTCATCATCACCATTAGCCACTACAATAGAAGCTTTATTAGCAAAAATTTCAAAAGTATTAATCATATCATCAATATCTTTATAAATCTCGGTATGTTCAAGTTCAATACAAGTAATTAGAGCAACTTTTGGATGAAAAGCTAGAAAATGACGATTAAATTCATCAGATTCAATTACCAAAAGACGATTTTTTAAATCAACATGTCCTTTACCATCACCAATAAAATAATTACATCCTACCGTCTTTTCTAACAAATGTCTAAGAATTGATGTCGTTGTTGTCTTACCATGTGTCCCACAAACTGAAATAGTATCAAATTTTTTTGTAATACTTCCCAAAACTTCATTATAAGGAACAATTTTAAGACCTAACTCTTTTACCCTTTTAATCTCCTTATGATCATCACTAAACGCTTTAGAACAAGTAACAATTGTATCTTTATCTAATTCATGATTACCATCATAAAAAATATTTATACCTCGCCTCTTTAAACCTTCTTCAGTAAACTTATAGTCCTTCGCATCATCATAGCCACATACCTCATTACCCATATCATACAACATACAAGCAAGTGTAGACATTCCTGTTCCCTTAATACCTATACAATAATATTTCATCAAACTCACTTCTTTCTTTATCCCTATTATAACTTATATTACCTAAAGTTTCAATTATGCTATTATACTTTACACTTTTTTCCAAATAGTGTATGATATCTGAAGGTGAAAATTATGTATCAAAATTGTCATTTATGTCCACGGAACTGTTCCATAAATCGAAATAAAGAAAAAGGAATATGTCAAAATACTTCCAAAGTCAAAGTTGCTAGAAGTGCCCTTTATTTTTATGAAGAACCATCCATTTCTGGCTTTAATGGTAGCGGTGCCATTTTCTTTAGTGGTTGTAACTTAAAATGTTGCTATTGTCAGAATAAAGAAATCTCCTTAAATAACTTTGGAAAAGAAATTACTATCGAAAGATTAAGTGATTTAATGTTAGACTTACAAGAAAAGAAAGCTCATAACATTAATCTAGTAACTCCTACTCATTTTATACCAAGTATCATTGAAGCTATCAAAATAGCAAGAAAAAAAGGCCTTCATATCCCGATTGTCTATAACACCAGTGGCTATGAAAGCGTTAAAAGTTTAAAACTATTAGAAGCCTACATCGATATTTATCTAACCGACTTTAGATACTTTAATAATACCCTTGCCGAAAACTTATCAAAATGTTCTAACTACGTCGAAATTGTCAAAGAAGCTCTAAAAGAAATGTATCGTCAAACCGGTAAAAATGAATTCGATGAAAACGGTCTAATGACCAAAGGAATTATTGTTCGTTGCCTAATTTTACCTACTAAAAGCTATGATACTAAAAGAGTTATTTCCTACCTACATCAAACCTATCATGATAATATCTATTTAAGTATTATGAATCAGTATACTAAAATAGAAGAAAATACTACCTATAAATTTCTCAATAAAAAAGTTAGTAACAAAGAATATCAAAGCGTCCTAGAATACGCTCTAAATATAGGAGTTACTAACGCATACATTCAAGAAGATAATACTGCCAGTAAAAAATATATTCCTGATTTTGATTTAACAGGCCTTTAATTTTTTCTTATCACTTTCTATTTTAGAATAAACACAACCACAATAATCTTGACGATAAAGATGATACTTCAAAGATAATTCAATACTCTTCTTATACCCATCCTTCTTTTTAAAATCAGAATATAAATATTTAACTTGATACTCATCTTCAAGACTTTTGCCAATTTCATTCAACCATTTACTATTTTTATAAGGACTAACCGATAATGTTGTCGTAAAATAATCAAAATTATACTTTTTAGCCATCTTAGCCGTTTCCGTTAACCGCATCAAATAACATTTATAACATCTAACACTGCCTTCTTTTAAATCTCTTAAAGGATAAGCCATATCAATAAACTTTTCAACATCATAATTACAATCTAATAATTTAATATTATAATTAGCCATAGAAAGGAACCCTTCAAGTTCTTTTTTTCTTTTTAAATACTCATCATAATCCGTAATATTAGGATTATAAAATAAAATTGTAATATCAAAATACCGAGCAATCTTTAAAAGTACACTTGACGAACAAGGAGCACAACAAGCATGTAACAAAAGCTTAGGTTTACTCCCCCCAATACTTTTTAATATCTTTTCACATTCCAAATTATAATTCATACATATCACCCAATTTATTCAAGTATTATACCATAACCACTAGCATATTAATAGCATTCTTCACATATTTTTAATTAGGTGTTTTATATGACAAACTTTACTTATGCTTTTATTTTATCTTCAATCGCTGGTATCTCAACTCTCTTAGGACTAATTCCCTTATTATTTAACTTAAAAAACGAACAAAAAATTATTACCACTTCCCTTGCCTTTGCTAGTGGCGTTATGATTTTTGTCTCTTTAAATGATTTAATCCCAGAAAGTTTAAAGCTTTTAAAAACCATATTCAAGCCCTTCCCCGCTCTTATAATATTGTTAATATTTATAACAACTGGTATCATTATTTCTCTTTTAATTGATAAACTTATCCCTGAATCAAAAGAAAATATCAAAAACAAAAAACTATACCACATTGGTCTTGTCTCCATGCTTGCTATCATCATGCATAACATTCCCGAAGGAATAGCCACCTTTTTATCATCATCAACTAACAAAAGTCTAGGCCTATCTCTTGCCTTTGCCATCAGTCTTCATAATATTCCCGAAGGAATAAGTATTGCTATTCCCATTTATTTTAGTACCAAAAACAAACTAAAAGCTTTCATTTATACATTAATTTCCAGTCTCTCTGAACCCTTTGGAGCTCTCCTTGCCTTTTTATTTTTAAGAAATATCATGAACAATTTTATTATGAGTATCATTTTAGCCCTAATCGCTGGTATCATGCTCTATATTGCCCTTTATGATTTATTAAAAGAATCCATCAAATCTAAAAAATATCAATTAACCATCACCTTTTTTATCATTGGCATTCTTTTTATGATTACATCTCACTTTATTTTAAGTTGATATTAACCTAAATTTATAGTACAATTAATATAGGTGATAACTTATGAAGAAACTCTTAATTAAGTTAATTCACTTTTATCAAAAATTACCAATTACCACTCATGGGGCATGTCATTTTTATCCTAGTTGTTCAAACTATGCGATTGAAGCCATTAATGAATATGGATCTTTTAAAGGCCTTTTTTTAAGTTTTAAAAGAATTCTAAGGTGTCATCCCGGAGCTCGTTTTGGTTACGATCCAGTTATTAAAAGTGAGGAGAAAAAGAATGAAAAGAAAAAATAAAAATATTTTTAAAGTCCTAATACTTACCCTAGCTATTATTTTATGTACAACCGGTTGTAAACGCGATGATATGGAAAACATTTCAATTATTACTACCAATTATCCCAATGAATATATCATCAATAAGCTATACGGAAAACACGCTAAAATTGAAAGTATCTATCCCGATGGCGTAAATGTTAATAGCTATAAATTTACAACCAAACAACTTAAAGATTTTGCCAACAAAGACTTATTTATTTATACAGGACTAATCAAAAGAGAACGTAATTTAGCAGTTGACCTTCTAGATTACAATAATAATTTAAAAATAATTGATAGTTCTTACGTTTTAGATAATGATTACGAAATGACCGAAGTTTGGATTGATCCATCTTTCATGTTAATGATGAGTCAAAATGTTAGAATTGGCTTAAAAGAGTTAATTGAAAATACTTATTTAAAAAATGAAATTGATAAAAACTATGAAGAATTAAAAGTAGATATTTCCGAAGTTGATGCTAATATTAGACTAGCCGTTGAAAACGCCAATTACAAAACAATCGTTGCCACTGATAACAATTATAAATTCCTAGAAAAATATGGTATTAAAGTTTACATTTTAAATAATAACACCACTGAAAAAGATCTTGTAGAAATCGATGATTTAATTGATTCTGGAGACATTACTAAAATATTTACTTATGAAGATGAAAAACCAAATACAAACGTTCAAAATATGATTAATAAATATCCCAACAATTTAAAAACTATCAGTTTTAAACACATTGTTGTCCTAACTGATGAACAACGAAAAACTGATACTGATTACATTACCTTAATGAATCAAAACCTTGATGTTCTAAAAGAAGAACTATATCATAGCAATTAAAAATACCACTCAAAGTGGTACTTTTTTTGTCTTAAAATAATCTTAAAATATCATTAAATGTTACATAAACCATTAAAAGCATCAATAAGAATAATCCAATCGCATGAAATTTTGCTTCCACTTCTGGCTTAACAGGACTTCCCTTAATCTTTTCAATAACTACAAAGAGAATATGTCCCCCATCGAAAGCTGGTAATGGTAATAAATTAATAAAGCCAACATTAATTGATAAAAACGCAAAAATATATAAAATACTAGCAACTCCTGCTTTAGCCTGTGCTCCTACAACTTCATAAATACCGACTGGTCCACTAAGTTGACTTACTTTAATAGTTCCTGTAAACAAGCACTTAATTGTAATAGCCATCTGTTTAAAAAGAGATACTGTTTTAACCCCTGCATACTTAAAGGCATTACCAATTCCATGTAACTCATCACCCTGCATTCTTATTCCATAAACATAGCGAACTGTTCCATCAGACTTCGTCTTTTCTGGCTTTATCTTATAAGTAACTACTTCCCCAGATGATTTTCTTACCTTAAACTCATTATTACTATCATTATTAGCTATTGTAATATAAATCGAAATATCATCAACGCTCCAAATATCATGACCATTAATCTCTAAGATTTCATCCCCACTTCTAAGTCCTGCATCATAAGCGGGTGTATTCTTATCAACCCCTGATAACACTGGTTCTAATGACGTTGATCCAAACACAAGACCAATAAAGAATAACATCAAAATAGCCGAAATAAAGTTAAAACCAGCCCCAAAAAACATTACTAAAAACTTTTCCCATGGCTTCTTTCCCGGTAAAGTTCTATTCCGTGGTAAATCATCAACTTCCCCTTCTTCACCAGCCAATTGACAAAAACCCCCGATTGGAACCGCTCTTAATGAATAAACCGTTTCTCCTCTTTTAAAACTACAAAGTTTAGGTCCCATTCCAAGGGCAAACTCATAAACATAAATATTAGTAAGCTTAGCAAAAAGAAAATGCCCACATTCATGAATAAAAATAATTGATCCTAAAATTATAATAAATAATATTAACGTTCCCATAATTCCTCCTAAATAATTCCCATCACTAATATAAATGCCAAAGATACAAAAATTAGACTATCAAACCGGTCTAAAATACCACCATGACCCGGAATTAAATTAGAAAAATCTTTAACTTCATACGTCCTCTTAATACTAGAAAAGACCAAATCACCAAGTTGACCAATAACAGATAAAAACATTGTAATCAAAATAACCATCACAAGTGACGTATAAGGATTAACAACTGTATTATAAAATACCACCGCTACAAAAGTTCCCATCAAAAGACCACCAATAAAACCTTCGACAGTCTTATTAGGACTAATCGTTGGAGCCAGCTTATTCTTACCAATATATTTACCCGTTAAGAACGCAAAAGTATCCGTAAGAATAGTAATAAGTAATAAATAAATTAAATACATTAAATCATAGTTACGTACAATTAAAATAAGATTAAAAGCCATATTAATAAATAACAATGATCCAATAAGATAAAGAGCATCATTTACATTATAAGAATCACTATTTTTAGATAACAATATTGGTAACATAAATACCATAATAATAAAACTAATCAAATGATAATCCATCGTATAACTAAAAACCGTTTGTTCATAAGTAATTATACTAGAAAATATAATTAAAAAATAAGCACACCCCTGTACCACTACTGGTATTTTCTTTTTCTTTGATCTAACACTAATTAACTCATGCATTCCTAAAGTAGCAATCAAACTCATAAATACTGTAAAGGGAATACCCCCTATTAATAATAATGGTATAAAAACAATTGCCATCAAAATAGCACTACCAATTCTTTTCTTCATCTTTATTCCTCCTAATATCATATTAAGTATAATATATTTTTGCTAAATAAACAACAAAAAAAGAAATTACCAAAGTAACTTCTAAAACTTATCAATGTTAATCTTAACATATTTATTATCTTTCATAAAACTACTAGCCTGAACTAAAGTCCTAATTGCATTAGCAACCTTACCATTACGACCAATAACTCTACCCATGTCATTTTCATTAACTAACACTTCAATAATTATTTCATCATCATTATCACTAGGAAATTCTTTAACTCTAACAGACTCTTCATCACTAACAATTTCCTTAATAATCTTTTCTGTTAACTCTACTAATGACATTATTTATTTTCCTTTTTATCTTTAATTGAAGCAAACTTAGCCATAACACCGGCATTTTTTAGTAAACTTCTAACTGTATCAGATGGAATAGCCCCATTTTGTAACCATTTTAAAGCTACTTCTTCATTGATTTTTACATTTTCATCTTTACTAATTGGATTATAAGTACCTACTAATTCAAGATACTCACCATCACGTCTACTTCTAGAATCAGTAGCAACAATACGATAAAATGGTCTTTTCTTAGCTCCCATTCTCATTAATCTTAATTTAACAGCCATATATTTCCTTCCTTTCTTTTTGACTGTTCTTAGTATACTAAAAAAAAATAAAACTGTCAACTATTTTTTGTTGACAGTTCTATCTATTCATCCGTTAAGTAATTTTCATTTACTTCTTTATCAATTACTTCATCAATTTTATCATCACTTTCCAAAATATCGTCCCAATCATCAACTTCATCAAGAGCACTGATTCTAACCTTTGCATCCCCCACAAGTTCAATACCTAAAACCTTATCAACTACACAACTAATGGTATCCCCATTAATTTCTGCCTTACTACAACTCGGACCACTAAGACTTCTAACAATAACCTCTAAATTAGAAATATCATTATTATTAAATTGAACATTAACATTTTCTGTATAATTCTTAGTTTCCTTAAACACTTCAGTCTTTGTATCATTATCATAAGAATACCAAATATTAATATCATAACTTCCCTTAATGATTACTGTATTATTAGACAATTCTCCCGAAAATGAATGATTAATCACCCAACACCCCAAAATAGTGGTAGGTCTATTAGTTACCTGTAATGATAAATTATCACTAAACTGTTTTTTACCCTTACCAATAACCGTCTTTGTAACAATTTCTTTAAAAGATGCCATTTAATTACCCTCCTTATTTTAACTTATGCTATAAAAGGGTAAAAAGTACCTAATATTTACTATTTAAAATATTTTCAAGACTAATATTAATCCCATCTTCCATCATTTTTAAAACGTTGTTTAAATGCCTTCCTTTTTCCAAATAATCTTTATATAACAAATTATCATTAAGTTTATTTTTTAAATAAGTAAGTTCATTTTCTATATCTTTATCCAAATATGCACTCTTAACATATTTTTTTTGTAATGACTTAATCTTTCTAATATCTTTTAATAATTCTTTATCACTTTCTAATCTATTACAAGAAGCAACATAATCTAAATAAACATCATCTTCTTTAATCAATTTGACAAGCTCTAAAGTCTTATTAACTATCTCATCATTACTTACTAACTTTTCCATCTAAACTCCATGTCTTCGCTTCCGTTATTAAAACATCAACAATACTACCAATCTTAACATCTTCCCCTGAAAAATTAATTAGTTTATTAGTATCACTGTATCCATAATATTCATTTTTTTTCTCACTGATTCCTTCAACAAGAACCGGAAGAACACATCCAACTAACTTATCATTATTTTCTTTAAAATACTTATTAACCACATCATTTAATCGATAAAGTCTTTTCTCTTTATCATGTAAACTAACATCATCTTTTAACTTACAAGCTGGCGTCCCATCTCTTTTAGAATAAATAAAGGTAAAAGCATTATCATACTTACATTCCTTAACAAGTTTTAAAGTCTCTAAAAAGTCATCCTCATCTTCCCCCGGAAAACCAACTATAATATCCGTAGAGATAGCCACATTTTTAATTTTCTCTTTCATCTTATGAAATAAAGTTAAATACTCTTCTCTACTATAACGTCTTCCCATCAATTTTAAAATCTTATTACTTCCAGATTGTACTGGTAAATGAACACTTGGCATAATGTTATCATACTTTGCAATAACATCAATCATTTTATCCGTAAAATCCCATGGATGACTAGTCATAAATCTAATTCGCGGAATCTTTGTCTTAGCCACATCCTCTAAAAGTTCAGCCATAGAATAATCAGGATATAAATCTTTACCATAAGCATTAACATTTTGTCCTAAAAGCGTCACTTCCATATATCCATCTTTTACTAATTCTTCAACTTCTTTAATTATATCTTCCTTTTTTCTACTCCTTTGTCTTCCCCTTGTATAAGGTACAATACAATAAGTACAGAACTTATCACAGCCATAAATAATATTTACATAAGCTTTATACTTATTATCACGAATAACTGGAAGATCCTCTACCAAATTACCTTCTCTTGAATAAACTTCTACTTGCTGTTTATTCTCCACTTCATTTTTCTCAAGTATTTTTGGTAAATTATAAAAATTATGTGTCCCCACTACAAAATTAACAAACGGATATTTAGCCATAATCGTTTTAACCACAATCTCTTCTTGAGCCATACAACCACAAAGACCCACTACCATATCCTTTTTAGTTTCCTTTAAATGTTTAATTCTTCCAAGAAACCCATAAGCTTTATTATGAGCATTCTCCCTAATAGAACAAGTATTTAAAATAACAAGATCCGCATCCTCCATCACTTCTGTAAAAGTATATCCTAAAAAAGTCAAAATACCTCTTATATTTTCACTATCATGTTCATTCATTTGACATCCATAAGTTCTAAGAAAACACTTCTTACCCAAGTATTTATTAATATATTTAGCATCTATTTGATACTTTTCTGTTATATATTCTCTTTTATCACAACTCTTTGCCTCTTTAAAATCTGGTAAATGCATAAACTTTCCTCCTTAAAATTACATTCAATTATTTTATCATTTTTTTATAAATAACAAAAGCCTATTTTTTAACTTTTAAACTATCCGTATAATTTGTATACAATGAATTAATTACCTTTTTTTCTTCAAAAGCCTGTACTCTAAAAATATTACCTAACTTTTTAACATCATTTTCATGAATCGCTTC
Organism: uncultured Bacilli bacterium; assembly: GCA_934162445.1. Taxonomy (GTDB): domain Bacteria; phylum Bacillota_I; class Bacilli_A; order RF39; family UBA660; genus Onthousia. Next base: position 172,504 of record CAKPIT010000001.1, read on the forward strand.
ATAATAAATAGAAAGTAAATCATTAGTAATAATAACCGGAAGCATCCCTTCTTTTAATAAGTTATAGTTCATTATAAGTCTACTAGTTCTTCCATTCCCATCCTCATAAGGATGAATTCTAATAAACCCAATATGAAACCATGCTTCTTTATCATAAGGATCCATCTCAAGATTATTATAATCATCAACAAGCTTTTTCATATCACTATCAATATCACAGGGCTTACTAATAGAAATATCAGTCCCCATTAAAAAATTCCCAATTTTCCGATAAGAATTAGAAATATAAGGACTACTATTATTTACCATAACAGCCACTTCATTAATAAGATCAACTGATAATTTATCACTGTTTTTTAATCTTTCAAGTAAACTAATAAAAGCCTTCATACTATCATTTAACCTAATCGCATTAGAACTACTATCACTAATTCCCAAATCCTCTTCAAGTGAAAGATTTGAATGCGTCAGGCGACTAATAAACAAATAAAAATAATCTTGTAAAAACTCTTTATTCTTTTCATTAAATATTTCTTTATCTAACATATAATCCATGATCTTTACCTCAAAATTATTATATCACAAGGTATAAAAATTAAAAAGTTGGACACCCTAAAAATAATTAGCACTCATACTTGACAACTGCTAATTATTGTGGTATAACATAATTGTGAAAGGAAAGTGATAAACATATGTTACCAAGAAGATTTTATTTTGATAACGCTATTGATCAATTATTTGAAAGCGATGTAAATAACATGAAGTGTGATATTTATGAGAAGGATAATACCTATCATGTTGAAATGGACCTACCGGGCTTTACTAAAGAGGAAATTAAAGTTGAATGTAACAAAGGTACTTTAGTAATCACAGCTTCTAAAGAAGAAAAAGATGAAGTTAAAGATGACGATAAAAAATACTTACGTCGTGAAAGAAGTTATGGCAAATATTCTCGTAGTTTCTATCTAGGAGATGTTGATGAAGATAAAATTGATGCTGAATTTAAAAATGGTACCTTAACTATATCCGTTCCAAAAATTGATGAAAACGGAAACAAAAAAATAATTGATATTAAATAAGTAAAAAACCACCCCAACGGGTGGTTTTATTTTGTTTTATCAAAAAAAGTAGCCAACAAGCTAGATAACTTTTGATATTGTTTGTTATCTACATACACTATATCCCCACAAATATTAAGTTTGATCAAATTATTTTCACTACCTAATTCATCATAAAATAAAAATTATTACAAAAACTATACTTTTTATCATCAACTATCTCTAACATATAAAAAGCATACATCATTTTCTTTTTCATATCCTAAATATTAGAAATACCTCTATCATTACCATCTTCAATTTCTTGTTTAAACACTTCATCAAATCGTGGTAATTCTTTTTTTATTACATCTTGATAAACATTCTTTGTATTCATAATTGCCCTTTTAACATCAAAAATATTCACTTCATGGCGATTATTATAAATAGCATATGAAAAAGCCTGTTGTAATATTGTTAAAGTAACATCTGGATACCTTGATCCAATCTCGTAAACCCGTCGATATTCACTAGTTAAATCTGTTAAAAAAGCCATAATCTTTTCCTGTACATACTTATCATACATAAGCTTAGCCCCAGTTTTCTGTTCAATCTTAGGAAGAGTTCCCATACAAATAGCAATTACCTGTTCTCTTGTTGGTTCCATAACTTCCACCTTTTGAAACCGTCTTACAAAAGCCTTATCCCGTAAAATATATCTTTCATACTCTTCAGTAGTAGTAGCCCCAATTACTTTAATATCCCCTCGATCAAGTCCCGGTTTAAACATATTAGCAAAGTCAAGAGCCTCCCCCTTACTACCCATTAAAGTATGAATCTCATCAATAAAAAGAATCAAATTAGAATAACTTTTCAATTCATTAAGTAAAATCTGAATCTTACTTTCACCAGTATCCGGATCAACACCCATTAAAGCGGAAGTATTAATTTTGATTATTTGATAATTTTTCAAATAATCTGGTACATTTCCAATTTGAATACGATATGCTAGTCCTTCTACAATCGCTGTTTTCCCAACCCCCGGTTTACCCGTTAAAATAGCAGATTTCTCAGGCGTTAATAAAATAAGAACCAACTGTTTAATCTCTTCTTCTCTTCCAATCGCTGGATTTGTAACATATTTTTTTAACGTAAAATTCTCTCCATAACTTTTCAAAATACTAACTTTACTTTTTCTAATTATTTCATCATTCATTATTATCACCTTACTATTTAAATTATAACAAAAAAAAAAGAAAAAAACTAGTCATGAAACTAGTCTTTACTATTTCCAAAAAGTCCAAGTAACTGAAGGAATAAATTAATATAATCAAGATAAAGTTCTAAAGCTCCTAAAATAGCTAAATTATCATCCTCCATAACCCCTTCAAGTCTTTTAACAGATTGGACATCATAAGCTGTAATCCCCATAAAAATAATAATCATTACAATAGATATAATTAAATCAAAAGTTGGACTTTGGGTAAAGATATTAATAATAGTACAAACAATAACAGCAAGTAAAGCCATTAGAAAGTAAGTCCCAATCTTATTTAAATTAACACTAGTCTTATTACCTAAAAATGCAAATAAAGCAAATATTAAGGAAGAAGCAAGAAAAACCCAAATTACAGATCCAATATCATAAGCTAAGAATACACTTGAAAAACTAATACCACTAATAAAAGCATAAAGAAGAAAGCAAATCTTAGCAGTCATAGCATTCATCTTATGAATTCTCGCTGACAAAACTATTACTAACACTACCTCAAGTACCATAATTAATACTAAACCATAGCCCCCTAATGATGACGCAAGTCGAACAATCATCATCGGATTACTAGCCAGTAAAGCTCCCGTTGCAAATGTAACTAAAAGCCCAACACACATCCACCAAAATACTTTTGATAAAATCGATTCATTCATATTATCATCTCCTCACTATAATTTTATCATACATTATATAATTATACTACTTTTTAAGAAATTTTAACACTTCCCCACTAAAAGCATCTACCCTACATAAATAAGTATTGTTATTATATTTAAACAAAACCTCATAAAAAGTTTTATCATCATTATAAAGTATTACCTTATCAAAAACAAGTAAATTTTTATCAAAGGCAAATCTCTTACTAATTATATCCTTAACACTCTCTAATGACAAATAACTACTATCTAAATTTAATAAATAATCAGTAGCCATAATCTTTCCCCTAAAAGCATCAACAGAATAGAAATAATCATGATCTTGATAATTAACCTTAACCATATAACGATTATTACTTCTTTTTAATCTAATACTTTTATATTTAACATCACCAATATTATTATTAACTATTTTTTTAATTTCACTAACTCTTACATAATTAGCCTTAATAATTATATTAAAAATAATCATTAAAATTATAATACTACCAAATATCACTAAACAAATCCTTAAAATTTTATTCTTTTTATCCATTATTTCCTCCTTATTTATTATAGCATATATTTATATAACAAAAAAGCAAACATATTTTTATATTTGCTTTTTATATTACTCTACTTATTTACTATTCTTTAAAAGTTCTAATTTGTTTTTCTCATCTTCAAGTTTAATCCGATCAAGTTCAACAATATTTTTAGGAGCCTTATTAACATAATTTTCATTAGCAAGTAATTTCTCTCTTCGTAAAATACTTTGTTCAAGTAATTTAATTTGTAATAACTTCGCTTCCTTCTCACTTTCCGTTTCTACTTTCTCAAAGAAAATAGTCGCCTTTACTCGTTTAGAAAAAACTTTATAAGAATTAATACCAAGTGGTCTATCAACAAGATTTTGATCAAGTTTTAACATCTTAACAATCAAATCATTATCATCTGTAGTATCAAACATAACTTTTAAATCTTTAGTCATATTATTTTCAGCTTTTATATTTCTAAAGCTTTTAATAAATTCAATCTCATCATCAACAACTTCTTCTTCAAGTTCAAATACATATTTCTTATTATGTTTAGGATACTCACTAATCATAATAGATTCAGAATCTTTTAAAGGTAATAATTGATAAATTTCTTCTGTTACATAAGGCATAAATGGATGTAACAATTTTAAAATTCCTGTTAAAATATAACAAAGTACAGACTTAGTACTATCTAAATCTAAAGAATATTTAGCCATTTCAATATAATAATCACAGAAATAATTCCATGTAAAATCATAAATTGTATTAGAAGCATTATTAAATTGATATTTATCCATAAACTTTTTAACATCATTTAAAGTCTTCTCATATTTAGTTAATATCCATTTATCTTCTGGTTTTAACACTTCAAGATCAATAGATTTTAATGACGAAATATTAGTTAATACAAAGCGTGAAGCATTCCATATTTTATTAATAAAATTCCATATCGCTTTAATTCTATCTTCATCAAAACGCATATCCGTTCCATTAGTAACATCAGTCGCAAGATAATATCTTAATGAATCAGCCCCATATTTTTCAATCATATCAAAAGGATCAATTCCATTGCCTAAACTCTTACTAAACTTTCTTCCTTGCTTATCACGAATAAGTCCATGAATTAAGCAATCTTTAAATGGTCTTTCTCCAAGCAATTCTTCACCTTGGAAAGTCATTCTATTAACCCAAAATGGAATAATATCATACCCCGTTACTAAACAGTTATTAGGATAATATCTTTTAAGTAAATCAGTATTCTCAGGCCATCCTAAAGTTGCAAACGGCCATAAAGCACTAGAAAACCATGTATCTAAAACATCTTCATCTTGCACCCATCCTTCTCCCTTAGGAGGATTCATTCCAACATAAACTTCATCATCTTTGTACCAAGCAGGAATTCTATGACCCCACCATAACTGTCTAGATATACACCAATCATAAGTAATCTCCATCCAGTGATTCATCGTTTTTTCATATCTGCTTGGTACAAAGTGAACTTTTGTCTTAGAATCTTTTTGATTCATAAGAACTTTATCAGCAAGAGAACGCATCTTAACAAACCATTGTTTCTTAACCATTGGCTCTACCATAACCCCAGTTCTCTCACTATGACCAACTTCATGAACAATTGGTTCTACTTTTAATAATAAACCAGACTCTTCTAACTCTTTTACTACCCTATCACGAGCCTCTTCCCGGCTTAATCCTTCATAACTACCACACTTATCATTCATGGTAGCATCATCATTCATAATTACAATTCTCTCTAAATTATGACGATTACCAACTTCAAAGTCATTAGGATCATGAGCAGGGGTAATCTTAACTGCTCCCGTTCCTTTTGTCATATCAGCATGAATATCAGCAATAACCGGAATTTTTTTATTAACAATTGGTAAAATAACATTTTTACCTATAAATTCTTGATATCTTTCATCATCCTTATTAACTGCTACCGCCGTATCTCCAAATAATGTTTCTGGTCTTGTTGTTGCTACTTCAATATATTTAGAAGAATCTTCTACCATGTATTTAATATGATAAAATGCCCCCTTCTCTTCTTTATAAATAACTTCTTCATTAGAAAGAGCCGTCTTAGCAACTGGATCCCAGTTAATAATCTTCTCCCCGCGGTAAATTAAACCTTTTTTATAATAGTCAACAAAAACTCTTTTAACCGCTTCCTCCATTCCTTTATCAAGAGTAAATCTTTCTTTAGAATAATCAAGAGAAATACCAAGCTTAGCCCACTGCTTTCTAATCTTATCAGCATGTTCATTTGTCCATTTCCAACACTCATCTAAAAAAGCACTACGTCCTACTTCATATTTATCTTTACCCTCTTCTTTTAATCGTTGAACCACCTTCGCTTCTGTAGCAATAGCCGCATGATCCATTCCGGGAAGCCATAAGCAATCATAACCTTCCATTCGCTTATATCTAATAATAATATCTTGAAGCGTTACATCTAAAGCATGGCCTAAATGTAATACCCCCGTAACATTTGGTGGTGGAAGAACAATACAATATGGCTTCTTACTTAAATCTCCACTTTTAAAATAACCCTTTTTAAGCCAATAATCATATTTTAACTTTTCAACACTATCATGATTATACTTTTTATCTAACATTTCTCTTCATCTCCTTATTTTGTTTATACTTATTAGAAATTTCCCCTTTAATCTTCAAAAGACCCTGAATATGTTTAATCTCCGTATCACAAATACTAAAAGCTGACACTGAAGGATACTTATAAAAATCAAGAATATGTTGATTAAAATACTTCTCTTGTCTACTCGTAATATTTCTTGGAATATAAAAAGTCAAATTACCGATATCATCTTCACTTTTATAACTCAAATGTCCAAGTCCAGCCACAATAGTAGGAGCTTCCTTCATTTCATTTTCCGACATTTTAATTTCCGGTTGATACTTATCAACAAAATCCTTATAAGCCCTTTTCTCATCACCTTCACATTTAATATCCTCTACAAAAGAATCAACAAGTATTTCATCTTCACAAGGAATAATTACAACTTTACCATATTTCATAAACCCATCTCCATCTCCTTATAATAAAAAAACTTTCCATCCAAAGGACGAAAAGTTCGTGGTACCACCTTAATTTATACTTATTTTTGATAACGGGACACCCCGGGATAACTTACTAAAATCAGAAATCATGCTCCTTTGCTACCTTCCTTATATCATATTATTAAGTTCCATCAACCCTTAACTTTCTATAAATACTTTATAAGTACTCCTCAAATTCACTGCATCTATGAAGTATTATATCTGAAATTAATTATTTATGCAACTATATTTTAAACAACCGTAACAGCTGAAACACCACAAGAATCGAACATTTCAGTAGTAATACAACCAGAATTAACTACCCACTTACTACCAACTTTAATACTTTGCATACCTGAGCAAATGGCAAACATTCTATTCATATTAGTTACCTTTGTGGTATTGAAACTACTTAAATCAAGATTAGTTAAGCTTCTACATCCTTCAAACATACCACTCATATTAACTACATTTGATGTATCAAAATTACTTAAATTAACACTAGTCAAACTACTACAATTTAAGAACATATCACTCATATCTGTCACTTTTGAGGTATCTAAACAACTTAAACTAAACTGTTTGATATTGGTAAAAGCTGACACAAAATTACTCAAACTAGTAGGTGCTACTATTCCATTAATACCACCTAAAACTAATTTATAAGTTCCATCGCTATTAGTATCAACATATGCAACTACACTACCATCTTGATTCTCAGATAAATCAAAACTTTGAAGATCTTCACTTGGAACAGTAACTCCATTCATTCCTTCAATAACAGTTACATAGTCTCCAGAATCTTGACAGAAACTAAAGAAATCTGCTGCCGCCGTAGAAGCATCTGGATCAGCTAAATTAATCATTTGACTTCCCATTGGTTCCTCATAAAGTTTACCATAAACATTTACTCTAACAGCAAATGTTTTATTACCCCCATCACCTTGTGGATTATAATTTTCATCAACCCACATTCTTAGACGATATTTAGTTGAAGTTGAGGCACTCATAGTACCTGTTGCAAGACTCATCATGTTAACTGGTCTTCCAGTTTTTTTGTTTTCACTAGTAGCCTTTGTAAATACTTTCGGTGCCATCACCTCTGTCTCATTACCATTACTATCTAGACTTGTAAGATAAAGTTTAATATTTTTACCATCAAATGTATTACTAACAAAGTCTTCCGCTGCAATCTCCCAGTTAATCATTGCATCTCCCGTTATTGTACTAGATACTGTAAAATCGAAATATTCTCCTTCATTAAGTCTTACTTTCCCCGTTGCATCCGTAGTAGGAAGTGCTCCTGTCATTTTAATAACATTACTACTCTCTTCATAACTCATCTGCATAATACCTGATGTAATTACATTTAAACTACTACCTTGTTTAAAATAACTAAATGCTGCATATCCAACACCAACTACGGCTAAAACCATTAATACTGCCATCACTATCAAGAAAATTGTCTCTTTTCTTTTCATAACTTACTCCTACACTTATCGTATTATATTAAAAATATACTAACATAGCTTTATAAAATTTACAATCAATTTTCTATTACAATTTACACTATTTAATAATTTGTGATAAAATACCCCTAAGGAGATGTTTTTATGATTATAAAAGATATTAAAGATTTAGATACCTTATGTCCCGGTCTTGTTATTAAAAAAGATGGAACTATCATAACTATGAATGACGAAAACCATGATCAGTTCTTTCAAAATATAATTGGTACTGAATACCGTAAACAAGGTAAAAATGCAAGGCAGTTTAGCAACGAAAGTAACTTAGGAGTACTATTTTATACCATCCTTAATGAATTAAATTTTATCACCTATAAAGGTTGTAGTACTAATGATAATAAAAGAGTCTACGATGGTGGAATTCTTTATACTCCCCCTCTTAAAAATCTAACCAACGAACAATTAAGTAGTCTCGTTGCTACCGCTAATAAAATTAACGATAATTATCATACTGATATCATTACCGTTGGTGATATTAACTTTGGAGATAGTAAAATAAATATATCTGATATAAAAATCGAACAAAAATTAAGAAGTTGCAAAGCAAAAACTAAGTAACTTCTTTTTCTTTATATTTAGACTTATATAAATCAACTTCATCATCTAAAGAAGAATTATCAGTCTCCAAAAAATCTCGCATATTAGGTAAATCATCTAAACTAGCAAGTCCAAAATAATCTAAAAACTCACTCGTCGTCTCATATAAAATAGGTCTTCCCGGTAAATTACTTCTACCACTTTCCTTAATAAACCCTTTAGCCACCAATTTTCTAATAATCTGTTTATTAGATATTCCCCTTAAATTATCAACCCCAATTCTTGTAATTGGTTGATTATAAGCAATAATAGCTAAAGTTTCTAATGAGGCCTGACTTAAATTATTACTATTTTCTTTTGTTAATAATTTTTGATAATAACTATTATGTTCCTCTTTCGTTGTCAATTTAATCTTATTACCCAAAAAATCAATTCTAATTCCTCTCTCACTCTTTTGATAATCATTCTGTAATTCCTTAATTAATTCCTTAACTTCATCTTTCTTTATTTCTAAAATATTACTAATCTCTTCAATATCTAAACCATCTTCTCCTACTACAAAAAGAAGACCTTCAAGTACCGCTTTTAAATTCATTATTATCTTCCCTCCACTACAATATCAGCAAACAATTCATCCTGTCTAATCATAAGTTCATGTTCTCTTGCCATTTCTAAAATTGCCAAAAAAGTAGCCACAATATACTCTTTACTTTTAACTGGAAAAAGCTTAAAGAAACTTACCTTCTTCTCTTTTGTTAGTATCTTTCTAATATCATACTTTCTACTTGAAACCGTAATCTCTTTCATTGTAATTTTTGTATTAAGAGGCTTCTCTTCATTTTTTCTTGTTAAAAACTTCTTAAAAGCATCAACAAGTAACTCAAGTGATCCATCTTGATAAGTAATTTTAGAATCAAGCAGATAATTATTAATATTCTGTGGTAACTTAGTATGAATCTCCTGTCTTTTTTCTTCCTTTTCTTTTAACGTTTTAGTAATCTCTTTATAAGCTTGATATTCAAGTAATTTTTCTACCAGTTCTTCTCTTGGGTCAAGATATTCATCCTGTTCCTCTTCCACCAAAGGTCTAGGTAAAAGCATTTTGGCCTTAATAAGTGTTAATTCACTAGCCATCACTAAATAACTAGAAGCAACATCAAGCGATGCTTCCTTCATCTTATGAATATAATCCATGTATTGTTTAGTAATTTCCTCTATCTCAATATTAAAAATATCCATCTTATTCTCTTTAATTAAATGGAGTAATAAATCAAGAGGTCCTTCAAATATTTCTAACTTTAAATCCATAACACATTTTACCTTTCCATACCAATTATATCAACAATATTCTTTTTTTTCAAATCGTTTATTGTTATAATAGTGTATAGGTGATATATATGAAAAAATTTAATATGCGCGATGAAGATTTTATTTGTGAACACTGTCATAAAGAAGTAAAAAAATTAAACTATACAGCACGAGACCATTGTTCATACTGTCTTTACTCCAAACATGTTGATATAAACCCCGGTGATAGAGAAAACAACTGTCTTGGCCTTTTAAAACCAATTGGCATTGAAAAATATCGTAATACCTATAAAATAATTTATAAATGTGAAAAATGTCATGAAACCCATAAAAACATTATCGCTGACGATGATGATAATAATGAAATCATCAAAATCAGTACTCTACTATAAAAAGTTCCCGCAGGAACTTTATTTTTATATATTTAAATCTTCATAATATAGTATTTTTTTATTATTCTTTTTAGCATATTCAATCTCTTGACTAGTACTAGATCCAATATAATTATCTATATTCATAACCAGAATAGTATCAGCAAGATCAATTCTTTTTAAATGTTCATTTTTTAAAACGGGATAAACCGGTGTTAAAATACACTTACCTTTCAAAGCCAATTTTTCAGCTACTATCATCATCTCATTTTGAAATTTTAAACTACCACATAAAGTTATTATTTCCATCTAATCACCGTTTTCCAAATATCTTACATAATATTCATCAAAGGTTAAACCAGAATCATGTACTTTCTTAGCAAGTTCTACTCCAATATAGCGATAATGCCAAGATTCAAAAGTATAAGTTGTTATCTTCTCTTTACCTTTCGGATATCTAAGAATAAATCCATACTTATAAGAATTAGCAACCAACCATTTATATTCATCCGTATTTTCAAATGTATCAAAACTTTCAAAATTTCTTGATAAATCAACTACTAACCCACTCTGATGCTCAGAATAACCCGGTCTTGCCGAATAAGTATCCGCTAAAGCTACGCCATCACTTCTTACATATCTATTATATAAATTAACCTGATAAGTATAACTACGGTAAGCTGACGATACTCTAATTTTTAAATTCTCTTTCACAGAATCATTAAGCATAATTTCAAGCTTATCCTTAGCCTCCCTAACTAAATAAATACCACTTTTCGCATACTTATTATCTAAAAGTACCAAATCATTAGGAATAAAATCACTTCCTAAATAATTAAACTTATTAACAATATAATAGGTAGTATCCAAATACTTAGATTTAATCGTATCAGTATAAGGCTCTTTATCTAAATTAAGATTAACATAAGTAACCACATCTTCTAAAGAATAACTAGGATTATTCTTTTTATAATCAATATATCTTTGTAAGTTATCTTTTTTATAAAAACTAAACTGACTATAATCGTTAGCCTTATTATCTTTCTTTTCACTAACCTTATTATCATTACTTTTCTTAGGTGTATCTTTAACTTTAAAAAGAATAACTGTTAACACAAGAAAAACAATAACAACAATACTACTAAGTAAAAATATTATTTTCTTCATAAAACTCCCTCACTATATTTAAATATATTATGATATCTCTACTTTAATGATATCATATTTATTATAATATTGCATAACTTTTATTAGGAGTTGATTATATGAAAAAAATTTGGGTATTATTAATATCACTATCCCTACTACTACCCTTAACTGTTAAAGCCAATGAAAATAGTGAATTAATTCCTAATGCCAAAGCCGGTATTTTGATGGATAGTACAACAGGAACTATCATTTTTGATAAAAATAAAGATGAAAAACTATCCGTTGCCTCAATGACCAAAATGGTAGCCCAGATTATTATCTTAGAGAAAATTGAACAAGGAAAATTAAAATGGACTGACAAAGTAACCGCCAGTGAAAATGCTGAAAGTATGGGTGGAAGTCAGATCTATCTAACCAAAGGAGAAATTTTAACCGTTGAAGAAATGATGAAAGGAATATCCATGGCCAGTGCCAATGATGCAACCGTTGCCATGGCCGAACATATCGCAGGAAGTGAAGTAGAATTCGTTAAATTAATGAATAAAAAAGTAAAAGACTTAAATCTTAAAAATACCCATTTTAAAAACTGTACTGGTCTTGATGAAGAAGATCATTATTCCACTGCCTACGATATGGCTATCATTGCTAAAGAACTTTTAAACCATCAAAAAATTTTAGAATTTTCATCCGTTTATGAAGATTATCTAAGACAAAACACTGAAAACAAATTCTGGTTAGTCAATACCAATAAACTAGTAAGATTTTATGAAGGCGCAGACGGTTTAAAAACCGGTCATACTGATGCTGCTAAATATTGCCTTGCCGCCACTGCTAAAAAAAATAACCTGCGCTTAATCGCTATTGTCTTAGGAGAAGAAAATAGTAAAGTTAGAAATAGTGAAACAATGAACCTTTTAGATTACGGTTTTAATAACTACAAAATAAAAATACTAAAGAAAAAAAATGACATACTTAAAAAAGTAAAAATTGATAAAGCCACCCAAAACCATATTGAAATAACCCCATTAAATGACGTAGCAATTCTTTCCAAAAAAAATGAAGAAGACAAAAAATATACTTATGATATTAAACTAGACAAACTAAATCTTCCTCTAAAAAAAGGAACTACTGTTGGTAAAATTATTATTAAAAACGACAATAAAAAAATTAAAGAAGAATCCCTTACAGTCAAACAAGATATCAATCCCCTATCATTTATTAAATTATTTAAAAAAAGTATTACTGACATTTTAACTGGCAAAATAAGCTTCAATTAAAAAGAACAAAAATTAATCATTCTTGTTCTTTTTCTTTCTTTTCATTATCTCATCACGGTTTAAAATTAAAGTTTCCTGAATAACACCTGTTGAATTAAAACATAAGCCAAGAGTAAATATATAAGCTAAAATATAAACCCAAATTAATAATACTAAAATATTAGACATTGCTCCATAAAAAACACTGTAATTAGCAAAATAATCAACATAAAAAACATATATTCTTGAACTAACTAACCACATAATAGTAGTAAACATTGCCCCCGGTACTACACTTTTACTATCTATTTTTTTATCGGGTGCAATCATATATAAAAGTTTTAAATTATAATAAAGTAAGAAAATAGATATTGGATATTTAGCCACATGATATATTCCTTCAATGATATTAACAATTCTTTCATTTTCAATCATTGTCTCAATTACTCTAATAAATACATCCCCAAAAGCAGGAACTAAAATAAGGAATAACAAAAGACTAACTAAAATCATGGCCATAACAATCGCTTTCCCACGTCGTCTTAATTCATGATCATTTTCAATTTTATAAATTTGATTAGATGTAATTATAATTGAATGCGTACCATTACTAGCTAAAATGAAAGCTGCTATAAAAAAGACTGTAACATTAAAACTTAAAATGCCACTTGAAGTTGTACTTTGTACAAAATAATTTAAAATATTGGAAGGTACAATTGCCCCCATAATATCCTTAATAGAAGCAGTAGGAAGCCCAAACCCACTTCCAATCGCTCCTACTAAAGCCACCATTGGAATAATGGAAACGACTATAAAGAATGCTAATTGCCCGGGTAAAATTCGCATCTCCGGTAACTTTATAATTGAAATAACTTTTCTCAAAAACATTTTAAAAGACGTTAACTTTTTCATCAAACCTCTCCTACTACTTAAGTCCTTGTTTCTTAGTCATCATTTCAAGTGTCGCTTCATTAATAGCATCATCCAAAGTTTTAATATTATCTAAAATCATACTATATCCTAAACTTGCCCCAAAATCATGAGGTAACTTTCTCATTTCTTTTTCAATCTTATCCATATAAGTTGAAACTTGTCTTTCACTATAGCCTACTAAATAAATCAAAAACTCATTTCCATCCGTTCTAATAATCTCACTATTTTCAAGTTGCATATTAACTAAAACAGATGCTGCCGTTACAATTAATTTATCTCCTTCTTCATGTCCATAATTATCATTAACATACTTAACATTATTAAGATCAATAACAATAACAGCTTGAGGATAAACCTTACTAGCTTCCCACTCTGGAGCTTTTTTATTTAAATAATTTCGATTCTTTAAACTAGTTAATAAATCTGTATATTTATGTCTATCTTCTTTCTTTACCTTTTTAACTTTCTTCTTATATTTAAAATAAATATATAAAACTGTTAAAACTACTAATGGAATAGACACAATTAATAAAATTGTTAAGAAAAGTCCCATAAAACTACTACGCTCTACTAATGATCTATTAATATCCATTAACCCATTATTACGATAATTATAATAAGAATTAGTCGTCATTATATAATTAAATAAATTATAGAAAGTAGGATTATTATCCCTAACCATAAATTTATAATCATTCATCATAACATCTTGATATAAAACATCATAATCTTTAAAAGTAGTATTTTTATATAAATTATAAACTTCACTATCAATAACTAACATTTTATCATTAGCATTCTTAACTAATTTTAAATTATCAGAATAAGTTGTAATATCACTACGACTATTATCTAAAAAATAATTATATAAACTAGTATCCTTAACCATGGCAATATCATTATCTTTTAAGGCTTCAAAAGAATTAATAACATAATTATCATTTCTCTTACCAAGCACTACATACTTCTCAATAAAAGTAGAAATCGTTGCTTTATATTTGCTATTAAGATTACCAAAATCATAATAATCAAAATAAATATCAACATCGCCCTTTACAATAGCCTTCTTTAAAGCTGCCACACTACTATATTTTTTATAAGAAAAACTAATATTAGCAAGTCGTGACATTCTATTTAAATACTCGCCAGCAATACCAGATACAACTCCATCTAAAGGAACTTCATAAGGATAATTTTCAACATAACCATATACATAATTCTTCTTAACTAAATCGGCTTTCTTCTTAGAAGTTATATCATTTTTATTAACATAGTAATCAAAATATATTTTATTATATTCCTTAACATAATCATCTTTTTTCCATTTTTTAAAATACTTCTTAACAATTGTATTTAACTTCATCATAGATGAATCTTTAGATAAAGTTAAAACAAGTTTCTCTTTCATCTCCGTAAAATAATAATTAATATAATAACCATTATTATCAATCGTCTTATCAAGATACATAATATTAGGAATAATAATCATATCAACATCATCACTATTTAATGCTGCAAATAACTCATCAATTGTATTATAAGATTTAAATGCTAAATTACTACCACTTTTCAAATAATAACTAATAGGAGCCGCATCATTTTTGAAAACTCCTAGCACACTATCTTTAAAATCACTAACTTTATTTATTCTTTCATACTCTTTTCCAACCGCAATATAACCATCAGTAGCAATTAATAAATCATTATTAGTAAGTTTACTATCACTATCTAACACCTTAAAGCTATAATCTTTAGAATTAAGACTATCTTCTTTTGAATAAGCACTCTTATTAAAGTCTAGACCTACATCTTTTTGAAAGTCATTTAAAAACTTAAAAAAGACCCCTTCCCCATCAAGTCCATAAAGTGGATAATCATTAAGAACATTAACATCAATCATAGTTCTATTATTTTCTTCTACCCACTTCTTCTCATTAACATTAAGTGATGTTTTACTATCCTCTTTATTATAGTAAAAATAAACTCCTAAAAAGACTGCAACTACAACAAAAAGAGGAAGAATAATAAATGTTTTCTTCTTCATAATAACCTACCTATCTTTAGACCATGAAAAATTATCTTTATCTTGGTGTTTATAACCGATAATTGGGAATTTTTCATCATCATTATCTTTTTTAACAAATATTTGAATATCATAATATTTTATTTGTTCTTTCTCTAAATTAGTAAGTATTTCATTTCCTAATCCTTTAGAAGTATCAACACTAACATCATCATTAACCGTAATAATAACATTTAAAACTCTTCCCTTAATATCACAACTTGCCTTCTTAACTTCATCTTTTTCTTCTAATTTAGAAACAATTTTATCTTCGTTTTGATTAGTAATTTTTACCTTTTCAATTCCATCTAATCTATCCCCATAAATTGCTTTCGATTCACTCGGAAAAAATATTATTTTAATTGTAAAAACGAATATTACAAAAATTAAACAAATAATCCCCGTAATTACAGTAAGTTTATTATTCTTTACAAATTTTTTAAAATCTTTCATCAAATCACATCCCTAGTATAATTATTATATAATAATATCTAAAACTAATCAATATTATTTAATTCTTTAATAAGTAACTCACTAGCAAGTTTTGGATTTACACTTCCCTTAGTCTCTTTCATAATCATTCCCATTAAATATTTTAAAGCTCGATCATGACCATTTTTATAGTCTTGGCAACTACTAGCATTTTCATCTATTACTTTTTTAACTATTTCTCTTACATAATTATCATCGGTAATATTTTTAATATTAAACTCATCCTTAATACTTTCAATATCTTTAGTAGTTTCCATAAGCGTTGGAAGAATATCTTTAAAGTTTTTATTAGACATTTTATTACTATCAAGTTCTTCTAAAACACTAATAAATTTAGAATAATCAAGTTTCGTCTCTTCTATTTTTACATTATGTTTATTTAAATATGAAGAAATATCTGATAATAGTAAGTTTACTGCCATTTTATAATTAACAGGATATTCTAATAAACCTAAGAAATAATTATTAAGAGAAAAATTAGCAATCAACTTCGCTGTATCTAACTCACTAATTCCTAAATTATGATACTTTTTACGTAATTGATCCGGTAACAAAGGTAGTGTACTTAACGCTTCATCAATAAAATTATCATCAACAATAACATAAGGAATATCTGGTTCAATAAAATACCGATAATCATTTCCGGTTTCTTTTACTCGCATTAAAACCGTTTTTCCTTCCTTATCATCATACCGTCTTGTCTCTTCACAAATCTTTCCTCCACTTGTAAGAACTTCTTCTTGTCTTTTAATTTCATAATTAATCGCTTCAGTAACACTGTGAATAGACCCAATATTTTTAGTCTCGGTTCTAACTCCTAATTTATTTTTATCTTTACTAATTGAAACATTCGCATCACACCTCATGCTTCCTTCTTCCATTTTACAATCAGAAATATTAGCATAAAATAGTAATTCTTTTAACTTTTGTAAATAAAGAGCCGCTTCTTCTCCTGATTTAATACAAGGTTTTGTTACAATCTCAATTAATGGCACTCCCGCTCTATTAAAGTCAAGTAAACTAACTTTACCTCTATGTGCACTCTTACAAGTATCTTCTTCAATATGAATCTCTTCAATTTCAATTTTTTTCTTAACCCCATCAACTTCAATTTCAACATAACCATTAACCCCAATTGGTGTTCTGTTTTGTGTAATTTGATAATTTTTAGGATTATCAGGATAAAAATAATTCTTCCTGTCAAAATGCATCTTTTTAGTAACACTACAATTTAAAACATAACATGCTCTAATCCCCTGTTTAATAACTTCTTTATTAACAACAGGTAATGTTCCGGGATATCCAAGATCAACCACATTAACAAGGGTATTACTAGCTTTACCATAAGCATTAAGACTTGATGAGAAAAGTTTACTCTTACTCTTAACTTCCACATGCACTTCAAGTCCAATCGTTGGTACATAACTACTCACTTTTAAATCCCTCCTCTATCAAACTACCAAGCATATACATCTTAGCCTCTTCAAAAGAATTACCTATAATAGATAACCCAATTGGCAAATTATCTTTATTAAGTCCCACTGGAACACTAAGTCCCGGAAGACCTGCCATATTAACCGGAATAACCAAAACATCATCCATAAATGCCTTATGCGGATCATCCTTACCACTGCCAAGTAATGGTGCAACACTAGTCGTTGTAGGACCAATAACCAAATCATAATCATTAAAGATTCTTTGAAACTCTTTCTTAATATCATCACGAACCATTAATGCCTTATCATAATAAGTCTTTGCATTTTTACCGCTTAAAATATAAGATCCAATCATAATTCTTCTTTTAACTTCATCTCCAAAGCCAAGACTTCTAGTATTTTCATACATTGAGTCAACATCATCTGCATTCATATCTCGTAATCCATACCTAACTCCATCAAATCGTGCTAAATTACTAGATGCTTCCGCCATTGCAATAATTTGATATAAAGTTACCGTTTGATCTAAATAAGCCATATCAACATAATCAACAATATGACCTTTATCCTTCAAATAATCTACTACTAAAGAAATTCTTTCTCTAATTTCATTATCAACAATATCACTAACAAAATATTTAGGAATAGCTATTTTAAGTTTACTATCACTACCAATTAACCGAGTAAAATCTTCCGCATCTTTTCTAACACTAGTTAAATCCTTATCATCTTCCCCCACTAAAATATTTAATAACATCGCATTTTCTAAAACCGTTCTTGTCATTGGTCCAATTTGATCCAAACTAGAGGCAAAAGCTACTAATCCATATCGAGAAACTCTACCATATGTTGGTTTCATCCCCACAATACCCGTATAACTTGCTGGTTGTCTAATACTACCTCCTGTATCACTACCAAGTGCAAATGGCACTAAATTAGCCGCCACACAACTAGCACTTCCCCCACTAGATCCTCCTGCTACTCTTTCTAAATCATGAGGATTTTTAGGAGCCTTAAAATAACTAGTCTCACTAGTAGAACCCATTGCAAACTCATCCATATTAGTCTTACCAATAATAATCATTTTTTTCTCTAAAATCTTAGAAACAACCGTAGCATCATAACAAGGTAAAAAATTATCTAAAATATGAGAAGCACAAGTAGTCCGTAACCCCTTAGTAACAATATTATCTTTTAAAGCAATAGGAAGTCCAAAGAAAACATTATCTTCATCAACTTCTCCAAGATTTTTAGCAACATCAATTGCTTCCTCATTAAGCGTAATAAAAGCATTTAACTCTTTATTAGCTTCAATTCTCTTAATAGCCTCTAAAACCAAATCAACAGGAGTTATTACCTTATCAACCAAAAGTTTATGAAGTTCAAAAATATCTTTATCTAAATAATTACTCATTTATCATCACCGGCACTTCCACAAAATTTCCATTTCTCTTAGGAGCATTACTAAGAGCTTCATCAGCACTAAGCATAACTCCCACTTCATCCTCTCGAAGTCTAGACTTTTCTTCTATTGGCGTAAACATAAACTCATCATCGAAGTCATTTACATCCCGAATTTTATCTATATCATCCATAAGTACTTTAAGTTGTACTCTAAACTTTTCAATCTCATCATCACTAAGTTTAATCCTAGCAAGTCTTGCCACATGCAAAACTTCTTCTTTACTTAATTTATCCATCAAATCAACGCCTTTCCTTTCAGTATTATATCATTTTTAAGAAGTAAAATAAAGATTATCAACCTTAAAATCACTTTCCAAAAGATTAAGAGCATAACTAGAAAAAATATGTGTAAACACCCCATCATAAGTAACTTTAAATCGATCATTATGACTATTTACTAAATAGTAATCATGTGAATCTTTAATATTAAGAACATTTCCCTTAATAATCATCACTTCTACTAATCCCTTATTTTTAATAATAAGAGGAATATTTCCAAACTCACTTCTAACATTGGAACAAAGTTTATTAATTTCCTCTTTATTAAGTTCAGTTGAAACCATAATTCCTTTATAACCCAATTTATATAAATAATAAACACTATAAGCATTATAAACATTTAAAGGATAATAACCAATAACATCATACCCTTTAGGATCAACAAGATTACTAACCATTAAATGATTTTTAATATCAAGATGAAATCCATTCCTTTCTGCCATCTGATACTTAGAAATGTCAAGCTTTCCACCCTCATCAATATAATCAAATTTTACTTTTTTAACTAACGCTTCCTTTTTATTATTTATTCTAAGACCAATTAATCGTTCGACAAGTGTTCTTCTTGCAATATTAAGATCACCAATTCTAATAAAGATATCATTATCCATCTCTATATCAAAAGAAACAGCCACAAAAGGACTATTACCGAGTTTTCCTAATTGGTCCTGAACCCGTTCTTTACTAATTGGATTAGATAAAGCCAAATCAACAATACTCCCCTTATATTCAACTTCATTAACAAAGTCACTAATGCGTAAAATAAACTCTTCATTCTTTTTAGCATAAAAACTAATCTTAACCGGAATCTTTTTCGAAATAACTTCATCACTAACCTCTAAATCAATATCCTTAGTCTTCCTAACTTCATCAATATCTTTTAATGAAACTTTATTATCAACCAAGATAGTATCTCCACTCTTAGCCTTATTAATCAAATTAAAGGATTTATCATACAAATAATTAACATACATTCCCTTATTAGCATTTCTAAATCTAATCGCATCTCCTTGTTTTAGAGGAGCATCAAGCTTAATTTTAATCATTTCATCATCAAAAGAAACCACACTTCCTAAATGTCTTCCCAAATGATTAGGACTATCTTTATTAATTAAATCACTATCATTAAATAAATGTCCTTTCGTATACTTTCTATAAAAAATACTTTTTAACTCTTCAAGTTCTTCATGACTAACAGCGCCCCCATCAAGAATCTTTCGATAATACTTCGTTATAAAAGAAACATAACTAGCCCCCTTCATCCTTCCTTCTACTTTTAAACTCGTAACATTAGAAGGAAGCTTTAAAATATCTTCCCCACTATTAAGTTCCTTCATCGATAAAAGATAACCTGAATCAATTAAATCATTACCATCAAAAAGCTTATAATAACTCCTACAACTACCAACACATTCCCCTCTATTAGCACTCCTATTACCAAGCATACTACTAAATAAACAATTTCCACTATAACAAACACATAATGCCCCATGCACAAAAACTTCAAGCTCAATTGGAATATTTATTTTTTTAATTAAAGAAATATCCATCTCTCGTGGTAACACTACCCGTTTAACACCCATTTCATATAAAAGCTTAATTGTCTCATAACTAGTATTATTAACCTGCGTTGATGCATGAATCTCCAAATTAGGATACTTCTTTAAACAAAGACTAATCATCCCAAAATCCTGCATAATAATAGCATCTACCCCAATACTATACAAAAAATAAACATCACTTAAAAAATCATCAACCTCATCATCCTTAACAAGCGTATTCATCGTCACATAAAGCTTAACCCCATATAATTTACAAATCTTTTGAGCTTCTCTAACTTCCTCATAACTAAAATTAACAGCATAAGCCCGGGCCCCAAATCTTTTAAGAGCAAGATAAACCGCATCCGCACCATTATTAATCGCTTGATAAAGTGATTTCATTTCCCCAACTGGTATTAAAAGTTCCATATAAATTCTCCATTTCTTGCTATATTTTATCACATATCACTAAAAAGAAAAAGATGATTAAATTATTTCATGATCATCTTTTATTGATTGTACTTTATTATTAATATTTAACATTTTCAAATCAAGTTTATGAATATCTTCAGCACACCTATGCATATCGCTAAGAACCTCAACCGGAATCTCATCTTTAAACTTATAAGTTACTTTATGCGCCAAACTAGCCCAAAAGTCCATTGCCATCGTCCTAATTTGAATTTCCGCTTCCACAAGGGTCACCCCATCAATTAAATAAACCGGAACATAAACAAGCAAATGATAACTAGAATATCCCGTCTTCTTTGGATTAGCTATATAATCCTTCTTATCATGAATTGTTATTTGATCACTAAGCTCAATAATCTCAACAATCTTACTAACATCAGATAAAAAACTACACACAATTCGCATTCCCACAATATCATGAACATGCTTAACAATATTATCATAAGTAACCTCATACCCTTTTTCCTGAAGTTTATTGACAATACTATCATAACTTTTAAGCCTTGTCTTAATATGCTCCACAGGATTATAATGATTCTTATGTTCAAAATCTTCAAGCAAAATACTAATTTGCGTTTCCAAAGTTTTAAGTGCTGAAGTATATTTTAAAATTAATTCTTCAAACTCTCTAGATTCTTCCATAACCATCCTTCCTAAGTGACAAAAACTAGACTAATTATCTTCTAAGTCTAGCGTCTCAATCTCATCAACCACTGCCATTTGTTGTTCTACAATGATTTTTAATTTACGTTTAAATATTTTAACATTTTTCTCTAAAGTATCAGCCTCATTTTCAATTTTTCGCGCTTTAAGTAAACTCTCACCCACAATCCTTGACGCATTATGTTTTGCATCACCAATTATAATATCTGCTTCTTCTCTTGCCAATCTTTTAACATTATCAGCCGTCTTCGAAGCATTAATAAGCGATTGTTTAAGCGTCTCTTCCATCACTTCATAATGAGCAAGTTTTTCTTTTAACGCCGTTATTTCTTTCTTCTGTTCCTGATACTTTCTAATAATACCTTCTGTTTCTTTAATAACATCATTTACAAATTTATTAACTTCCGCTTTATTATAACCATTTGCTTCATAATTAAATTTGTCCATTATCTCACATCCCTACTTATCGGGTTTACCAATCAAATTCATCATCCTCTTGTTTCTTAGTACTACGTTTACTTGCTTGTTTAGAACTAGCAGCATCATCTGATATTTCACCTTCTACATTAACATTATTCGGAGTACACAAAAATATTCCTCCTCCTAATTTCTGTAAATCTCCTCCAATAGCATAAAGCGTCCCACTTAAAAAATCAACTATTCTTTTTGCTTGATCAGGAGTAACACGTTTAAGATTTACAACTACTGCATTTCTTTCTTTTAAATAATCCGCTATTTCTTGACTCTCAGAATAAGCACGTGGCTCTAATAAAACCATCTTACTACCGCTTGGCCCAAACTCATCACTATAATCATCTCTACTCACTTTATAATACTCCTCCTCTTTAACTTCCACTTCACTAGAACTATCCGTTCCAATTAATTTTTTTAATTTATCTAATGCCATATTAAATCCTCCTAATATCTAAATCTATCTTAACATATTTTCTAAAAATCTCAAAGACATAAATTTCTATTTATACCAAATATTCATAATATCTACATTATTAGAAAGTGGTTCCGGATCTGCCTTTAAAAAATAAATATTAATAGGTACCTTAAACGCACTACCAAACATAATCGCATTCCCCGGTTTTAAATTCTTTAACAAATTAGCCACCTCAAGAGAAATATTAGGAACCATCTCTTTAATATATACCAAATCCTTAGGATGTAAAGTTCTTAAAATAATAAAATTAGAACACTGTGAAATAACTGTCTCTGATAATTCACTAGGACGTTGCGTAATAAGTCCTAAAAGCACCCCATATTTTCTCCCTTCTTTAGTAATTCGTTCAAAAATATTGTACCCTAAAATCTCCTTATCAATATCATTTTGAACATAACGATGTGCTTCTTCAATCACAATGTGATAAGGATGACTACCCCGCTTAATATTACTAACAGCATCATCAAAAATAAGCTTTGATAAAATCTTTGTAATAACCTTAGCAAGTCTATCATCAATATAACTAATATTAAAATTAATAATTTGACACTTATTACCAAGTGAATTAGTAAACAACCGGTTTAAAAACGTATTTCGATCAACATAACCATTACTATCAAAGAAAACATGATTCTTACTATTAGCAAGCGAATGCAGTCTAACACTAAGAATATTAGCATAATCATATACCTTATCACTTTTTAAAATACCCTCACTAATAAGAGCAAAATCAAGCGCCGTTTCCAAATCCTTTAAACCATAAGGTACAAACTTAGACGGAATATCCAAAATATTAACATCATCAATAATAAATTGTTTAACAAAATTAACTACCAATTCAATCTCTTGTAACTTCCCAGTCTTGTCAATATTTAAACACTGCTTAAAAGTTCGCACATATCCCGGTTCCACAATCTTCGTATCAAGACTAAGCTCACTCGTATTAAACTTCGTTAAAATCGCAATCACCTGATCCCGAATCTTCGTAGAATCGTGACCACTAAGTAAAATATCCATCAAACATCTAGCAATAATATCATTCTTAATATTAACAACCTCAGGATTATCCCCCGTTAATATTGGCACCAATGAAAGAGCCTTCTCAAGAATAGGCAACTGATTAGGAGTATTAACATCAAGTAATAAGGCAATATCATCAACATCAAGTAACCACAGCGGAATATTTAAAACCTCATCCATACTCTCCGTATTAGTAGTATAAATTTTATAATGAATATTAGGATTAATTTTTTCAAGAGAACCAAAAGCCCTACTATACTCCCCATAAGCATCAAAAAGCACAAAATTAGAATTCAAAGGACTCTTCAAAGGATCCATAAAAACATTTTGAAAAATACGACTAACCGTAAACGATTTACCACTCCCACTATTACCTAAAATCGCAAAATGATTACTAAAAAAACTATTAACACTAACATTAATCTTATAATTTTGATAAATATTAGAAAAGCCAAAAGTTACTTCCCCTTTACCCGGTTCAAGAGGACCAAGAATTAATGATAACTCCTCCAAACTAACAATTCTAACATGTGATTTAAAAGAAGGTCTAGCACTACTTCCCGGAATAAATTCATTACCTTTAATTTCTCCCACTATATTTATTTTTAAAGTAGTCTTTGTACTACTAACAATTTCCCCTACAATTTTAATATTACCGTCCACAAAAACAACATGCAAATTCAAAAGATTGGCCTGCTTCGTTATATCAATATCCAGATTAAGTGTAACACTATTATCAACAATTTCTAAAATAGTACCTAACACAAAAACACCCTCTTTATTATATTCCAATTATACTATAATTTAAAAAGAGGAACAAGAGAAAAATAAAAAGAAACAAAAAAAGATACATACTTTTCAATATGTATCAAAAACTTAAACATAAGTAACTGCTGAAACACCACAACCATTATACATATCACGTTTATTACAATCAGAACCAATTACCCATTTGCTACTAACTTTAATACTTTGCATTTTTGTACAATTTTCAAACATACCAGACATACTTGCCACTTTCGATGTATCGAAACTAGTTAAATCTATACTAGTTAAATTACTACAACTACCAAACATACTAGCCATACCAGTTACATTTGATGTATCAAAATTACTTAAATTTAAACTTGTTAAACTACTACAATTATAAAACATACCATACATATTGGTTACTTTAGAAGTATTAAAATTACTTACATCTATACTGGTTAAATTACTACAAAGACAAAACATTTCATACATGTTAGTTACATTTGAGGTATCAAAATTACTTAAATCTAAATTGGTTAAACTACTACAACTTTTAAACATACCAATCATATTCGTTACCTTGGATGTATCGAAACTAGTTAAATCTATACTAGTTAAATTACTACAACTATCAAACATACCGGTCATATCAGTTACATTTGATGTATCAAAATTACTTACATCTATACTGGTTAAACTGCTACAATAACAAAACATATCACTCATATTAGTTACACCCGAAGTATTAAAACTGCTTAAATCTAAACTGGTTAAACTGCTACATTTATAAAACATATCACTCATATTAGTTACACCTAAAGTATTAAAACTACTTAAATCTAAACTTGTTAAGTTACACTGATAAAACATAGAATTCATATTAGTTACCTTTGACGTATCAAAATTACTTACATCTAAATTTGTTAAACTACTACAATTATAGAACATATTGGTCATATTAGTTACTTTTGAGGTGTCCATATATGTTAAATCAATACTAGTTACTTTATTTAGGTTAGCAAACATACTTACCAAAGATACAGGTGCAATAATCCCGCCTTTACCAGCTATTACTGCTGTTCCATCTGCTTCCATATAAGTCATAACAGATCCATCGCCTGCCTCAGAAATATCAAAACTTGCTATCGCTGTTGATGGTACTTCATTAGTGTTTTTTGTTTCTACTTTAGTTACCATATCACTATATTGACCAAAAGTGTATGTTTTCATTTGACTTCCAGTTGGTTCTTCATAAACTTTACCATAAACATTTATTCTAATAGCAAACTTTTTGCCTCCTCCATCTCCTTGCGGATTGTATTTCTCATCAACATACATTCTTAACCGGTACTTTGTACTTGTTGAAGCACTCATAGTACCTGTGGCAAGACTCATCGTGTTAGCTGGTCTTCCAGTCTTTTTATTTTCTGTTGTTTTCTTTGTAAATACTTTCGGTGCCATTACTTCGGTCTCATTACCACTACTATCTAAACTGGTAAGATAAAGCTTTACATTTTTACCATCAAAGGTATTACTTGAAAAGTCTTCCGCCGCAATCTCCCAGTTAATTTGAGCATCTCCTTGAATAGTACTTGATACTGTAAAATCAAAATATTCGCCTTCATTAAGTCTTACTTTCCCAGTTGCATCGGTAGTTGGTAGTGCTCCTGTCATTTTAATAACATTACTACTCTCTTCATAACTCATCTGCATAATACCTGTTGTTATTGTATTTAAGTTCTTTCCACTTTGGCCAAAAGTAAAAGCCGCATAACTTATTCCTACAATTACTCCTAATAATAGTACTGCTGACCCCCATAAAATTATTTTTTCCTTCCTCTTCATTTCAATAAACCTCTCTACTTATACTCTTATACCCTTATTGTACCAAAAAAAAAAAAAAAAAAAGCCACAATATTTTCACTTTACATTTTACAAAAAAAGCTAGCAATTGCTAACTCAAATTATTATACTGGCGTCCCTAGAAGGAATCGAACCTTCATCTAAGCCTTAGGAGGGCCTTGTTCTATCCGTTATACTATAGGGACATAAGAATATATTATCATATTCTTTTAAATAATTAAACCTTTACAGGATTTAACAATAATTTTAAATTCCCTTCAATGTTATAATCACTCCACATTGTGATAGTATAGTTTTTCTTTTCTTTCCCTTTTATTTTATTTTCTAAAATAAACCCGTCAAGATTTAAACTTCTAACACTACTTCTATTACCTTCACTATCCGTGATATAGTAGTTAATATAATTATTATCACTATTAGTATAATTATCAAAACTAATAATGTAACTATTAATATCACTTGAAGTATTTTCTACCACTAAATCTTTAGTAATCATTTTATTAGATAATTCTAAGTAATCAAAGCCTTTATATTTAAGACTTTTATTAAAATCTATATTATAAGCCATTAAAGACTCTTTTATTCTTACTTTACTCTTATAAGGTCCAAACCAAAGGAAAGTAAGAACTGTAATAACTATAAATGTAAATATAATATTAAAAATATATTTTTTGATTAATTCATTTTCCATAATTATCCCCTCTAATGGCTCATATTATAACATAATTTTATTTTCTATACAAGACTATCTACTATCTCATTTAACTCTTTATTAAGCATCTCATTAGTATTATCCATCTCAATATTTTTTCCAAACCAATCAGGAAGAATATCTTCTTTAACTTCCTTCTTTTTAACAGTTTTACTTCTACTACTATTATTAGCAATCTTTTTCATTTTCTTATATTCTTTTTCTGTTAATTTCATAGCTTCTTCTACTGTTTCTATATTAAGTCTTTTCCATTGTCCTGCAATTGTTTCAAGATAACTTCTATTTAATTTTTGATTATTTATTTTTAAAGCATAAGATATTAAAACATTAACCACTCCAGCACTAAGCTTCTGATCACACATCAAATCCTCAATCAACTGTAAATCTCTTTTGGTCGGTTCTGCTCCTTTATATTTACTTCTTAAAAAGTCATATGGAGAAGTATTTTCAAATGTATAAGCCATCTTAGCCCATTTTGATAAATCTCCCTCCGGTTTCTTTAAATAATCTGGTTGTTTTTGATAAATGAGTGTTGGTAAATTCCCAACATTTTCAAAAGAATAGTAATTCCTACAATTTTTTCTTAATTCTTGCTTATCAATTAATCCTTTCTCATTAAGAGAAGTTCTCACTAAACCACTCATTCTCTCAGTATCAATACTATATACAAGGGAAAGATTATTAATTAACGTCTTAATCTCAGAATTAAAACACTTATTATTAATAAGACCACTAGGAATTGATGCTATTAACTGATTAAAATCAATAATATCTTTTACTTCTAATTTAGCAACATTTTTCTTTTCTATATTATCAATTACTTCAAATGGTTTTAAATTACTACTTTGATAAACTTCATTAAATTTTAAACTAATATCTTTAAACTCGGTAAGTCTTACTCTTGGTACTTTAAATAATTCTTGTCTTTTTAAGTATTCTTTCTTTCCAATATTATTATATAATACTACATTTAAAATTGGATGATTGAAAAATTCATTAGCACTAATTGGTGAATATAAAAGATATACATAATTATTTACATTTCCCTTTTTATAATAAGTTTTAAGAAGTCCTACTGCCTCTAATTTTTGTCTTGCTATTAATAACTCTTCTAAACTAAGTTGCATAATACTCATTAAATGATGATGATTAAGTTCATTGCTCACTTTATTATATACATCCAAATCATCTACTAAAGTAAAATAAAGACTAATAGCTGTATGTCCTACAATAGGTTGATATAACATTGTTAAAAGTTTTCTATCTTCACTATGAAGAACTGTTTTATTAATTACAACATAAGTATCAGCTGGTAAAATTGTTACATTCATAATAAGACCACTTCCTTCTCTTAGTATAGTAGATAAATTTAAAAAAAGAAAGAAAAAAAGATCATTCTTTCTAAAGAATAATCTAATTTAATTTCTTTTGTAATTCTCGTAACTTTGCTAAAAACTCATTTGTCTTTTTAAGTTCTTCATCCATCTTTGGATAAGTAGCAGTATTTTCCAACTCAAGCGTACTAACACTTGTCTTATCTTCTTCTATTCCATAAATAGGACTAATAATCGGACTAGGCTTATAACCATGATTTTCACTATATACTTTATGAGTATTAGCACTAAAGAAATCATCAAGACTAACTGTTTCTTTTTCTCCTTTAGAAGGAACTTCTTCTTCCAATATTTCAATATCTTCATCATTCTTATCTTCTTTAATTGAATTATATCTTTCTTCAAGTTCACTAATACTTATCGGTTCATTACCTTCATCTTCATACTTTTCAATCTCATCTTGTAAAGTTTCACTTTTCCCTTTTTCTAATAATTCATCTAAACTAATAATAGCATTTTCTTCCTGTTCTTCTTCAAACTTTGTTAACTCAATATTTTCTTCATCTTTTTCTTCTTCTATTTTTTGTAGTTCATGGGTTAATCTTTCAAGTTCTTGTTGTGCCTCTGTTTTTGTATATACTTCATCTTTATATTTAATTACCTCTTCTTCATTCTTAGGAGCATCAACAGGAATAGTTTTATTATCCATTGAAATCTCAACTTTTTCTTCTTGATTATTTAACATGATGCTATCTATATTTTTAGGAACTTCTTCCATTTTCTCTATCTTTTCTTCTTTTACTTCTTCTTTAGGAACTTCTAATTCTATTTTTTCTTCTAACTCTGGAGTTTTATTTTCTTCTTTAACTACCACATCACTTTTCTTAGTAGCTTTTTCTTTTTCTTCTATTTCTTTTATTTCACTAACTAATTTCTTTAATTCCATTGTATTATTTTGTAATTTTTTCTTCTCATCCTGTTTCTTTAAAAATTCCATAAACCACAAAAAAGCATATATTAATACTACAATAGCAAGTATTACTAACACTATTATTACTTCCTTTGTTGCTAATAATTCTAATATATCTTTTTTATTCATTAAAAACACCTCTAACTACATTTCGTATTTCAACTATATCACAATCAATATTCTAAAAAAAGTACTTACAGAAAATTTTACATATTTTTCTTTTGCTCTTTACAGTTAGTATTTACCATTTTTTACAAACATATTTTTACATATTTTTTAAGCTTTACACACATATATTAATAAAAAGGAATGTGAAAATATGAAAAAAGAAACCTTTATTAAATCAACTATTATCTTAATTATTGGTGGGGCTTTAACCAAAATTTTAGGTATGATTACTAAGATCGTTATGAGTAGATTAATGGGGAGTACTGGAATAGGTCTTTATATGTTAGTTCTTCCTACTTTTTCGCTTTTAATTGGTCTTTGTCAATTTGGTCTTCCTACTGCTTTATCTAAATTAATAGCTGAAAAAAGAAAAAATAATAAACATCTTCTTTTTTCCCTTCTTCCCCTTTCCTTTATTATCAACGTTACCATTATTGTTATATTAATTATAATCTCTCCTTTCATTGCCATTAATCTTTTACATGAAAAAAGAACTATTCTTCCTCTTTTAGCTATTGCAAGTGTCTTACCCCTAACATCAACTTCTAGTATTTTAAGAAGTTATTTCTTTGGCAAACAACAAATGCTACCTCATGTTATCTCTAATGTATTAGAAGATATTATTAGATTAATTTTAATAATTATTGGCATTCCTCTTTTTATTGTAAAAGGCATTGATATTGCCGTTACCTTCGTTATTTTAACCAATATTATTAGCGAATTAATGTCTATTCTTGTCCTCTTTTTCTTTCTTCCTAAAAACTTCACCCTTGACAAAAAAGATTTAATTTATAAAAGAAGTTATGTCAAAGAAGCTCTTCATATTAGTATTCCCACCACCTCATCACGGTTAATTGCTAGTCTTGGTTATTTTCTAGAACCTATTATTTTAACTACTACTTTAAAGTATGCTGGATACTCTTCTAATTTTATTATTAAAGAATATGGAGTTATCACAGGCTTTGTTCTTCCCCTTTTACTCTTACCTTCCTTTTTTACTTTAGCCATCTCCCAAGCCCTATTACCTGTTATCTCTAATGCTACTAGTCATAGAAATTATCGTTATGCTAAAACCAAATTAAAACAAGCCATCTTTTTTTCTCTTTTAATTGGTCTTCCATTTTCCCTCATTTTATTTTTAATTCCGGAATTTTTCCTCAAACTTTTATATAACACCACTGAAGGTATTAATTATATGAAACTACTTGCTCCCATCTGCATTCTCCAGTATATTCAGGCTCCACTACAAGCTACTCTTGATGCCATGGGTCTATCTATTGATAATTTAAAAACAACACTAATTGGTACAATCATTAGAACACTTTCTCTTTTTATCTTTTCACTTTTAAAAATTGGTATGTATTCGCTAATTATTGCTACTTCCCTAAATATCATTTTTACAACCATCTATAACTATCATCAAATAAAAAAGCGTATAATTAATTACGCTCAATAATTCTAATATATTTATCTCCATATTTTCTTGTTACTATCTCTCTAAAATAATCATTATAATAAAGTTTATTAATATCATCACTTTCAAGAACAACAATTCCTTTATCATTTAATAGAGTTAATTCACTTATCTTTCTAACCGCTTTTTCTAAATAATCACTCTTATAAGGAGGATCTAAAAAAATAATATCAAATCTAATTGTATTAAGTTTTTCTAATGCTTTTAAATAATCCATATTCAATACTTCTACATTTAAAATATTTAAAAGGGATAAATTATCTTTAATTGTTTTATAAGCCATATATTCTCTATCTACAAAATATACAAACTTAGCTCCTCTACTTAAAGCTTCAATTCCTAAATTACCACTCCCTGCAAAAAGATCAAGACAAACTCTTCCCTCTACTTTATCTCCTAAAATATCAAATAGCGATTCTTTAACTCGGTCCATCGTAGGTCTTGTCCCTTTCAACGTATATCCTTTTAATTGTCTTCCTTTATATATTCCACTAATTACCCTCATTATTTAACTCCTTAAATATTTTATTTAACTTTAAACTAAGTAAATTAACCTCCGTCTCAAGTCTTTTATACTCTAAAAAATCTTTATTACTATAAATATCAAGTTTAATCTTATCATCAAAGTTTTCATGATACTTCTTAATTTTTTCCAAAAGTTCTAAATCACCATTTATTTTATCAAGTCTTTCTTTAACTGAGAAAGCAAGATAGGAATTATTTATCATCAAAAGTAATTCTTGATAACACTCTAAATAAGACATTTTATCACTTCCTTTAACTATCATAACAAAAATACTTGTCTATTGCAAAATATAGTTGTATAATATCTAACTCAAAAGGAGCCATTATGGAAAATATATATTTAGACGAAAAAGAAGAAAAATTATTAGATGATTTACTACTTTATAATAGACAAATAAAAGAATTATTTAAAGATCAAAAAAACTATCAAACTATCAAATTAATTGATGATATTATTGATAATAAATTAAATAATTTAACCGATAAAACCATTATAAAATTATTAAATCATCTCTTTGAAGATTATCATTATCAAAAACCTTATAATAGTCTTTTAAAAGTCTTAAATAATGACTATAAAAATATTGAAAAATCAAGATTGGGCCTTGACTTAATAAAACATCTTTCTACTCTTAATTATGAAACATTTAAAACTTTTAATTCCGGTTTAAAAAGATATGCTAATTATAATTTTTATGCTGCAACCGAGCAAGAACATAATGAAATTAATTATTATATTGTTAAAGATCAACTTGATTCTTATTTAATGACTTTAGCAAATAATCAAGATATTAATCCCAAAAGAAAAAAGCAAATTATTAATCATTTACTTTATATTTATAAAGATAATTATTATGATAATATTTCTTATCATTCCCTAGCTAGTCGTTTTGATACTCTTGATGCTGTTAATAATCATAATTATATTGCGTCTAACTTAAGAGGTATTATCTTAAATCCCATTTTTTATGAAACTGCTAGTATTATGTTAAATAATAATGATACAGATATCGATAATAAAAAACTAGAAACTCTAGAACTTCATAAACTATATTTATCTACTACTCTTAAAGACTTAAGTGAAAATGAATTAGATATAACTTTAGATAAATTTTCTGAATTTGAAATGAATACTGATTTTCAGACTAAGACTATTGCTTATGATTATATTTATGATGCTATTTATGAAAAAGAAGATATGTTAGATAATAATGAAAAATCACTTTAATACCTCTAAAAAAGTCTCAACTAAATTAATGGTATCAATTACATTTTCTAATTTATCAACGCCCCGTAATTTATAATACTTTTTAGCTACAGCTTCCATATTCTTAATAATTAATGGATCCCTATTTAAATATTTATACCAAGACGAATCTTCTCTTAAATACCGATATAAATAATAGTTTTCCCTAATCTTTAACTTTGTTTCAACCTGCATTAGTCCTCATAATACTTATTAATAGGTCTTTCCTCATAGTTAGGAAAAGATCTATTTTCATTTTTAGGAACCACATCCTGAACCAAGTTAATAGCCTTTTCTAATCCTTGAATTCCTTTTTGAATACTTTCTAAATCCACATTCTTAAACATATTAGTAATCTCATTAAAATTAAAATGATTACTTTTTACTTCTTCTTTATTATTTTCAAACTCTGAAAAACTACTACTATTCTCTCCATATAAGTCATACACTTCATATAATTTTTGAAACGTTGTCTTCCCATCAAGTACCGCTTTAGCAAGATAAGGTTTTTTCTTAATAAATGCTTTAAAATTTTCTTTAGACATAACATCACCTAATAAATATTATTCTAAAAAAAACTAGAAAATACTTCTTTTCTAGTTTATTTCAAAAAATCATCAATTGTCATTAATCTCTGATCAATATCACTTAATGATACTTGTTCTTTCAAAGGGGTAACCTCTTCTTTTTTGACCAGTGATTTCACCATAAAGGCATCAGTTAAATTACTCTTAACAATGCTACTACCAGTTGAATAACGATCACTAATTGGCAACTCTGTACTCTTAATAGTTATAATCTCACCATTTTTAAGACCAAGTTGATCTTTATTATCAACAATAAAGGCTTTAATAATATGATAAGGATTAGTCTTAACATCTCTAATAGTCATAAGACCACGCCTTGCCCTACTAGTCTTTTCAAAATCACTAATTCTAATTCTCTTACCAGTACCTTTATCAGTAATAATTGCTACATATTCTTTTAAAGAATTAGAGAAATTAATCATACTAACAACTTCATCATCTTTAAGATTAATCGCTTTAACACCTCCAGCCTTCACTCCGACAATTGGTACTTCATCTTTAGCAAACCATAATCCATATCCTTGTTTTGTCTCAACAAAAATATCATCTTCATTATCATCACTAACAGCTACTACCAAATCATTATCTTTTAACTTCATACAACTACTAGGCTTATTAATTCGAGTTATATTAAATTCACTAAGCTTACTTCTTTTAATCATTCCCATTTTACTAATCGTCATAATATTCTTATCTTCCGTAAATTTAGTAACTGGAATAGCCCCAATTATTTCTTCTTCTTGATTAAGTGGTACTAAATTGCTAATATGTTTACCTAAATCTTTCCATTTCATATCATAAATAGTATGAACAGGAATATATAAATAATTACCTAAATTAGTAAAGACTAACAACGTATCAAGCGTATTCATTTCATAAATACCAAGTAAATAATCGTTATCTTTTAAACTAGTATCCTCTAAATTACTAGCACCATAACTTCGTAAATTACACCTTTTAATATAACCATCTCGACTAAGCGTTACAATAGTATCTTCCTTAGCAATCATGGCTTTTGTATCAATTTTAATTTCCGTTATTTCTTCTTTAATCTCGGTAAGTCTATTAGTAACATAATTTTTATTAACATCCATTAAATCTTTTTTCATGACACTCTTTAAGACTTCTTCACTTTCCAAAATAGCTCCAAGTCCTTTGATAATTTTAAGTAAATTAGCCATCTCTTCTTCAAGCATAACAACATCTGTATTAGTTAACCTATATAATTGTAACGTTACAATTGCTTCCGCCTGTTCCATTGTAAAGTCAAATTCTTTAACTAAATTTTCCTTAGCATTACTCTTATTCTTACTTTCTCTTATTACTCTAATAACCTCATCAAGAATAGAAATACATTTAATTAATCCTTCTACAATATGATATCTTGCCTTCGCATGATGTAAATCAAATTCTGTTCTTCTTCTAACAACTTCTCTTTGATGATTAATAAAAGCATCAAGTAACTTTTGAAGACCTAATAATTTTGGCCGTTTATTAACAATCGAAACCATATTAAAATTATAACTAATTTGCATATCGGTATTTTTTAATAAATAATTAATTATTAAATCAGTATTAGCCCCTCTTTTTAAATCAATTACAATTCTAACATCACTAGCCGATTCATCCCGAACTTCACTAATTCCTTCTATTTTTTTATCAAGTCGAATCTCATCAATTTTTTTAACCATTAATGCTTTATTAACTTCATAAGGAATTTCCGTTATAATAATAGAATTTTTATCAACGGTATATTTACTCTTAATAATAATTTTGCCCCGTCCTGTTTTATAGGCATTTTTTATTCCTTCAAGACCTTCTACAATTCCGCCCGTTGGAAAATCTGGTCCCTTAACAAATTTCATCAATTCGTCAAGTGAACAATCAGCATGATCAATTCGGTAAATAGTAGCCTCAATAATCTCATTTAAATTGTGAGGCGGAATATTAGTTGCATACCCTGCGGAAATTCCCATCGCCCCATAAACAAGAAGAGCTGGAAATCTTGCCGGTAAAACCGTTGGTTCCTCACAAGTATCATCAAAGTTTGGCGCAAAAAGAACAGTATCCTTGTCAATATCTCGCACCATTTCATTAGCAATCTTTGAAAGGCGAGCCTCAGTATAACGATAAGCAGCGGGACTATCACCATCAATAGAACCATTATTACCATGCATATCAATATAAGGAAGTCTTGTCTTCCATGCTTGGCTCATTCTAACCATTGCATCATAAATAGAACTATCACCATGTGGATGATAATTACCAATAACATCTCCAACTGTCTTAGCACTCTTACGATATCCATGATCATAAGTGTTTTTCTCTTTATACATTGAATAAAGAATTCTTCGTTGTACCGGCTTTAAGCCATCCCTTGCATCAGGAATCGCCCGATCTTGAATAATATACTTAGAATAAGATCCAAATCGCTCTCCCATAATATCTTCAAGGGTATAATCAAAGATCTTTTCAATCACTTCTTTAGTTTCATCTTTTTTCTTACTCATAAACTTCACCCCTAAATTTCATAATCATCTTCAAGCGAAAATTCCACATTTTCTTCAATCCATTCTTTACGTGGCAAAACATCATCACCCATCAACACGGAAACTCGTTTCTCTGCTAATTGAGCATCTTCAATATTTACCCGAATCAAAGTCCTAGTTCCCGGTTGCATAGTAGTTTCACATAACTGATCAGCATTCATTTCACCAAGACCTTTATATCGTTGAATTTCACACTTCTTTCCCTTACTTTTTTCTTTCATCTCATCAACTGTATAAGCATAATCAATATTTTTGCCACTTTGAATCTTAAAAAGTGGAGGAAGCGCTACAAAAAGACGACCATCCTCAATCAAAGGACGCATATACCGGTAAAAGAAAGTAAGTAATAAACACTGAATATGACCACCATCTTCATCCGCATCACTCATGATTATTACTTTAGAATATTCACAATCACTAAGATCAAAATTAGCCCCATATCCGGCTCCAATTGTATAAATCATTGTATTGATTTCTTCATTTTTTAAAATATCTTCTTCTTTTGTTTTCTCAGTATTTAAAACCTTACCACGTAACGGTAAAATAGCCTGATATTTACGATCTCTTCCTTGTTTAGCAGAACCACCCGCAGAATCTCCTTCCACTAAGAATAACTCTTTCTTACTCTTATCATGACTTTGGGCCGGTGCAAGCTTACCAGATAGTGACCGTTCTTCTTTTTTTCGTCCCGTCCCTTTACGTGCTTCTTCCCGCGCTTTTCTAGCAGCTTCCCGCGCCAATTTACTTTTTAATGACTTCGTAATAATACTAGTAGCAATCATCTTATTTTCTTCCAAGAAAAATTGTAACTTCTCACTAACAATCGAATCCACGATTGTTCTAGCTTGTGGAGTACCAAGTTTACCTTTAGTCTGTCCTTCAAATTGCAATAAATCCTCAGGAATCTTAAGAGAAATAACTGCCGTTAATCCTTCCCTAACATCACTACCTTCAAGCGACTTATCTTTTCCTTTAATAAAACCATTATTCTTAGCATAATCATTAAAGACTCTTGTTAAAGCCGTTTTAAAACCAACCTCATGTGTACCCCCATCGCTAGTCTTAACATTATTAACAAATGAAACAATATTCTCTTGATAAGTATCCGTATATTGCATTGCAATCTCAACATCAATTTTATTTTTAACTCCTTCAAAAGAAAGAACGTTATGAAGAGTTTTTTTATCTTCATTTAAATATTCTACAAAAGCTACAAGACCTGTTTCATAACAAAACTTGGCATGTCTTTCATCCTCTTCATCAATAACTTCAATAGTAAGTCCTTTTAAAAGAAAAGCAGACTCCTGCATTCTCTCACATATTGTCGTATAAGAAAAATTAGTCGTTGAAAAAATCTCATCATCTGGTAAAAAACGAACTGTCGTTCCGGTTTTATTAGTTGTGCCAACCTTCTTTAATGGAACCGTAACCTTACCACCATTTTCAAAGCGAATATAATATTCCCCTTTATCCCGTTTAATCGTTACTTCCATGAATTTACTTAAAGCATTAACAACACTACCACCAACACCATGTAAACCACCAGAAACTTTATAACCTGCTTCTTCAAACTTACCACCCGCATGAAGAACAGTATAAATAACTTCAGGAGTTGGCTTTCCAGTCGCATGCATTCCAACTGGAACCCCACGCCCTTCATCACTAATACTTACACTCTTATCAGCATGAATCGTAATAACAATATGATTACCAAAGCCATTAATTGCTTCATCAATGGCATTATCAACAATTTCCCACACCAAATGATGAAGGCCTCTCTTATCCGTTGAACCAATATACATTCCGGGTCTTTTTCTAACTGCCTCCAACCCCTCTAACACCTTAATTGAACTATCATCATATTTAGTGCTCATTATTTCACATCCTTACTAAAAAAAAGATACAACCCCTTGTATTCCCTTCATCTTCAATAACATCATTTTAACAAAAAAAGAAAGAAGTTTCAAGCTAGTAGTCAGTTTTTTACAAACAAAAAAAGGAAGAAACCCTTCCTAAACTACCGTTAATGCACTAACATCACATATTTTAATCTCTCTACATATTTGTATTTATATTATTATTTTGATTATTTAAATCAATATTTGAACTTGGTTGATTTAAATTATTCATTTGTTGTTCATCAAGCAATTTTTGTTTTTTCCTATTTTTAATACTAAAAATTACAACAATTACACCTGCCAAAGTAAATGCAACACCAAATATAGGTAAAATAATATTGATACTGTCCATAGTCCAAATAATATCTTGTGGATTATATGGATTATATTTTATTGAAACTTTTGTTCCGATACTTTTAGGCATATTTGAATATGAATTTGAAATTTTGTGATAAGTTTGTCCATCAACTACATATTCAACAACAATGGCTCGTAATCCACCATCATTATATTTATAACCAACAACCCTTGACGTAGTTTCAATAAAAGTTTCATTTTTTTCATTATAAGTTTTAATTGACAAAATCGAAAAACATAAAAGTGCAATACCTATAATTGCAGAAACTAATCCTGTGAAAACATTTTGCCATGTTCCCGTTGATGTAGATTGAACATCAATATTGTTATATAATCCATTTGTTTGTTTCACAGCTTGTTCTTCAAACAATTTTTGTTTTTTTCCATTTTTAAGACTTAAAATTACAACAATTACACCTATCAAAATGAATACAACACCAACTATAGGTAAAATAATATTGATACTGTCCATAGTCCAAATAATATCCTGTGGATTATATGGATTATATTTTATTGAAACTTCTGTTCCAATACTTTTTGGTATATTTGAATATGAATTTGAAATTTTGTAATAAGTTTGTCCATCAACTACATATTCAACAATAATGGCTTGCAATCCCTCATCATTATATTTATAATCAACAACCTTTGACGTAGTTTCAATAAAAGTTTCATTCTTTTCATTATATGTTTTAATTAATAAAACTGAAAAACATAAAAGTGCAATACCAATAATTGCAAAAATTAATCCCATAAAAACATTATGCCATGTTTTTGGTTGTTTAGATTGAACAGTTCTCCTTGTTAAAAAATTAATATACATATGACCCTCTTTTTATTAAAAATTTTATTATCGAAATATTGTTTTATTCAACCACAGTAGTTTCTTATATTATTTTACTGCCCAGTTGTAATTGTATTTAACTCTACCTAGAACTAAGACTCATTTCTTTCACACTTATATCCACTTGACGCCAATTTGTTTTGAATAACACTCATACTCTCATTATATTCATATTCCGGATAAAAGCCTTCAAACTCGGCTATATTAGTAGAAATATAATCTAAATCCAAATTTTTATAATAAATATTTTGAATAGATTCTTGCATAGATAAACTAGACCGACACTTAACCGTCATTCCAATATTATTACTATCAAGAACATTCTTTAAAGTAGAACAAGAAGCCTCTTTTTCTTTAATAATATCAACACTACTAGCATTATCATTAAGTCTTGTAACCGTTGTAATAGTACTACTTCTTAGTTTATTCTTTTGATATTTAAAGACAATATCATAATTATAATTAACTTCACTACCAGTAATACTTTTAGTACAAGTCATATTTCCACTTTTTAACTCATTTGCCCCGACTTTTTTATTTTTATAATTAGTAATAAAATTAGTAATATCAGGTAAAAAGAAGACAAAAGCTAATAAAAAGATAAGTAACAACACTAAAAATATTGGTTTATTACTCTTTTTAGGTTCCTCTAAATTAACAGTTGTACTATCAATAACCCTCTTATTTTCATTGTCACTACTTTTATTATTATCTTTAGAGTTATCCTTAGTAACAACCTTTTCAATTTCTTTTACATGTTCGACTTTAACAACTTGTGGTTTAGAATCACTAGTAGAACTAACAGACGGAACAGATTCCACATTTTGATTAACTTCTTGATTTAAATTCTCTTCATTATTTAAAGTAGAATCACCATCACCTACAGGATCCACTACCTTTTCTTCTTCTAAATTATTTAGATCATTATTATTATCATTCATCATCATTTACCCCTTTTCCTAGTTTAATTATACCATTAATAATTTTCAGCGTAAACTATCAATTTGCTTTTGATAATCAGCACTATTAGTAATATAACTACCACTAACTAATATATCCGTTAAGTTCTTTATTTTATTAGCTACAATCTGATTAACCCCCCCATCAACACTAATTTTAAAGTGATAATTAGGATATTCCTTCTTTAACACTTGTAACTCTTTTAATTTATCAATTGTCTCTTCAATAAATACTTGTCCCCCATATCCGGGAACAACCCCCATCACTAAAATTAAATCAATATTCTCTAAATAGGGAATAATTTCTTCAATCTTATTATTAGGATTAATAGCAAGACCCGTTTTAATCCCATAACTTTTAATTAATTTAAGATTTTTTAAAACATCTTCCATCGTATCTAAATGAATTGTTATATATGAACTATTTAATGAGGCATACTTATCTATATATTTACTAGGCTTACTAACCATTAAATGAATATCTAATCTCTTATCTGTAAATTTATATATATACTTCATTTCTTTAAATGGTAAACTTTTACTCTTAACATACTTTCCATCCATAACATCAACATGAATATAATCAACATCAGTATCATTTAAAATAGTTAATGTTCTAGGAATATCCTTACTTGATAAAAATGATGCACTAATCATTATTTAGCCTCCTCATAAAATCTAATATAATTATTATACCTACTTTCTAATATTTCCCCATCTCTAACCGCTTTTCTTATCAGACACTCTTTTTCTCTTGTATGTGAACAGTCTTTAAAAGGACAAGTATAATTATTAAATTCTACAAAAGCATCTTTAATGTCTTCTTTTTTATATTTTGTAAAATCAAGGGCAGAAAAACCCGGAGTATCCAAAACTTTACCACCTAAGAAATTATACAATTCTACATTTCTAGTTGTATGTCTTCCTCTTCCAAGGGCAATAGATACTTCCCCCGTTTTTAAATTCCAATCTTCATTTAATTTATTTAATAACGTACTTTTTCCTGCTCCCGTTTGCCCCACAAAAACACTCGTTTTATTTTTAAGTTTATCTTTAATTTCTAAAAGATCTGTATTTAACAAAACCGGATAGCCAATCTTCTTATAATATGCTAAAACTAGTTCTACCCCTAAAAAGGTATTAGAACTAGTTATATCTTTCTTAGTAAGACAAATAACACTATCAACATGATGTAATTCCATAAGCACTAGTAATCTATCCAAAAGATTCTCTTGAAAATCAGGATGCACTAAGCTAGTAACAATAAAAGCCTGATCAATATTACTAACTAAAGGTCTATCAAACACATTTTTTCGAGTCTTAATTTCTTCGATTACTAATTTTTTCGGATCAAATATAACATAATCACCAACTCGAGGCATAACTTTATCCTTTCGAAACTTTCCTCTTGGAATACAAGGATAAGTATTATTATTAGCTTCTACAATATGTCTATTACTACTTATTTTAATTATTTGTCCTTCCATATTTCTCCTTAATTAATTTGTTTTATCTGTCTTATTTTCATTCTTTTGTTCTTCACTTGGTTTATCACCATCATGAGCAAAATTATCATCACTAATTGCACTTTTCTTACCAATAGTAATTGTCACACTATCATTATTTTTAACAGTTGAACCATTAGGTCGTGACTGGGTTATTACCTTATCAATCAAACTATTATCATTAACTTCTTGATATTCAACATTCAAAGTTACACATGCATTATTACACCATGAATTCACTTCATCTTGACTTTTATTAGAAAAATCAGGAAAACTTAAAGATTGCAAAGTTGTAAGCGTTATTTTATCACCTTTTTTAACTTCACTACCCTCATCTAAAGATTGATTAATAACCATATTCTTACCAATCATTGCACAAGTAGAAGCATCTGGTTCTATCTCAGTAACGGTTACTTTAAGTCCAAGATCATTCAAAATACTTTCCACTTCTTTTATATCTTTACCAATATAATTTTCAAGAGCATGAGTCTCTACCCCCGTTGATACATATAAGGTTATCTTACTACCCTTTTTAACACTACTACCAATCTTTGGATTAGTCTTAATAACTCTACCTTTCTTAACTTTATCATCACTAACTTCTTTTACCTTGCTATTAACCACAAGACCAAGTTTTTCTAACTTACTAGAAGCCTTAAACTCCGTTAAATTAGCAACATCAGGAATTTTAATATCTTTCTCTTTAGTAACCATCGGTACTATTATAAAAACAATAAGAAGAGCTAACACAATAACCCCAGCAATTATTCCTAAAGCAATTATTAACTTATTAGATTTTTTATCCTCATCTGCTGCAATAGGTCTTGCAATACTATCCCCATTATCACTAATTGGTTCCATTACTTTTGTAGTCTCATCCACTTCATGTTCAGGATATTTATAAACATAAGGTGCTTCATTCATTCTATCATCATTTAAAGCCGTTAATAAATCATCATGCATACTCTTAGCATCATTATATCTATTCTTGGGATTCTTAGCTGTACTTCTTAAAATAATATTTTCAATACTCTGTGGAATATCAGGATTTAACTTATGAACATCAGGAAGAGGTTCCTTCATCTGCTTTAAAGCAATCTCTACAGCACTATCACCCTTAAACGGTAATTCCCCAGTCAATAACTCATAAAAAATTATTCCCATTGAATAAATATCACTCTTAATCGTTGTCCCTTTACCAGCAGCTTGTTCCGGAGGTAAATAATGAACTGACCCCATTACCGAATTAGTCTGCGTTAACTGTGTAGAATTCAAAGCCATAGCAATACCAAAATCCGTTATCTTTATTTGTCCATCATCCTGAATCATAATATTTTGTGGTTTTAAATCTCTATGAACAATATAAGAATCATGGGCATGAGCCATACCATCTGTTAACTGTAACATAATATCAATCGCTTCACTAAGCGTTAAATTACCACGCTTTTTAAGAAGTTGTTTAAGCGTTTTCCCTTCCACATACTCCATTACAATATAATAAAGTCCATTATCTTCTCCAACATCATACATTGCTACTATATTAGGATGAGAAAGACTAGAAGCCGATAAAGCTTCACGTTGAAATCTTCTTACAAACTTCTCATCATTAGCAAGATCTCCTCTTAATACTTTAATAGCTACATTACGATCAAGTATTGTATCATAAGCAAGATAAACATTAGCCATACCACCTTCACCAATAGATCTAATAATCTCATACCGATCATTAATTTTTTGCCCCTTAGTAACCATT
The DNA here is from genome assembly GCA_934162445.1 of uncultured Bacilli bacterium. Classification (GTDB taxonomy): domain Bacteria; phylum Bacillota_I; class Bacilli_A; order RF39; family UBA660; genus Onthousia. Next base: position 216,014 of record CAKPIT010000001.1, read on the forward strand.
ATTCTTCACCTTCTCCTCTAATTAAGTAAGCAATAGATATATTATCTGTTCCCCCTCTATTATTAGCTTTTCTAATTAACTTAATAACTTTATCCTCAATATCTCCATCACCAAGTAAAACCTTCTCAATTTGACTCTCATCAAGCATATTAGTAAGACCATCACTACATAATAAAATCTCATCAATATCCATATCACAATCAAAAATATCAATATCAATTGGATCATTTGCTCCTAAAGCCTTCATCAAAACATTCTTCTTAGGATGATCCTTAGCCTCTTCAAGCGTTAACTCTCCTGCTGATACTAATAAATTAACCAGTGTATGATCATATGTTACTTTATGTAATTTAAAATTCTTCATAACAAACCCCGAAGAATCACCAATATTACCAAATAAAATATAATCATCAGTCACAAGAGCAACAACAAGCGTTGTTCCCATTCCTTTACTCTCAGGATGAGTCTTTTCATATCTAAAAATACTATCATTTATCTCATTTACAGTATCCCTTAGAAAATTAACTGCATCCACCTTACTCATATTTAAAAACTTCTCATTAAAACTCTTAGCTAAATGACTAATTGCAATTGAAGAAGCCACCTCTCCTGCCGAATGACCTCCCATACCATCAGCAATAGCCATAAGTGTATCATTATTTATATTATGAACAATCAAAACACTATCTTCATTATGATCCCTTACTTTTCCAGCATCTGTTAAATAAAACGATTTCATTATACCTCCCTCTTACTTCTAAGCTGTCCACAAGCCGCACTAATTGTACCACCAAACTCTCGCCTAATTGTAACAGTAATATTATTTTTCTTTAGTATATCATAAAACTTAGCAATAGATAAAGCATTACTTCGTTCAAACTGTAAAGCTTCTGTTTCATTATAAGGAATCAAATTAACATAACAATTTATCCCTCTTAAAAGTGACGAAAGTTCCTTCGCATTTTCCTCTTTATCATTAATATTCTTTAAAAGAATATATTCAAAAGTTACCCTTCTATTTGTCTTTTCAATATAAGCTTTAACCGCCGTCATTAAATCTTTTAAAGAATAAACTTTAGCAATCGGCATCAATTCTTTTCTTAACTCATCATTTGAAGCATGTAAACTAATCGCCAAATTAACCTGATATGGAAAATTACTAAATTCATAAATCTTCGGTACAAGCCCACAAGTTGAAACCGTTATATGTCTTGATCCAATATTTATTCCTTTCGGATGATTAATTATTTCAATAAACTTACAAATATTATCATAATTATCAAAAGGTTCCCCAATTCCCATCACCACTACATGACTAATTCTTTTCCCACTCTCTTCTTCAACCACAAGAATCTGTTGAACCATTTCAAAAACTTCCAAATTACGAACTTTTTTCCTTCTTCCAGACTCACAAAACTTACATCCCATATTACATCCAACCTGACTAGAAATACAAAGGCTATTCCCATAATCATGATCCATTAACACCGCTTCAATATGTTCCCCATCTGGCAGTCTAAATAAATATTTAGAAACATCAGTCCCTTTTTCCTTAGTTACAATCTTAATCATCTCAAAAGAAAACTCTTTTTTTAGACGCTCTCTTACCTCTTTTTTTATATTAGTAGCATCATCAAAATTTTTAATTCTTTTATTTTTATCATAAATCCACGAAAAAAGTTCCGTCCCATAAAACTTTTTACCAAAATTATCTACAAAATATTTAATCATCTCATCCATTGTTAAGTTATATATATTCACAAAAAAACACCTCTTTTAACAATTAAAATTATACTATACTTTCTAAAAAATTAGTATCTAAAATTGTTAAAAAAGATATTTAGTTTATTTTAAAGTACAAGTTGCCTGATTAATTAAACTCATCGCAAGTTGAATAAGTGTTGGTAGTAAGAAAAGAGCAATCGCTGCAATCAGTCTAATAACAAGACGTGATTGAGCTTGTTTCATGGCTTTTTCATCACTAGATAAAATCGCTTTAATAAAATCAATTGCACTAAGTAACACCACAAGAATAGGTCCAATTACTTTAATATAATCAAATATTTTTTGTAAAATCCAACCTACACTACCTTCTCTTTCAATTCCAAAAACATCACAACCAATTTCTGAATTACCATCAATAATAATCTCATTAATTCTATCCTTAGCACTCTTAGAAGGCTTTTTAAAAGAACAGGTATATTTTGAACTATTACCTGAAAATTCACAAGAAGTAGCCAACTTTGGACAACCACTTTTAAACATAGACACCTTAAGACTACTATAATCAAGATTTATTCTACTAGGATTAGGATTTTGGATTGATACATTATCCCCATCTGCTGAAACTTTAAAAGTAAATGTTTCATCAGTTCCACTCGCCTTCACTTTATAAGTACAACCAACATAATCACCAATATCTTTATTATTATCAGATGTTTTTTGTAACGATGTTTTTAATTTCTTAGCACCACCAGATTTCTTTTTATCAACTCTAAGTGTAAACACCGGTGGTTGTTCACGTGAATTAATACTATGATAAGCATAAATTTTATCTAAACATTTTAACCCACTTCCAGAAACCCAATCAGTATAAACAGTATTATTTTGAACAGCAACCTTATATTTATCTACCTTATGAAAATATTGTTTTTTAAAGCCTTTTTTCTTTTTATAAGTAACAGTAACATCACCTTCTTTACCGCCACCTGATTGAATCTCAAAAACCAAATCAAGATATTCATCATAACTCGTAGTACAAGTAATACATTGATATTTACTACAATCATGCTTAGCCATAACCTCTTTAGGCATTAACAAGAAAATACCAAGAAAAATAATCATAACACTAAATCTATACATTCTTTTAGAAACATTCTTCATAATCATAACACCCAAACCTTTATTACCATAATAGTAACATATTAATTATGAAAAAACAAGAAAACTACATCACTTTACTACGAAGTTTAGTTAAAATTTTACTTTCTTTTCTACTAACTTGAACTTGACTAATTCCCATCTCTTTAGCTGTCTCCTGTTGAGTCATATCCTCAAAATATCGAGAAGTTATTAAAGCTCTTTCACTTTTCTCAAGACCCATCAATGCCTCATTAAGATCAATTATTCCAGAATCATAGCCTTTTTCAATCATTGCTATTTTATTATAGAAATTACTATTTTCATCAAAATTAGTAGCATCTAAACTATAACTATAATTAAATGCATTATTAATACTCACAATTTTCTCTTCACTAATTCCTAAAATATAACCAATTTCATAATTACTAGCTTCCCGCCCCAGTCTTTGACTTAATTCTTCTTTAGTCTTATTAATTTCTGTATAAAGCTTATAACTATCACTTCCCAGTTTCACTTGATAATTATTATTAATAGTTTTTAAAACTTCGCCCTTAATCCAAAAATAAGCATAATCAAGAAAATTACTCTCACGAGATCCATCATACTTTTTTAAAGCACTAACAAGACCCACCATCCCCGCTTGATATAAATCATCATAATCATTTCGAAAATTATATTTACTAATAATTTTTCTAACAAGTCCCTCATACTTTAAAACATCATCCATAAATACCATTTCCTTTCACACAAAAATATAACGAAACCAAAGAATAAACTCAAGTCATTCGACACAACTAGCTAAATATTTTACTCGACATTATTTTTGACACTTAAAAACAATAGGAAACTTCACTTCATAATCTTTATATTTTAAAGTAGCAACCTGATTGTGACAGTTAACATATTTAAAATGAAGCCTACTTAATGGCACACTACTTTCTTTAATTACTTTATCTAAATCAAAATAATCATTAAGTACAATCTTATCATATAAAACTATTCTTTCCTTTCGATATAAAAAATACTTAACCAAAGTATCTATTACTTCATAGCCATCTAAAATATCTTTGCTAATTACCCTTTTTTTCTTAAAACATTTATAAAATTTACTGCGATAATAAGTCCTCTTTTTTTGTTTTATTATTTTTACATAACTATCATCAAGATCAAAACCTTTATAAATCTTATCATCGTATAAAAGACTAACTAATAAATCCATTCCCCTAATTTCTAAAGTATTATAGCCTTTGCTAGTAATTACTAAATCCTTCTTTACATAATTTTGATTTCTAATTTTAATTATTCCTTCTTTTTTACTTTGCAATAAAAAACATTTAATTACTATTTTCACATAAGAAGGATTATAAAACTTATCAAGAGCAATTTTTCTTTTTTTTAAGATATCAGAAGTATCATATATTACTTTATTATCCACTAAAACTTGGATCTTACTAATACTAATATTTACTCCCTTAATAGTAAATTCTTTTATTTTTTTCAACTTTTGATAATAATAAATTGTTCTTTCTAATTGTTCAACTTCTCCCTTTTTAAAGTTATTTTTAAGTGTATATTCTGAATAAATAGGTCCGTCACATTCATAATCATCATGTACCGCTTTTAAAAAATGTACTTTTTCTAGTTTCTTTTCCAAAACATAATATTTTTCACTTTCTACTTTCTCATTTTCTGAAATCTGATAATTATAAGAAACTTCTTTTTCCATTATATACGGACTTTCATAACTTTTAGCCTCAACATTTAATGGATAAAAAAATAATAGTAACAGGATAATATCACCTCCTACTATTATTATTAACTACTGACTTTAATCTTTTGCCCTAAATAACATTACAAATATAAATGTAAAAACAATGGCTGCCGTAATTCCTGTCGCTGTCATATCAAACATTCCTACCAAAAGACCAATCACTCCATATTTATTTGTTGCACTTAAGGCCCCATGAATTAATGAATGCCCAAAACTTGTTATTGGTAATAAAGCTCCTCCACCCACTAAAGAAATAATTTTATCATAAATACTAAACATATCAAGAAAAGCCCCAACACATACAAAGATAGATGTAATATGTCCAAATGATAACTTAGTATTATCTAAAATAATTTCCGCTATTAAACAGACTAAGCCACAAAACAAAAAGGAATTAATAAAATACATCATATCGCCTCCAAACACACAAGATTTGCAATCGCTAAAATATTTTCTTTTTGATATAAACTATTAGGAGAAAACAAAGCTCCCGTTGCAATTAACAATACTTTTTTATAAAATCCATCTCTTAATTTATCTAAAATACTACTATAACAAACAAGTGCCGAACAAACAGGACCACTCCCTCCCGCTTTCACTTCTTTTTGTTTTTCTAAATCATAAAGCATAACTCCACAATCATTATAATTATCTAAAACCACACCATCCTTTTTCATCAAATCTTTCATAATCTCCATTCCATAACGTCCCAAATCACCAGTTAAAATAAGATCATAGTCACTCACCTTGGTTTTTGTTTCTTTTAAATAATTAGAAAGTGTTGTATAAGCGGCCGGAGCCATAGCACTTCCCATATTAAATGGATCCTTTTGATCATAATCAACAATTGTCCCAATCATTCCATTTTTTATTCTTATCTTGGTTGGCTTATTAGATAAAAGAATCGCTGCTCCTCCAGTTGCTGTAAAAGTTGCGGTTAACGGTTTCGGTGACCCATACTCAGTTGGATTTCGAAATTGTTTTTCACTTGTCATATTATGCGATGAACAACTAATTATAGCATTATCTACTTTCCCTCCATCAATAAAACTTGATCCTATTAAAATCCCTTCCACACTAGTAGCACAAGCCGTATAAATACCAAGAAAAGGACTCTTAAAATCAAAAATTCCATAGCAAGATGCCGCTATTTGATTAGATAAATCACCCGAAACAATTAAATCAATATCATCTTTTTTTAACCCTGATTTTTTAAGTAAAATCTTTAAACTATCCCGAAGCATCAAAGCCTCTGCCTTCTCAAAACTTTTTTCTTTACAATATAAATCTTTATACTTTTTATCAAATTTATTTTTTAATGGACCATTCGCTTCATATGGTCCTGCAACAGTTGCCTCATCTAACACATAAACATTACGAAAATTAAGAATCATATCAAAACCTCCCATAAATATCTAACAAGTCCAAAAAACCATGCTGATACTACTCCATAAAAAATAACCGTTCCTGCTAACTTAAAAACATTACTCCCAATTCCATACACAAGTCCTTCATTTTTATAATCAAGTCCCGCACTAGTCATCGAATGCGCAAATCCTGTAATTGGAATCAAAAGACCCGCTTTAAACTTTTCTGCCAATTTATCAAAGAAACCAAGGGCTGTAAATAATGAAGCTAAAAAAATAAAAGTAACAATCATATACATTGAAGCATCATTTCTAGAAAGTGCAAAAATACAAATATAAAGTCTAATCAAACCTTCCCCCAAAAGTCCCATCACACCACCCGATAAAAAAGCCATCAATGCCATTTTCATCTTTTCTTCCTTAGGTTGATGAAGTTTAACAATCTTTTCATAATCTTTATTCATAAATATTATCACCATTAATACCTTGCACTAAAAAAGAGAAATTATACATTATACAATTTCTCTTACTTAACTACTTTAATTTAAATGGTTTATCTAAACTACCATCACCAGATTTAATCATTACATTATTATTTAACACAATAACAGGTCTTACCTTCTTTGAACTTGAAGCATTAAAAGATGATATATATCCAGAACTTTGAACTGCATAAGCTTGATAATTATTATCACTATTACCCGTTACTAACCACCAATCACCACTTGTAACTTTTAAATAATTATAATTTTGACAAGTCTTATCCGTTGCTACTTTACAATTACTATCCAAAGATGCTCTCATATAATCACTAACTGTCAATAATCCAATTATTTGATTTTCTAAAACATCACTACATTCAGTACTATTATCTAAAGAGGTATCTTTATTACTTCTTTTTCCAATACAAAGATTAAATTTACTAAGTTTACTCTTATCATTACTACTTAAAAGTGTAAAATCTTTATTTCCCTTATATATAGTTGTATTTAAAGTCGTATACATTCTACTAATCCGATAATCATTAAAACCACTATTAAATAACTTCGTAGCATTATATCTATCATCATAATAATAACCATAAGAGGAAACAACATCACTTAATATTAACATAATCTTATTATCACTCGTTACTTTAACAACTCTAAATAAATTATTGTCAAGTTTAACAAAGTTATTAATATTTTCCCCACGATAAACCTTTTCACCAGAAATATCATAAAGTCCACTACCACTAGTAACCGTTTTTTGTTCAAGAATTGCCTTATAAAGTTCCTTAGTAACATACTTCTTACCACAATCAAGATATGGCGTGTACACAAGTTTTTTATTAACACGGCTAACTTCAACTCTTCCAGTACAACTTTCATTCTTTCTAAGTTTCGTAAGACTCTTCATATATTCATCACTAACTAAAGTATCAACTTTAACTGATACAACTTCTCCTTCTTTAGGTAAAAGTCCAGATTGAACACCATAATACTTAATAGCTGAATTTTTCATAATTTGTTCAACTTCTTCATAAGACTTACTTTTAGATCCTAAAACAATCGAAATAACAAAAATAATAATTAATAAAAGAATTAATCCTCCACCTATAACAAGCATCATTTTCATTAATTTCTTTCGCATATCATCATTATTTTTTGAAGGAAGAGGATTAACTTCTTTTTTTTCAACAATCTCTTTTCCCTTATTTTCTTGATTCATAAAAATGCACCGCCTTCTAATAACTAAATTGTAGCATTAATTAAAAAATATTTCAATTACTAGTTACCTCTTCTTCATAATTATTAGGCAAAATAATAGTTGTAATAGTTCCAACTCCTAACTTTGATTCATATAAAATCTCTCCATCATGCTGTTCAATTATCTCTTTAGATAAACTAACTCCAAGCCCACTTCCCTTTCTTTTGGTTGTAAAAAACATCTTAGACATATTCATAAGCGTATCATTATCCATACCAATACCATTATCTTTAATAATAATCTTAATAACATCATCTAAAACCACCGTATCAACATCAATTGTCATAATCTTTTTATTAACGTCCTTCGCTTCCACAGCATTCTTTAAAATATTTATTAAAACCTGTTTCAGTCTATTATAATCAGCCTCAATATAAATATCATTATCCAAAGTATTAAACCTTACTTTAATATGATTCTTCTTAAATAAATCTACTAATGATAATTGTAACTCTTCAATTAATAGTGAAAGATCCATCTCCTCTTTAGTAATCTTAATCTTCGTATAATCTAAAAAATCATCAAGTAGTACAAGTGTTCTTGCAATTTCACTCTTAATAATTGGAATATACTTTCTTACTTTCTTCTTATCATTAATATCAAGCATATCTAAATATCCTTTACATACAGCAATTGGATTCTTAATCTCATGTGTAACTTTAAATAAAGATCTTCTAAGTTCTTTTTCCCTTTCAATCTTATTCAAATCACTTCTAAGTTCGACAATTTTCTCTCCCTTTGTAAAAAAATAAACCACTAAATTAGTCACAATTGTTAAAACTATTATAATAATGAAAAGATAAAATAAATTAGTAGTAAATTCTTCCTCTGGTTTAATATATAGAAAAACTGAAAAAGATAACATAAAACTTTTAATAATTATAAAAGCAGTTACAATATTAATTGGTTTTAAATTCTTTCTATTCCTCAAATTTCTATAAAATACCAAATAAAAAACTAAATAAATTAAATATTCTATTATTAAAAGCCAAAAATTAAAACCTAAAACCATATTTTGGTAAATTATCAAAATAATAGACACAATAATAGCTAACATTGTTCTTTTCTTATAAAAACTTAAAATCAAAGGAATATCAAACAAAATAATGGGATATCCCAAAAATACAAAAGAATCAAATTTTAAAATAAAATAAATGGAACTAAGAATAGCTATTGAAAAACTTAAATCTTTCTCCTCACTAGAAATATTTTTCTCATAAATAGTATAAAGCAAATAAATAGCTAACGGACACAACAAAAAAAACATACTTCTTACAATCATTTCAATAAACGACATATTTCTCCTTCTTTCTAATCTAATTATATGCAACTCATTTGTCGAAGTTTGTCGAAAAAAGGCAAGAAAAAAAATAGTTTATAACTATTTCAATTCATCAATATATTTTTTTAATTGTTTAGACTCAGGTCCTAATATTATTTTTAATTGATTATCAATTTCAACAATTCCCTTTGCTCCTAATTTCTGAATTGCTTCCTTATCAACTTTTTTTATATCTTTTAAAGTGACAATAAATCTTGATAATTTAACTTCTGTTTGAATAATATTATCTTTTCCCCCTAAATATAATACTAATTTATTTAAATCTAAAGAAGCATCCTTTTTATTAGCCTTTAATACTGCTAGTAAAACAATTAAAAGAACTGCTAATATTATTAAATATTCCATTTTCTATTTTCATCTCCTACTATAATTATACTTTATTAAAATAAATTTGAAAAGAGGAAATTATGAAAATATCTGACATAAACTAGTAATAAAGTTATAGGTTATTTCCTACACAAAAAGGCAAATAGTGAATAACCTATATTAGATAATAGATAAGAGGTGGTGTTTTTTATATGAACAATAAAGAAACATGTTGTTTAGGAAAATTACTCAAAGTAATCGATATCTTACAAAAAAATGCTAGTAATAATGATTGCTTTGATTCATCATGTACAAGACCATATTTAGGAGTAACTCCTAATATTGTTTGCTTCAATACAAGGCCTGTTACTTTTTATACATGTAATGGAACTTCTTTTAGTGCTAATTATACAATTGATGGCGTTACTAACCAGTCAAATGTATTTAGGATTGAAGATGTAAACAATTGTTGTGTTAAATGTCGTATTCTAAGACCTAATGATACCGGTGAAGAAGACAGGCTATATCTTAAAACAAATGAATACGTAACCATTAATTTAAATTGCATCTGTGCGGTTAGTTGCTTAAATGATATTATCATTGATAATTTATAAAAAGGAGGATTACTATGTGTGAAAGTCAAAACTGCTTAAAAGATTTATTAGAAACCATTATCTGTTTACAAAATACTAAAGATACAGATTGTGAAGTAACAGGTTGTGATAAACCATATCTAGGTCCCACTCAAAGTCTAATTTGCTATAACACAAGACCTATTAATTTTTATAATTGCTGTACCGGAAGTCTTTGGAGTTTCCCGTATCAAACAACTGAAGGAGAAGGAACATCTACTGTTTTTAGACTAGAAAACCTTGAAAATGATTGCTGTACTTGTAGAATACTTGCCCCAAATACTGATAGTGCAAGTACTGAACCATACATTCTAACTAATACATACTTCACTATTAAACTAGATTGTATTGCAGCTATTAAATGTCAACAAGATATATATTTAAGCGGTATTTAAAAAAAGTCCATCCTAAACTGATGGGCTTTTAATTTCTAATGATTCAATTAATGCGATTGGTATTACTTCATTATCAAGTGTAATTATTGAATCATTTTTTCGCAATGCTAAATAAGTATCAATAACCTTTCCTGAAAGTTTAATTCTAACCGGAATATTAAAAGCATAACCACTGGTGTTAAATATTTTATCAAGCTTTTTTCTAATTGATAAATCAGTATCAACCTCTTTATGTCTATCACTTTTAGCCAATTTTATATTACTTATTATTTGATTATTAGTTTTAAAATTATTATTACTTACTTTAAATATAGGTGGTAAATTATTTTTCATCATAGCCTCCTATAACATTTTATGTATTTAATTAATATTTTTTCCTTTTTTTTGATATAATATTAATGTTTGAGGTGCATAATATGAAAAGAAAACAAAAACTAGATTTAACCATTATTATTCCCGTCATTTTATTTGCCATAATTAGTATTACTACTATTTATAGCGCTATGACCTATCTATCTAAAGATGTTGGTAACTTAGCCCTAAAACAAGGATTATGGTATTTAATTGGTATTATCTTAATTATTATTCTTTTAAAATTAAAAAATGATTATTTATATCATAATGCATGGTGCTTTTATATTATCTGTAATATTTTATTACTATCATTACTCCTATTTGCTCCAAGCATCAACAATAGTAAATGTTGGTTTGTAATCCCCTACATTGGTAGTTTTCAACCCAGTGAATTTACCAAAATAAGTTTAATGCTTGTCTTAAGTGTCATGATTTCTAACTTTCGTGAAACAAAAAATAACCCTTCTATCAAAGAAGAATTAATCTTTATTTTAAAAACTTTAGTCGTAGTCTTAATCCCTAGTATTTTAACCTTTCTAGAACCAGACACCGGTTCTGTTATGATCTATTTTATTATTTATTTAATAATGATGTTCATCTCAGGAATCAGAATCAGATGGTTTCTTATTTTAGGCCTTATTGCCACCTTAAGTCTTGGCTCTGTTATCAGTTGTTATTTCCTTGATGAAAACTTATTTGTTAAAATATTTGGTACTGACTTATATTACCGATTTGACCGTATCTTATCATGGCAAAAAGGTTCTGGCTTACAATTAGAAAATGCTCTTGCCGCCATTGGTTCTGCCGGTGTCTTTGGCCATGGATTCAACAAAACCCCTATTTACTTTCCAGAATCAGGAACTGACTTTATTTTTGCAGTCTTCGCTTCCAACTTTGGTCTTTTTGGAGCCATTATCCTAATTAGTATTATTATATTTTTTGACGTAAGACTAATCACAATTGCTACTAAAAAAATTGATAATAAAGATAAATTTGTCCTAGCAGGCATCACCGGAATGCTCCTTTTTCAACAAATTCAAAACATTGGTATGACCTTAGGCCTTCTTCCTATTACTGGAATTACCCTTCCCTTCATCAGTTATGGAGGAAGTAGTCTCTTATCATACATGATCTTAATTGGAATTATTTTAAATATTGGTAATGAAAAAGAAAAAAATTATCATTTATAAAAGGTATTAGTGAATTTCTAATACCTTTTCATATGCTTTTCTTAATTTTTTTCCTACAACCTTAATATCAAAGTTTTTAGCAATCTCCCGTGCCCCTTTAGAAACACTTTTTAAATCACCATTCATAAACTTTCTTATTTTATTTTCAAACTCATCAACGTCAATCGCTTTATAAACATTAACCCCATCCGTTAAAAAACTAAAGATAGGAATATCTCTTATAATTGTATTCGCTTCCATGGCACAAGCTTCAATAATCGGAATACCTTCCGTTTCTTCATAAGTTGGAAATAAATACAAATCACAGCCTCCTAAAGCTTCCCTTATTACTTCACTAGGAACATAACCGGCAAATGTCAAATTATCAAGTTTCGTTTTAAGAGCATTTTTAACATCGCTGGTTGCCGCACTAATAGGACTATGTCCAAACCAAATAAATTTGTACTCAGGACACCTTCTAGCCAGTTCCACAAAATCAACAATTCCCTTCCGTCTACTATAAATACCAATTCCGACAATAACCTTGTCATTCTTATTATAATTATATCGTTCTAAAAACTGTTTACGGAACTTTTTATTAGGTTTAAAAAAATCAAGTTCCAACCCATTAGATATAGCAAATATTTCTTTATCTTCAAGACCTTTATAGTGTTTTAAAATATTTTTAGAATACTCAGTAGGAGTAATAATTATATCCCCAAGTTTATAACACTTAACAATCCACCACTTAAATAACTTACTAGTAAGATGACCAAAAATAAAACCATCTTTATAATCTTCTTCCGTTGAATGCGCATGATAGACAATTTTAATTCCCTTTCTCTTCATTTTCTTAACTAAAAAATATGATTTTAAAAAATAAGTATTAACATGCATAATATCATAATCATCATGAATATCTGTTGTATAAGGAATATTTTCTAATTCAAGTGCTCGCATTTGATGTTTAATAGCCTTACCTAATCCACTAACACCAATTACCTTTAACCCTTCTGAATATAATAAAACTTTCATAACACTTCCTCCTCCTTAAATTTAGCACATATTTTTTAGAAAATAAAGGGTTGACAACAATTTTATATCTATGCTATAATCAATTTGTTGAAAAAAAGCGGGGAATTAGCTCAGCTGGGAGAGCGTCTGCTTTGCACGCAGAAGGTCAGGGGTTCGATCCCCCTATTCTCCACCATAAAGAAATTATCTCAAGTCTTAGACTTGAGTTTTTTTATCATCTTCAATACATCGAATTCAAAATATTGCATATAATATTATTGCAAATATGAATACCATATCAAGCACAATTAACATGACTATCAGAATAGACAAAAACTTAAAAAAGAAAGTTGATATTTTATTTAAATAAGAGGAAAGCCTCTTTTTTTATTGCAAAAAAAGAAGTAGAACCAAATTCTACTTTTTAATTTAACAACTTTCCTTAATATCAGAACAGTTAATAGAAAGTTTCTCACGCATAGCCATCATTCTACTACCAACTTCTCTTTCAATTTCTACTAAAGCTTTCTTTTGAATATTTGATAATACTAAAAACTCTTTAACTGTATCAATTTCTAATTTACCCCAAATTATTCCACTTTTAACTTTAATATCATTAAATAACTCTGGCGTAATACTATCAAAGAAATAACCAATTACTACTCTATCTCTTCCCACAATTAATCGCTTATTAGTAATCGCAATAACACCTGAGCTGGTAATATCTAAAGGATTATTATTCTTTTGGGCAAAAAAAGCATACTCAATAGTCTCACCATCATATAAATGCTCTAATACAATCTTTTTATGACGTCTAAGACGCCATCCAATTGTTAATGGATATTTACTCTTAAAAGCTTTAATTTGTTGATCTAAAATTTCCTTATTATTCATATTTTCACCTATTCACTAATAAAACCATTAGTCTTAAAGAATTCAACCATCTTATCTTTAGTAGTTAATCCTTCAAGTTTATCAACAATCTTATCTCCTTTAACGATTAATAAAACAGGGGTTCCAAAACCTTCACTAAAATAATCATCAGACTTAATTAACTTAGAATTACCCTCATCGTCAAGTTCATCGGTATTTAAATAATTAACTGTAATTTTATAATCATAAACCACATTTCTTAATATTGGTTCCTCTTCTTGACAATAATGACAAGTAGGACGTGCTATATAAATAATACTAGCATCATCAGCCTTCTTTAAACTTAAATATTTATCAATGTCAATATCATTTAAATCACCTTGTTCACTATCAGGTATTGAACTGCTAGAATCATCATTAGTAGTCGTCGTTGTATCACTTTGATTATTATTACTTCCTTTAAGTTCAGATATAAAATAACTAGCACCAAATACTAATATTAAAACTAAAGCGATAATGACACCATTCTTAATTGTTTCACTATTTTTCTTTTTCATATAAATCCCTCCCATTAATTATAAGGAAACTTAAATATATTTAATACAAAAGTTTCAATCTACCTAAATATACCACATTATCCTTTTTTTGTCGATATTTACCATAATAAAATTATAAACTAACACATAAAGTATAAGGAAAGAAGGGATTATATGAAAATCGGTCTACCTAAAGCCTTACTATATTATTATTATGAAAATCTTTTAAAAGCTTTTTTTGATAATTTAAATATAAAATATATTGAAAGTAATGATACAACTCTCAAGACTTTAAAAGAAGGGCAAAACATGAGTATTGATGAATCATGTCTTGCTCTTAAAATCTATCTAGGACATATTAAAGAATTACAATCCAAATGTGATGCAGTATTAGTTCCAAGAATATTTTCCCTAACCAAAGATGAACAAGTATGCACCAACTTCAACTGTCTATATGATTTAGTAAAAAATACTTATCAAAACATAAATTTAATTGATTTTAATATTGATGTTAAAAACCATCATACTGAAAAACTAGCCTTTTTAACTCTAGGACAAAAACTAGGAAAAAGTCTTATTGAAAGTAATAAAGCTTATACTCTTGCCAAAAAATATGAACAAAAACAAGAACAAGCCCTTGAACTTGATGGCAAAAAAGCACTTAAAAGCAAAAAAGAAAAAATACTAATTATTGCCCATCCCTATATCATTAAAGATAATTTAATTGGTAAACCCATCATTACTTATTTAAAAAAGAACAACATCGAACCAATTTATAGTTACTACATCCCAAAGCATCTCATAAACTTTAACTGTAATGAAATATCACCTAAGATTCATTTTACCATGAATAAACCCCACTTAGCAGCCTTTAATCATTACAAAGATAAAGTTAAAGGAACTATCATCCTAAGTGCCTTTCCTTGTGGTCCTGATTCTTTAAGTAATGAAATGATTATTAGAAAAAGAAAAAAGCATCCCGTTTTATTATTAACTCTTGAAGATCTAAGTAGTAACACTGCTCTAATAACCAGATTAGAAAGTTTTTTAGATATGCTAAAAGGAGGTATTAGTCTATGAAACAAATAATTGCCTTCCCTCATCTTGGCGATTATCACTATCCCATAAAAAAACTCATCAAAGAAATCACTCATTTAAAAGTAATTGATACTCCCCCCATCACTAAAAAAACCATTGCCCTTGGCTGTAAAGAAAGTCCTGATACTGTTTGTATTCCCTTTAAATATAACCTTGGTAATTTTATTGAGGCTTTAAATATGGGGGCTACCATTCTTTTTCAAGCAGGAGGCGGATGCCGCTATCGTTATTATTCCGAAGTTCAAGAAACTATTCTAAAAGACTTAGGATACCAATTTAAAATGTATCAGATAATCGAAAAGGATCATTTTAAATTTAATGAATTCTATCTAAAAATAAAAGAATTAAATCCCTACTTAACTAGAAAAAAACTATTAAAAGAATTAATATTTGCACTTTTTTATATCAGATATCTTGACAAAATAGATATTATTATTAGAAAAAGAGTGGGATTTGAAACAAAGAAAAACTCCTATTTAAAAATAAAAAAAGACTTTATAAAAAAAGCTAATAATGAAACTAAAATTAGAAACTTAATTCTCCTTTACTTAAAAACAAGACTAAAATTAAACCAAGTACCCTATCAAAAGCCTAAAGATTGCCTTAAAGTTGGTATAATTGGTGAATTATATACATCCATGGAACCATACTCCAACTATGAACTTGAAAAAATGTTAGCTACCTATAAAATTGAAATAAAAAGATTTACTAATCTTAGTTATCTTTTATATGGTAAAAAATTAAAAGAAAAATATATGAAATTTAAAGTTCGAAAATATTGCAAATATAAACTAGGAGCGGATGGCCTTGATAATGTTTATCGTATTGATTACTTAAAGCGGCACAACTTTGATGGTGTCATTCATATTAAACCCACCGGCTGTACTCCTGAAATTGGTGCCATGCCGATCATTATGAATATTGCTAAAGATAAAAATTTACCTATCATCTTTTTATCTTTTGATGAACAAACAGCCATTGAAGGTTTAAATACCAGAATCGAAGCTTTCTATGACTTATTAAAAATTAAAAAGGAGGAGAAAAATGGAAGCATATCTAGGAATTGATATTGGATCAATCTCTACTAAAGGTGTTGTCCTTGATCAAAATAATAATATTTTAGCATCTAGCTACCTTTGGACGGAAGGAAATCCTGTCAAAGCTGTCAAAAACGTTTTAACGGCTTTAAATAAAAAATTACCAAAAAACACGCACGTAGTAGGTGTTGGTACCACCGGATCGGCTAGAAAACTAATTGGTACTATGCTAGGAGCTACCAGTATTAAAAACGAAATAACTGCTCATGCTATTGGTACTTTATCCAAATATAAAAATATTAGAACCATTATTGAAATTGGTGGTCAAGACTCTAAAATTATTTTACTTAATAATGGTATTGTTACAGACTATGCCATGAACACCCTTTGTGCTGCTGGAACTGGTAGTTTTCTCTCAAGTCAAGCCAAGAGACTAGGACTTAACGTTGAAGACTTTGGAAAGATTGCTTTAACTAGCAAAAACCCTACCCCAATTGCCGCAAGATGTACTGTCTTTGCCGAAAGTGATCTAGTACATAAAATTCAAATGGGTTACAAACAAAATGATATAATTGCTGGCCTATGTTATAGTGTTGCTAGTAATTATTTAAATAATGTAGCCAAAGGTAAAAAAATAAATGGACCTATCATCTTTCAAGGTGGTGTATCCAAAAATATTGGTGTTCAAAAAGCCTTTGAAAATATTCTACATGAAAAAATTATCACTGATCAAAACGGTCACTTGATGGGAGCCATCGGTAGTGCTATTCTAGCTAAAAAAACCGGTATCAAAAAACCATTTAATTTCAACATCAAAGACAAAAAATTTGAAACCAAAGGCATCATGTGTCAAAAATGTCCCAATCACTGTGAAATAATTGTTGTTAAAAAAGACGGCAAAGCCTTAGATGCATGGGGTAATAGATGTGATAATGGTTCGATAAAAATAAAAGAATAGATTACCTATTCTTTTATTCGTGATACAAATGAATACATTGAATCAGTATCCTTTTTAAAAGTATAATTATAATTACCAACTTCCGTTACTGAATTATTAGCCGTATCCACAAGTTCAACCTTCTCCGTTATAATAATACTATCTTTATTTTTAATAGCCTTAGTAACACTACCTCGATACTCAGTCATTGAAGTACCACCAGTCTCCTCCAAATACAAAATATAAGCTTTAACCGTATCATTATATATATAAAAGCCTCCAAAATTACTAATTTGTATTGGAATTGATTTATCAACTACTTTATCATTACCAAATACTTTTTGGTATAAAAGATTAACCTTATCATAATCAATTTGACTTGAAATATAATAATCCCCCGCAATTTGTGTATCCTGTTTAGCTAAAAAAGCCTCTTCTTCCTTATTACGATAGAAATTTTTAACATTAACCGTTAATGGAACACTACTATCAACATGACTACCAGATTTAAAATCAGTTTGCTTTAAATCATGATACAATAAAGCCATCTTACTTTCTTCACTAGCATCCTTAACAAGATAATTATCACTATTTTCAAAATACCAATATTTATTAAAAGAATCACCCGATATCACTACTTCATTATAAAGATCTAAAACTAATCTCCCATTAACATCAAGTACTTCTTCTTCACTACCATTATCATCTTTAACAACATTTGCATTAGTATCTTTCTTATTATTTTGATAAAAAATAACCCCAATAAGCCCAATAATTACTAATCCTAAAATTACAATTACAACATTCTTTTTCATAATATCCTCCTAAAAACAGTATATCATAAACTTTAGTTAACAAACCAAGAAACCCCCAAATAATATTTTACTTAACGTAAATCAATTATTTAGCATAATATTCATCAAATGTCAGTCTTCTATCAATAATTGTACCATCATCTTTAATTTCAATTATTCTATTACAAACAGTTTGATTAAGTTCATGATCTCGTGATGTTAAAATTAACTCTCCTTCAAAACTTTCAAGACCTTTATTTAGTGAAGTAATACTTTCAAGATCTAAATGATTGGTTGGTTCATCTAAAATTAAGAAATTAGGTTCTTCTAACATCATTTTACTAAGCATACATCTTGCCCGTTCTCCCCCAGACAAAACATTTACCTTCTTAAAAACATCCTCTTTAGAAAATAACATTCTTCCTAAAAAGCCTCTTAACTCCGTATCATCATCGCTATCTTTATACTGCTTAATCCAATCTAAAATAGATAAATCGCAATCAAAATAACTACTATTATCTTGAGGAAGATAAGAAGAAGAAATAGTCTTTCCAAATAGAACTTGGCCTTTATCATATTTTTCTTTTCCGGCTAAAATATTAAATAGTGTTGTCTTAGCTAAATCATTATTAGAAATAACCGCAATTTTATCTCCTTTTAAAACTGTAAATGATATTTTATTTAAAACTTTTACACCATCCACTTCCTTAACCAAATTTTCTACTTTTAAAATTTCTTTACCTATTTGTTTTGTTATTTTAAAATCAATAAATGGATATTTTCTAGATGATGGAGCAATTTCTTCAAGTTCAATTTTTTCTAGTAATTTTTTTCTTGATGTTGCCTGTTTACTTTTAGACGCATTAGCCGAAAATCTTGCAATAAAGTCCTGTAATTCTTTAATCTTCTCTTCTTTTTTCTTATTAGCATCCTTCATCTGTTTTAAAGCAAGTTCACTTGATTGATACCAAAAATCATAATTACCAATATACATTTTCATCTTTAAAAAATCAATATCCACAATATGTGTACATACTTTATTTAAAAAATGTCTATCATGACTTACTACAATTACCGTATTAGGAAAATTAATCAAGAATTCCTCAAGCCAGTTAATAGCAGAAAGATCCAAACTATTAGTAGGTTCATCTAAAAGTAAAATATCTGGATTTCCAAATAAGGCTGATGCTAAAAGTACTTTTACTCGCATTTTAACTGGAATATCTTTCATTTTCTTATCATGATAACTAACATCAACTCCTAAATTATTTAAAAGAATAGCCGCATCACTTTCGGCATTCCATCCATCCATATCTAAAAATTCCGCTTCCAAATCTGCCAAGCGATAACCATCCTCTTCACTAAATTCGGTATGTGAATAAAGTTCTTCCTTCTCTTTCATCACTTTATATAATTTATCATTACCCATAATAACAACATCACGAACTCTCACATCATCATATTGATAATGATCCTGCTTTAAAACAGATATCCTTTCATTCTTACCTGTAACAATATCTCCTTGCGTTGTCTCAAGTTCCCCTGTTAATAATTTTAAAAAGGTACTCTTACCAGCTCCATTCGCACCAATTAACCCATAACAAGCGCCATCGACAAACTTCAAATTAACATTTTCAAACAGCGTTCTTTTTCCAAATCTTAAACTAACATTATTAACCTGTAACACCTTCTAAAACCTCCAAACAACTAAAATTTTACTATAAAATAAAAAAAAAGAAAAGTATTAACTTACTTTACTAATTTTTTTGCTTTCTCACCTTTTGATAAAGTAGAAACAACGGGATACGTACTACATACTTTATCCACATTGACAAACTCCGAACATTGATTATCAAAAGTAGCACTAAGACCCGGTGAAATCAATAATCGTTTTGAATTGTCATTTCCTAAATCAACACTAGTAAGATTAAATTCACGACATAGTTTATCAGCTAACTTATCAGATGGAATATAACCACTAATCGCCAAATTTTCAACATAACAAAATTCATGAGGACTAGTATATTGATCATATAACCATTTTACTTCCGAAAAATCCATATCATGTAAAAGTCTAGCATCAATAAATCCCACTGTTTCATAACCAATTTTAGAAATAAATCCACAACAATTACTACCATTATAAGAATAAAAAGAATGAACATTTCGTTTAGAAAGGACTAAGGTATTTCTACTATTAGCCACAATATCATAATCTTTCATCAAACGATCAATATTATATACCTTTTCTGCAAATTCTATATCACCATTTAAAAAAGCTAAATCAACATCCTCTTCTTTTACTAAATAAGAAGTAGCCATCGCCTTTTTTAATACTGTTTTATTTAGAAAAAATTTCTTATCAAAATGTAAATTAAGAATTTTAAAATTTTCCATTATAACCTCCAAAGCAGACATATTATATCACATCTTCTCTTTAAACGCAACCTATTTTATTATTTCTCTTAAGGTAAAGCTTACGAATAAATTCCATAGGTATCACTGAAAAAGCACAACTAAGCATAATAAATACTTCCTTCAAACTAAGCGATGTCGTTCTAAATAAACTACCCCCATAATAAATAAGAAGAACCTGAACTATAACAACAAAGAAAATTACTAAAAGAAAAACTTTATTACTACCAATATGGGCTAAAATATTAAGACGCGATGTTCTAGCATTAAAAGCATTGAAAATCATCATAAAGATAAAAAGACCAAAGAAAGCACTCATAAAATAAATATCATGATAGCCATTTCTAAAAAATGAATGAATAAATGGACTTTTCAAAAAGAAAATACATAAAAACGTAGAATAAATACTAATAAAGATTATCTCATGAAGCATATAACTGTTAAGAATCTTTTCATCCCGGCTCTTTGGTGCTTCTTCCATATATTCCATCACTGGCACCTCATACGAAAAAGCAATTCCCGCTAATGTATCCATCACCATATTAACCCATAACATCTGAATTACCGTAACCGGATTATTAACGCCAATGAAAGGACCAATAATTGATAAGAAAACAGCACAAAAATTAACCGTTAATTGAAAAATAATAAATTTTCTAATACTTTTAAAAGTAGTTCTTCCATATAAAATGGCTTTAAGAATAGAAGTAAAATTATTATCCAGTAAAATAATATCACTAGCCTCACGAGCAACCTCTGTTCCACTTCCCATCGCAATTCCTACATCCGCTTTTTTTAACGCTGGAGCATCATTAACTCCATCCCCTGTCATACCAACTACAAGACCTACTTCCTGACTAAGTTTTACAAGCCGACTCTTATCAGTAGGTAAAGCCCGTGCTAGTACTTTAATATTAGGAAGTAATTTTTTAACATAATCATCCGTTAATCCTTTTAACTCATCACTAGTTAAAACAATATCACTATCCTTAGTAATAATTCCTGAATCCTTAGCAATCGCAAAAGCTGTATCTTTGTTATCACCCGTAATCATCACCACTTTAATTCCTGCTTTCCTAACAAGAGCAATTGATGATGTAACATTATCTCTTAATTCATCTTTAATAAACAAAAGACTAATAAAAATAAACTTATTTTTTTCTTCTTTAGCCAAAAGTAAAACTCTAATTCCCTTTTTAGCATATGACTCAATAACCTTCATGATTTTTTCTTTATTTAAAAATCTTTCACACCTATTATTAGGTAATAAATAATATTGACACTTCTTTAACAACACCTCAGGAGCCCCTTTATAATAAATAACCTCCCTATTATCATAAATAACTTTTGTATACGAATATTTATTTTTACTATCAAATGGTAACTCCTTAATTTTCTTAAAACTAAAGTTACTATATCCTACAAATCTTACTAATGCTTGATCAGTAGCATTTCCACCTACTAATTCTTTTTTTGTATCATCAAACATAGAATTACTATTCATAATAATTGCTTTTTTAACTTCATCATAATAAAAACTTTTTTTAAAACACGTAGCATCTTTATAACAATCCAAATTACCAAAACAAATACCAGTAACCTCCAAAAGCCCCTTCGTTAACGTTCCCGTTTTATCCGTAAATAAAATATTTAAACTTCCCGCTGTCTCAATTCCTACCAACTTTCGCACCAAAACATTATCTTTTAACATCCTTTTCATATTACTAGATAAAACAAGAGTTATCATCATTGGTAATCCTTCCGGAACAGAAACTACAATAATTGTAACGGCCAAAGTAAGAGCATGAAGAAAATAAGCAAATAATAAAGAAGTATCTTTTAAAGTCATTAAAATTTTTGCCCCATCAAAATTATTATTAATAATAAGGACCGAAAAAAGATATGAAAAAGCCACAAAAAACGCCCCACAATAGCCAAACTTACTAATTGCCTTAGCAAGATCCGTTAACCGTTGTTTCAAAGGACTAGTCGGTTGTTTTTCCTGTAATTCTAAAGATATTTTTCCATAAAAAGTATTAATCCCAACTTTAGTAACAATCATCTCGCCCGTTCCATGATAAATAACACTCCCCCGTAACAACATATTACTATCACAAGGATTAATACCATGATTAAAAGGAACTTTATATATTTCTCTACTTTCCCCTGTAATTGACGATTGATCAAGGGTTAAATTACCTTTAATTAAAACCCCATCTGCAGCAATCTTATCCCCTGATTCTAATAAAACTATATCATTAACTACAATATCATCGATATTAACTAGACTAACCTTCCCACTTCGCCGTACTTTAACTTTAATTAATGAAGCCTCTTTTTGTAACTTTAAAAAAGCCTTCTCACTCCCATATTCTGAAATAGTAGATATAAAAGAAGCCAAAAAAATAGCAATCACAATTCCAACCGTCTCATACCAATCAAAATCTTTAATTAAAAAAACAGTTTTAATTCCTAAAGCAATTAACAAAATTTTAATAATAGGATCTCCTAAACTTCTAATTAAAGCTTTAATAAAACTATCTTTTTTTACTTTAACTAAAGCATTATTACCATATTTTTCTCTTGATTTAATAACATCTTCATTACTCAAACCATTACTGTTTATTTTCATCATAGTATCCTCCTACGTAATACTATGATAAGAATAAATAGATTAATCTAAATATAAATAAACAAAAACCGACTAAAACAAAAAAAGAACTAAACAGTTCTTATTTTAACCGAAAACTCATAAGAGTTCGTATCATTTCTTCATGGTGGCTCCAGCGGGAATCGAACCAGCGACACAGGGATTTTCAGTCCCTTGCTCTACCGACTGAGCTATGAAGCCATATATGGCGGTCTCAACGGGACTCGAACCCGCGATCTTCTGCGTGACAGGCAGACGTGTTAACCAGCTGCACCATGAGACCATTTTGGTTGCGGGAGAAGGATTCGAACCTTCGACCTTTGGGTTATGAGCCCAACGAGCTACCGAGCTGCTCCATCCCGCGATATTCATTGGCGGAGGAAAAGGGATTCGAACCCCTGCGCCGTTTGCACGACCTCCCGGTTTTCAAGACCGGTCCCTTCAACCAGACTTGGGTATTCCTCCAAAAAAGTGGTGCCTAAGGCCGGACTTGAACCGGCACGAAGTATGACCTTCGCAGGATTTTAAGTCCTGTGCGTCTACCAATTCCGCCACTCAGGCACATAATGGTGACCCGCATGAGATTCGAACTCATGACCCTTTGATTAAAAGTCAAATGCTCTACCGACTGAGCTAGCGGATCAAAAATATAAAAATGGCTGCCTCGGTTAGATTCGAACTAACGCATGTCAGAGTCAAAGTCTGATGCCTTACCACTTGGCTACGAGGCAAAACTAAAGTGGTGGAGAGAGATGGATTCGAACCATCGAACCCGAAGGAACAGATTTACAGTCTGTCGCGTTTAGCCACTTCGCTATCTCTCCGACATAAAATAAAATGGTGCCGAAACCAGGAATCGAACCCGGAACCTACTGATTACAAATCAGTTGCTCTACCAATTGAGCTATTTCGGCAACTAATGGTGGGCGATATAGGACTCGAACCTATGACCCCTTGCTTGTAAGGCAAGTGCTCTAACCAACTGAGCTAATCGCCCAAACAAATCCGTCTGACGAAATTAAATATACCAGTTAATTTACGTATTGTCAATACGTTTTTCACAATTTATCATTTTTTTTAATATTTTTAAGTTCTTTATAAATCCAATAATCCAAATGTTTCGCCAAATTATCAAATCCCATCGCCGTTTCCTGAATTTTACTATGATGTCCCTTAGTAATTCGGTAATCAAGATTTTTAATACTTAACGCATATTTTCCATCCTCATTTTTAGATACAACCTTCGCTCTAATAAGCTCCCCATTAGATACAAATTTTTCTAACTCTTTAACATAATAGTTACTAACCGAAGAAATATGAATAAGTCCTTCGTTAACATTATCAAGTTTTACAAATATACCATAATTAGTTATACCCGTCACATAACAAGTAACTATCATTCCTTTCTCATAATTTTTCATAGTCACGTTCCTTCGAAAGATTATTATAGCAAAAAAAGACGCATTTTACAACCTTTACATTTTCTAAACTAGCAGTTATAATTATTAACAGGTGATCTTATGGACAATAAAAATAACAAAATTATAAAAAGAATTAATGAAATAATTGATGAACTAAAGCCATTTCTAATAAGTGATGGTGGTACCTTAGAATTCATTAAATATGAAGATGGTATTGTCTACGTAAAACTAGGAGGAGCCTGTGAAAACTGTGCTTTCTTAGATATTACCCTAAAAGATGGTATTGAAGAAATGATTATCAACGAAATACCTGAAGTAAAAGAAGTACGAAATATTAATTAAAGCCATCTAACCAGTCTATCCTCATAATAGACTGATTTTTATTTAAAATATCATAAATCATCTTCAAGAAACTTTCATACTCACCACTTCTTTTTAATATTGGAATAATCTCCTCTTCCCCCCTACTTTCATTTATAATTTCTTCATACAAATCAAAATAAAAACTAGGAAATAAAAGTCTATCCATTATTAATGAATATTGATAAGAACTAAAATTAAAACTTAAAAGAAAATTTTCTATTTTTACATCATCATAATCATTACCTAAAAACAAATACTTTAAATATTCCCCAATATCTCTTGCCCTATTATCAATAACAGTATTTAAAGGATTATAAATACTATCATTCAAAAGATCAATTCTTCTTCTAGAAAGCACCAAATTATCTATATTATTCTTACCTAAATATTTATTACAAGCATAAAAATAACTAATAGCATTTTCACTTAAACCAATATAATAATCCATAGTTTTATAAAGAAGTGGATACTTAACTTTAATAAAACTTTTTTGATATTCAAAATAATCTATTTTACTAGAAAAAAGTTTATACCAATCACTATGATCAAAAGTCTTTAAATTACTATTATTTATATTTATATAGTAAGGATTAAAAAAATCATCTATCGAAAACTTTATTTCTTTTCTTTGCCTTAATAATATATATTGATGATTATTAATAAGACTAACAATATCATTAAAGATATTAAACACAATTTCCATATATTTAGTATTAATAAGATATTGATTTAAATACTTTAAACTAAAAATATATTCTTTAGGTCTTATAACTGGATACAAATAATAAAAGTAATTATCATTTTCAAAAAAATAATAATTATTTTTTTTAATTAATCTATCTACATTAAATTTATAATAATAAAAAAGTGCATTCTTCATATTTCCTCACTAAAATATATGTATAAAAAAAAAGAACATGCTATTAACATGTTCTATCTGCTTAAACTAGCAATTCTTTCAATTGTTACTTTTGATGATTCAATAGATTGTTCAGAAGATGCTATTTGTTTTTTATCATTATTTATATTAGTACTAAGAATAACTGCTTGTTCATTAGCTTGTTTTAAACCTTCTCTCATCTCTTCCAAATTCTTCTTAGCATTTGCTACATAATTATTTCTAGCAAGTAAAGCTTTATGTTTCATCTCATCAGCTTCATGCTCTTTTTCAAGGCGTTGATTTTCAACTTCCTTAGCTTCTTTAGCAAGTTTAGCAAGTTTCTTATCAGCTTCTTCTTTTTCTTTTCGACAAGCTTCAGTTGCTTTCATTATTTCTTCAAATTCAGAATCATCTACAAAATCAATATTATCTTCTAAAGCACTTTCTTTATCATCTACAAAATCAACAAATTCAGGATCATCAACATCCCAAGTCTTATCTTTTTCTTCTCTTACTTCATGAGCACCACTTTCAATAATATCAAGGGCTTTGTCAAGAGCACTAGACTTATCAGCCTCTTTAGCATTATCGACAATATCAATAACACTATCACTAACCTTATGATCAACTACATCTTCCTTCTTATCATTCATAGCTAAAGCATCTTTTACGTCTTGTCTAATTGCTTCACTATCAATATTAGAGAATAAAGATTTATTTTGATCTGAAGTATCATTAATTATTTCTTGACTTCTATTAAAGATTCGATCTGCATTTGAAACAGAAACACCAAGTTCAAAAGCTTTACCTAATTCATTTAAATTCTCTATTGGTAATTTTAATAACTTAACTCCTAAATTACGAACCTTTTGAATATTCAATCCAAATTCTTGACTCGTAAGTTCCTTAAATTCTACTTCATCTTGAAGACTGCTAATTTTAGCTTCTATTTTTTTCTTTTCATCTTCTGGCATATCACTTTGAATAGCATTACTCATATCAGTAATAGTTTCCTTATCTTTTTCTATTTGTTGTGCCATAAACTCACTTTGAATATTCATAATAGCAAGCCTTGTAGCCATTTGTAACTTTAACTTATTAGCACCTTCACTATAAACTTTAGGAGCAGTTTCTACAATTTTATAATCTTTATTTCCTGCCATAACGTTTCCTCCTTATCAATCGTCAAATCTAATCTTTCTTTGATAATTTTCTTAAAACATCCTTTACTCTATTCCATTCTTCTTCTTCATCAATACCATAAAGTCTAGGCGTTTCTCCACTTCTATCAACGCGAGATACATAAACAGTTACATTTCCATTGTCATCTTTCTCATTTCTTGTATAAACAACATATTCCTTTTTTGTATCTTTAAATTCAAAAGCAATAACAACTTCAACTTCATCTATTGAGCCATCTTCATTAATTATTGACATAGTAGTTTTTTGTTTTTCGTTCATTCTCTTTCCTCCCTTTACTATCCTATAAAATATTTTAACATAAAAAACACGAAATATAAACACTTTTTTTCATATTTCGTATTTTTTCTATTTATTGACTTTCTTTAACAAAAAAGTTTTCGCTCCATAAGCACAATAATTTTTAATATAATTATCAACTTTTTTAATATTGTTATACTCTTTTACAGAAGAAGAATCACTATCATAAAACCCTTTTAAACGTAATTTATCATAAGCATAATCACCTAATACATAATCAAAGTCCTTAAAATAATCCGTAAAAAAGCTTTTTAATTCCTCTTCATTAATATTTTCCTTACCATTTTCTATTTTATATTCTACATCCAATAATTTTATCATTATATCACCACTTAAATTGTATCACAAAACATTAAAATTTAATAGCTTGGATTATAATAATAAGGAACTTCCCCTTGTACAACTTGAGTTACTAAAGCCACTTTATTATCCAAAGAAACACTCTTAACCGTATGTGGCATTGTTACTTGTTCTTTAATAGTAACCAAAAGAGAAATTGAAATCAAAGCACTATTAACCCCATATTCTTTAACATCAGTTACAATCTTACTACTAACCGTTCCAATAAATGAAAACTTAATAGGAACAGACGGTGTTAAATTAACTAATAATGAATTATTATATAAAACTCCAAGAGGAATATCACAAACAATACCATTATTTATATAAGTGAATTTCACCCCCTTTAAAGCATCAGATAATTCCAGCTCTCTACTTTTACCCTTTTCTAAATCATTTAATTTTTTAGTTGCTTCCTTATTAATATAAGTTAATAATTTATTAGTTTTTACATTATCAAAATCAATTACCTGAATATTTCCCTTACTATCTCTAATAACTTTATAAAAATCATTATCAATTTTCTTATCACTCATTTTAATAACATCATTTAAGATAATACTAGCAATTCTTTCTGTTTCAATCTTCGCATAATTAATAATTACATCTTCAAACTTTTTTCCAATTAAAAATATTAAGGTTAATGCTGTAATCATCGAAAGAAAAATATATAAGATTATCCTTTTCAATTAAGTCTCACCAAAATTACATCTTCACCAATACGTTCAATATTTCTCCAATTAATTTCCATATCTTCACCCCGAGAAAAATTAAGAAATTTACTTTTAGGTTCAATCAATAAACTAATAATTCTCCCTGTTTCCAAATCTACTCTAACATCAATAATAACCCCAATATTTTTTCCATCATTTAAATTAACTATCTCTTTATTTTGTAAATCAGAAAGCATCATATTATCACCACATACTACTACTTATGAAAAAAGAAAACTTCTTATACTCATTTTAAAGTTTTCTTTAACTGTTTGATGGCATTTTTTTCAAGACGTGATACTTGAGCTTGACTAATCGCAAGTTCATCCGCTATTTCCATTTGCGTTTTTCCAATCATATATCGTTCGTTTAAAATATATTTTTCTCTTTCATTAAGACTACTAACTGCGTCATTAGTAGCTATTTTCTCTTCCATAAGCGACCCCGTTTTCATTTTATCTTCAATCTGATCACACAAATAAATAGTATCCCCACCATCATTATATATCGGTTCAAACATTGAAACAGGGTCCTTTAATGATTCAAGAGCAAAGAAAACATCAAAACTACTAACACCAAGCTTTAAAGCTAAAAGATCAGAATCAAGTTCCTTCCCATAT
The DNA here is from genome assembly GCA_934162445.1 of uncultured Bacilli bacterium. GTDB lineage: Bacteria > Bacillota_I > Bacilli_A > RF39 > UBA660 > Onthousia. The sequence goes on from CAKPIT010000001.1 coordinate 245,151, forward strand.
TCCAAGAAATAATCTTCTTTAAGCTTTAACGCTCTATAAGCCAAATCCTTCGTTGATCTACTCACTCTAATACTATTATTATCACGTAAATAGCGCTTTATCTCTCCTAAAATCATTGGCACCGCATAAGTTGAAAACTTAACTTCATGTGATAAATCAAAATTATCAATTGCCTTCACCAATCCTACACATCCTACTTGAAACAAATCATCTAAATTTTCATTCTTTCTATTTACTTTTCTTAAAATACTAAGAACAAGTTTTAAATTACCACTAACTAAATCATTACGTGCAAACTTATCACCCTGTTGCATCTTCAAAAAAAGTTCCTTCATTTCCTCATTATTAAGAACTTTCAAATCAGACGTTAAAATCCCACTAATTAATACTTTATTATAAGCCATTTTATCACCCATAAAAATAATGGGTATTTTTTAATATTTTTATACACACAATATAAAAAGAATAAATTTATTTAAAAAAACACTTGATTTAATAAAACTTATTTGTTATTCTATTAGTGCTAGAAACGAAATGTGAGAAAAAAATTAAAAAAAACACTTGCATATCTTTTCTAAATAGTGTAAAATCATAAATGTATTATGTAAATGGGCCTGTAGCTCAGTTGGTTAGAGCGCAGGTTTGATAAACCTGAGGTCACAGGTTCAAGCCCTGTCAGGCCCACCATATTTAGTTGCCTCAATAGCTCAGTTGGTTAGAGCACTTGACTGTTAATCAAGGGGTCCTAGGTTCAAGTCCTAGTTGAGGCGCCATTTTTTTATTTTGGCCAGTTGGTGAAGTGGCTTAACACATTACCCTTTCACGGTAACATTCACGGATTCGAATTCCGTACTGGTCACCAATAAGAAATTTAAGTTCCAAACAATTTGGAACTTTTCTTTTATTAACTTAGGACTTGACATTTGTTATTTCATAAGGTAATATTATAAATGTCATTGACAAAAAAATGCGTTTTGGAGACATACTCAAGAGGCTGAAGAGGCGCCCCTGCTAAGGGTGTAGAGTGGGCAACTGCTGCGAGGGTTCAAATCCCTCTGTCTCCGCCATAAAAAAAATCACTTATCTTATTGATAAGTTTTTTTTAATTTATTAATAACTTTAGCCAAAAGATTTTCAAATAATCTATATAAAATATGTGATGAATACATCAAAATAAAACTAATGAAAATCATAAAATAGCTAAACTGTGTAATTGAAAATAAATCTTTTAAATTCATAATAGCATAAATAAAGATAGAAAACATCAAACCAAATAATAATAATCGCACTTGATTAAATGGCTTACATACTTTATAAAGTAAAATAAAGGATGTATAAGCTGTTAATGTAAGTGACAAAGTAGATACTTCTACATAACTAAGACCTATCTTACTAGCTACTAAAGAAATAAACAAAATATTAAAAACAATTACTAACGCTGGCGGAATGGCTTTCTTTAAAACATTAATTAAAAATCTTCCTTCCACCAACTCTTCATTAGGTTCAAGAGCTAATATAAAAGATGGAATTCCAATTGTTACAACACTAGATAATGTTAATTGTACTGGAATAAAAGGATAAGATTCTTCTAAGAAAAGGAAAATAAAAGCTAAAAGTCCAGCATAAATAGTTTTAACAAGAAAAAGTGATGCTGATCTTTGCAAATTATTAATACTTCTTCTTCCTTCTAAAACTACACTAGGTAATGAGTCAAAATTAGAATCAAGTAATACTAATTCAGAAACGCTCTTAGTAGCATCACTACCACTAGCAAGAGCAACTGAACAATCCGCTTCTTTCAAAGCTAAACAATCATTAACCCCATCACCTGTCATAGCAACTGTATTACCACTATCTTTTAACGTCTTAATTAATAAATACTTCTCTTCCGGTTTAACCCTTCCAAAAACATCATACTCTAAAGCTGCCTTTTTAATTAATTCTTTATCCCCTTTAAGAGTTGATAAATCAATCGCCTTAGGATTATCACAAATATTAACCCTTTTAGCAATATTCAAAACTGTATTTTTATTATCTCCGGAAATAACCTTAACTTTAACCCCTTGTCTTTTAAAATAATCAATTGTTTTTTTAGCTTCACTTCTTATTTTATCTTGTAAAAGACAATATCCGAGTAATTTAGTATTCTCATTCTTCATTTTATAATTATCAACTCTTACAAAAGCAACCACTCGGTAACTACTCGCTAACTCATCTACTTCTTTTTGATAATTATCATCCAAAAGAAACTCCGGAGCCCCTATTAATAATGCCATATTATCATCAAGAACTACCCCCGAATACTTATTTTTAGAATTAAAAGCAATAATCTTTTTAACATTTAATTCACTCTTATTTTTAAATTTATTTTTTAAAGCCATTGATGTGGCATTTAAATCATCAGTAGCATGAATAACACTACCCAGTAATTTCCCAAATTCATTATCATCAATTTTAGCAATTACCTTACTAACTTCCATCTTTCCTTCTGTAATTGTTCCCGTTTTATCAAGACAAATAACATTAACCCTTGCAAGAGACTCTATACAGTATAAATCTTGTACCAATACTTTTTTCTTAGAAAGACGAATAACACTAACCGCAAACACTGTACTAGTAAGAAGAACAAGGCCTTCGGGAATCATTCCAATTAATGCTGCTACTGTGTTAACAACTGCCTTCTCGAACGTATTATCAGGAATAAAAAGTTGCCTTGCAAACAGTAAAATACCAAGCGGAACAATAACACACGAAATAGTTTTAACAATTTTATTTAAACTACGCATAATCTCACTAGATACTTCTTTTATATATTTAGTATCATGACTAATCTTAGCTGTATAATTATCATATCCTATATGTTCAACTTGTGCTAAACAATTACCACTAACAATAAAACTACCTGATAAAAGCATTTCTCCTTCTTGTTTTAAAACATTTTCTTCTTCCCCCGTAATAAACGATTCATTGACTAATACTTCCCCCTTTTTAACAATACAATCAGTTACAATTTGATTGCCACTATTAAGTTTAATAATATCATCCAGTACAATTTCATCAAGAAAAATATCATGAACTTCGCCATCTCTTATAACCTTAATCTTACTTTCTGATATGACCGATAACTTATCAATTGTCTTTTTAGATCGTATCTCCTGAAAAGTACTAATTAATGTATTTAGAATAATAATTACAATAAAAGTTAAATTTTTATATGAACCAACTATAATAATAGCAACAGCTAAAATCATATTAATAATATTAAATAATGTAAATGTATTTTCAAATATTATTGTTTTAATACTTTTTGTTTTAACATTTGTATCAAAATTAACAAGGCCAACTTCTTTTCTTTCATTAACAAGTAACGAAGATAACCCCTTATCTAAATCCGGATTGTATCTTTTAATAGCCATTGTAACCACCTTTCATTTTTATCATATCACATTTTCTAATATCATGTTATAATAATATCAAAAAAAGAAAGAGGTGTTTATATGCGAAGCTTTATAAACTGGTTTTTAACCATCATATTATTTATCATCATCATGATTTCCATTTGTATTTTCTCACTTGGTAACCTAACTAACAAAAATAGTACACAACAAATAATTAATGAAACAGATTCAAAAGAAATAGTTAATGATTTTAAGAAAACAGAAGAAGGAAAAAATATTTATAGTGAATTAGCAACTTATGGCCTAGACGAGAAAAAAGTTGATGAAATCTTAAATAGTAAAAATGCTAAAAATTATAGTAACGAAGTATTACAACAAGTAATTAATAACTATTTAACTAATAATAAAATAAATTTAAAAGATCAAACTAAAACCTTTATCCAAGAAATAAATAAAAACTATAATTTGAAACTATCTAATGATGATGTTAATAAAATTAGTGATTATACTAATGAAACTTTAACAAATAAGCTACAAAAAGAAAAAAATTCTGACGCTGAACTTAGTAGTGAAGAAGATTTAGTTATTAAAGCTATTAATTTTTGTAAAGATAAATCAACAAAATTATTTTTAATTACAACTATTATGGCACTTTTAATCATTTTATTTATTACAAGTTTTAAAACTAAAAATTTCTTAGAATATATTGGTACCATTTCACTAACCTGTGGAATTGCCGTTACCATTTTTAAATTTTTAATTACAGCTCTAATTAAAAAAGCTACTATTTCCTTTGGCAGTGTTAACTTAATTATCTCTCCCCTTACCAACAACTTCGCTCAAATTGGTATTATAAGTCTTATTTTAGGTATCATTTTTCTAATTGGTCAACATTTTGTCGCTAAAGGTTTTACTAAAGAGAAAGTTCCATTTTAAAAAAAATTAAATTTTTACTAGATTTATTATAAATATATGTTATAATAAACTAGTAATCAACGGATTGTTAGCTCAGTTGGTAGAGCAACTGACTCTTAATCAGTGGGTCTAGGGTTCGAATCCCTAACAGTCCACCAAATAAAAAACAAAGGCACTTAATGGTGTCTTTTTTTATAATTATTATATTCATTTTTAATATAGTACATTATTACATTAACAATATAATCTACTTCTTCTTTGCTAAGTTCTTTCTCTTTTAAAATTCCATGCCACTTAAAAAGACAACCCCGACAACACGTTGCAGTCGCATGTTCAGCAATAAAAACCGGATGACCCTTCATTGGTGTTTGTTTACCATCATTACTAATAGCTTTAGGCCCAAGCCGTTTTGTAATAAAATCATAAGCATGTTCTTCTATTTTTTTAAATCCCACCTTATCAATATACAAAATATCCTTCTCTTTTAAATGGAAACTACTTCTAAACTTCGATTTTTCTAATCTATTAAACAAATTAACCATATCATACTTCATAAATTAATCACCCATAATAATATATCACATCTTAAGCATATTTTTTAAATATTTAGACAAACTATATCTGAAAGGATTGATTATATGAACGAAAATTTAGAAATAGTAAATCATATCTTTAAAGATAGTGAAATGTCTATCTCTACTCTAACTAAGTTATCTAACACTTTAGAAAAAAAAGATAATAAAATCAAAGATGCTATTGAAGATATCTTAAAAGGTTATGAACGTTACTATAAAGAAGCTAAAAAAATACTTACTAAAGAAGGAAGCAAAAAAGAAAAAAATTCCTTTATTACCAAAATGATGGCTAACATGGGAATTGATAAAGAGGTAAAAAATGATAACAGTGATTCCAAAATGGCCGATATGTTAATCAAAGGAATTTCTATGGGCTCTATTGATTTAGAAAAAAAATTAAAAAAATATAAAGACAAAGAAATAGATGAAAAAATCAATGAACTAGCCACTGATTTTAAAAAATTCCAAGATGATTGTATTACTAAATTAAAAGAATATCTTTAAAAAGAGCTTAATATATTAAACTCTTTTTTCTTCTTCTTTATTTTTTAAAATAAAATTATAAGAATCACGACACATATCACTCAAATCATATTGAGCTTTAAAGCCAAGTTCTTCAAATGCTTTAGAAGGATCAGCATAACAACTAGCAATATCCCCTTCTCTTCGTTCTACTATCTTGTATGGAACTTTAACATTATTTACTTTTTCAAAAGTCTTAACTAAATCAAGAACACTATAGCCATGACCAGTTCCTAAATTATAATAAGAAATCCCTTTACTATCCATTGCTTTTTCAATAGCCTTAATATGTCCCTTAGCAAGATCTACTACATGAATATAATCTCTAACTCCTGTACCATCTGGAGTATCATAATCATCTCCAAAGACACTTAACTCTTTTAAGGAAGAAACAGCAACCCTTACAATATAAGGCATTAAATTATTAGGAATACCATTTGGTTTTTCTCCTAACAATCCTGATTTATGAGCTCCAATTGGATTAAAATAGCGAAGTACTATCACTGATAATTCAGAGTCAGCATAACAAACATCTTTAAGAATTTGTTCAATCATTAATTTTGTAGTTCCATATGGATTAGTAGTACTAAGTGGAAAATCTTCCTTAATAGGTAATTCTTTAGGACTACCATAAACAGTAGCACTTGATGAGAATACAAAATTATGACAATTATATTCCTTCATAACTTCCAAAAGTGTTAAAGTTGAATCTAAATTATTACGATAATACTTAAGTGGTTCTTTAACTGATTCTCCTACTGCTTTATAAGCTGCGAAATGAATTACTGCATCTATTTTATTTTCCTTAAATATTTTTAAAAGTAACTGCTTATCACAAACATCCCCTTCATAAAATGTTAAATCTTTATTAGTTATTTTCTTAATTTTATCAATAATTGATTTATCAGAATTTACAAAATTATCTACAATAACTACTTCATATGAAGCATCAAGTAATTCTACACAAGTATGACTTCCAATAAATCCACATCCTCCTGTAACTAATATCTTCATCGTATCATCCTCCTTATATATATAATAGCACATTTATTAATATTTTAATTTTTTTTTTTAAAATCCTTGACGTTATTTTAAAAAAATGATAATATATATTCATCTTGTTAGTAGTTGCGCTCGTAGCTCAGCTGGATAGAGCGTTTGGCTACGAACCAAAAGGTCAGGGGTTCGAATCCCTTCGAGCGCACCATCTCGGGAAGTGGCTCAACTTGGTAGAGCACTTGGTTTGGGACCAAGGGGTTGCAGGTTCAAATCCTGTCTTCCCGACCATTTAGATTACAAAAAGTCTTGATATCAAGACTTTTTTTGTTTGTTATTTATTTAATTTTTTCCTAAGTGACTTCTTATTACTCTTAATATGTTCTCCAATAATATCTGAAACCTCTAAAATAGATATAAAAGCACTCTCATCCATATCTTCAGCAATTCTTTTAAGTTCAAAAACTTCAATTCTCGTAAGAACACAATACATAATTTCCTTTTCCCCCGATAAAAGTCCTTTACCATTTATTCTTGTAACTGTTCTTCCTAACCTTTTATATATTTCTGAAGCCATATCCGTTCCTTTTTCAGTTACAATAAGTGCCGCCTTCGCCTGTTCTAATCCTTCAGATACAAAATCAATCACTTTAAACGTAATAAAATAAGTAAGTAATGAATATAAAGCCCTATCAATTCCAAAGTTAATAGCAGCCACACTATATATTATAAAGTTAAAAATCATTACTACTTGCCCTACTGATAGTGAGGTTTTTTTACTTATAACAAGAGCCACTGATTCACTTCCATCCACACATCCACCAAAGCGAATAATAATTCCAACTCCAATTCCTAATAAAACGCCACCAAAAACAGTAGCAAGTAAAATTTCATCCGTAACTTCATTTAACCCACTAAATAAATTAAGATAAAATGAAAATACTACCATGGCAAACAAAGTTCTAAATAAAAAATTTTTACCCAAATGCCGATAGCCAATGTAAACAAAAGGAATATTGATAACAAGTACTAATATACTAAGTGAAATATTAAATATTTTGGAAATAATCATTGAAATACCTGTAACTCCTCCATCCAATATTGTATTAGGAATTAAAAAAGTATCTAATGAATAAGCCGCCAGCATCGCTCCTATCATTATTAGTAAGTAAGATAGTAATTCTTTTAACCATTTATCCCTAACCTTAAACATATCATCATCTCCTACATATATTATACACTATTTGTAAATACTTTTTTGCATTTTTATAAAAATAAATATATACTTATTTTAGGTGATAATATGGAAAATATAATTATTAGAAAATATCTTGATAGTGATTATCAAAATTTATTAAACTTAATAACTGAAAATTTTGAAATTAATAAAAATATAACAATAACTAACAGTGATACAAGCTATAGCATAGTAGCTGTTTTAAATGACACTATCGTAGGTCATATTAGAATAGACAAATTAACCAACTGTTTCAAAAATTGTGATTATCTAATTATAAATTATGTTTGTACTGCCAAAGAATATCAGCATCAACATATTGCCACTACACTATTAAATTACGTTGATAATATCGCTAAAGAGAATAATATTTCTTATATAGAATTAACCTCAAAACCAAGTCGTATCTTTGCTAACCAATTATATCTAAAAAATGGTTATCAAAAAAAAGAAACCAACTGTTTTATAAAAACTTTATATTTTTAAAATAATCTGTTAAAATGTTTTAAAAAATTAAATATTGGAGGTATTTTTATGAAAAAGCGACAACAAGTATATGATTTATATTGGTATTTTGCTTGTGAAAGACAAAATATTTTTTGGAAGAAATTAAATAACGAGCAAGCTCCATGGACTGATGATAAAATCTTACAAGAATATAAATTTTGTAATAGTTATAGAGTTAATGATAGAGTTAGTCAATATTTATTAAAAAATGTTATTTATAACGGAAAAAAATATAATGATAGCGATATGATATTTAGAATAATCATTTTCAAAATATTCAACAAAGAAACAACTTGGGAATTACTTCTAAAAAACTTTGGTGATATCACTTTAAATAATTTCAACAAAGAAAAATATTCTAAAGTGTTGGAAGAATCCTTAGAAAAAGGAAATTCTATATATAATGATGCCTATATCAGTTGTGCTACTAAAGCATATGGTTACCAAAGAAAACATGATAATCACCTGCAACTTTTATGGCAAATGTTTAAAATAGATAACATAGGAGAAAAAATAACAAACTGTAAAACCATGAAAGAAGCATTTGATATCCTTACTACTTATCCCCTAATCGGTAATTTTATGGCTTATCAATTAGTGACAGATATAAATTATAGCACTGTTGTCAACTGGAAAGAAAATGAATTTACAATTGCCGGCCCCGGATCATTAAGAGGAATTAAAAAGTGTTTTATTAGCAAAGGTAACATGAGTAATGAAGATATTATTAAATACATGTATGAACATCAAGAGGAAGAATTCAAAAGATTAAACTTAAACTTTAAAAGAATTGGCAATAGACCACTTCAATTAATAGATTGTCAAAATATTTTTTGCGAATTAGATAAATACTGTAGAAAATACTTTCCAGAATTAAAATCAAATCGTACAAAAATTAAAAAACACTATACACCTAAAAAAGATAAAATAACATATATTTACCCACCAAAATGGAATATAGAAAGAAAATAACCAATTAAAAAAATATTAGAAATCACATTAATAATGTTACCATTTATAGTTCTTTTAATGCTATTTTTAATTTAACAATCACTCTTTCCAAGACATTCTAATTTACTAAAATCATATATTAATCTAAGAAAAGCAACGAATATCACCAGATAGAATATGCTATAATTATTTATGAAAGAAGATGTATAACATGATACCTAAAATTAAATTTAGAGAAATGACCCTGCAAGAAAATATAGATATAATCAAATGGGCCTATTACGAAAAGAACAAAACATTAAGTGTTCACGATTATACTATCAAATACTTTCCAGAATTAGCCAATTTAGATAATAACCTTTCAAAAAAAGAAGAATATAAAAAAATAGAAAAAATAGTTACAAATAAATATAAACAATGTTATAAAGAAATAAAAAACAATACAAAAAGATATAATAGTCTCTGGAAAGAATACAATGATAAATATTTTTCCATGTTATCAACATATTTTAATATTGAATGGCCCAATATTACTATTATTGAAGCAACTGTAGGCCTAATACCAGTTTTCCCTAGATATTTAGATCAATTTTCATTTTCCATTGGTATTGTCGAAGATTGGAAATTAATTGAAACAGCAGCACATGAAACATTACATTTCATGTGGTTTGAAAAATGGAAACAACTTCATCCTGAAACTCCAAGAAAAGAATATGATTCTCCATATTTAATATGGCAATATAGCGAAATGGTTACTGATCCAATTTTAAACAATAAACCTTTTTCTGAAATATTTGGTAATGTTTTTACTGAAAGAAGTTATGATAATTTCTATAAATTAAAAGATAAAAATAATTCTGTTATGAATGTTTTAAAAAATATTTACACCGAAAACATACCAATTGAACAAAAAATGAATAAGGGATATACATATATAAAAAGCATTTTAGAATCAACAAGTCATTAAATTTCATCAAACAAAAGGTATCAATCTCTATTGGAATTGATACCTTTTATATAAAGTTCTAAAAATTTAGAACCAATAATTAATTGGAGCCCTTATGGTTCTGGTAAAACAACCATTAAAAGCAACAATTTATAGGTAGTAATAACTACTAACTAAA
>CAKPIT010000002.1 GCA_934162445.1 uncultured Bacilli bacterium
TTAGGTTTATCATATACATTATGCTCTATATTTATTATTCCCTTTTCAAGGTCAATGTCATCCCAAGTTAATGCACCAATAACATCAATTACACTAAAGTAATATTCTTCTTTTTCACTATCCCAAAAACTTCTAATTTCTTTTTCTTCAAATAGATTAGTAACTGTTTGTAATTTATTATTCATTAATTATCACATTCTCTCGTTTATATATTTGGTTATGTAATAGTAGAGAATTATTCAAAATTCCATTTGATTTGAATATCTCTACTATTTGTTTCTTCATTTAACTTTCCAATATAGATTTTATCTATAAATTCATCGACAATAACTCTATTTAATTCTTCTAATTTTTGATATTTATTAAATATCTCTTTATTATTTTTTGAAGATTCTTCTTTCATTTTATAATAAGCTATTTTCTTAATTAATAGATTTAATTTGATCTTTATAGGTATCTTCATCATTATTATAATTAGTGATTAAATCTTTAAATTGTTCTGGGGTAACAACACCATTAACTTTATCTTCGTAAAAATTTCTTAAATAATTTCTTGTTTTAGAAATTTTATTATTAATATCATCTCGTTGTTTTTCTAAAGATATAATTTTTTTATTAAATCTATTTTCTTTCTTTTTTGAATCTAAATTTTCTAATTCATTTTCATCATAAAACTTTTGAATCTTCTTATTAATTGCATCTAATACTAGATTTGCAAGTTCATCATATCTAATTGAAGACTTATTTATACAATCATCATAGCCATCACGATTTCCAGAACATAATAGATATTCATGTTTAGTAGAGTTCTTTTTTCTCATATAATCTTCACATTCTTATTTGATGTTCTTAAAAATTTTGAAATAATTGCCTTTATATAATCTATATTAAACATATTATCAATCCTCCTAGATATTAACATATCTTTATCTAATACCATTAGATCATATTTCCTTATTAAAATTTTATATTAACATTAAAAAAAGGGGATTTTTCCCCTTAATTGTTGTCATTATTTTATATTAAATGTCTTAACTTCTTTATTTTCAATTTCTTTTAGCGCAACCTTTTCATCACTAAATTTCCAATCAATTTGATAATCAGGTAATAATTTAGATTTGATAGGGTTAATTCTAGGAATTAGAATAACTGCTTCAAAATTATTTAATAATTTTAAATCTTCAACAGTAATTAGTGGTTCAATTCCTTTTTCAGTTTGTTGATTTCCACATAGTTTTGAAATATCTTCTAATGTTTCAGTATCATTCGCTAATAAATAAACAATATTTCCAAACACCATTTTTAATATTTCAGTTCCCTCTGCACCATAAGTATTTCTTAACTCTAATATACTTCTTATAAATATACTAAATTTAATATTAAAACTTCTTGCAAGTGTAAGCATATTGTTGAAATCCTTAATTGGAATTAAGTTTTCGAAATCATCAATTACGACATTTAATCTACGAGTTTTATCATTAGTATTTGTTGCAGCATAATAACATTCTTCAATTATTAAAGGAATTAATCTTCTAGAAGTTGACTTATTATTACTTATAATAAATAATGCAGTTTTATCTTTTTGAATATTTGTCATATCAAAGTTAGATGAAGATAACATTTTTAATAATGTTTCTCTTGATACAAATAATCTCATATTTTGTATAAATACTGATAGAATACTACCTTTTGTTTCATTTGGTGCTAATATAATATTAGAAAGATTAATGTATGTTGGAGAAGTCTTATCATATTTTTTAACTTCTTCTGATAATTTATCAAATTCTGATACTAGATTTAATAAACTACTAATATTTACTTCTTCTTCCTTTGCATTGTCAAATAGATATAGTGCAAGTCCTATGAATAATGATGTCGCAGAATTGTTCCAAAATGGATCAATACTAGCATTAAATGTTTCATTACAACAGAAATAGTAACCAACATTCTCTAATAATTCTATTGTTTTGTCCTTTTGACCATTCTTATATAATTCATAAGGTAAACTTAATGGATTATAATTATTACCAAGAGTAGGATTATCTAAATTGATTACAATAGTATTGTAATTTTGTTTTTTTAGTTCTCCTGATAAAATATCATAAATTTCTCCTTTTACATCATGAACTATAAATGACTCTTGTGCTTTAACTGCAAGTCTTAATTGTGGTAACATTGTTGATTGAGTCTTACCACTTCCTGTTGAACCAATAACCAAAGTATGAGCTTCATCATCTTTAATATAAAGATTATTTTCATCATACATCATTGGTATTCCTGATTTTTTAATTTCAGAATCATAACTGACTGGGGTTAGTTTAGATTTTAATTCTTCAACTGTTGCCCATCTTGAATATGCCATGCATATCACTCCCTTTCAATAGCATTATAGCATTTACATTTTTGACAAACTTAAACAAAAATGACTTTTATGTAAAAGTGTGGTATACTACTAAAAGAGTGGGTGATACTATGTTTTCCAACGATTTAGTTTGTAACATAATTGAGTATTTAAATAATAACATAAATAAAGAAATAACTATTGATGAGTTAAGCTTGTTATTTTACTTTGATAAATCATACATAATGAGAAGATTTAAGAAAGAACTAAATATATCTATACATGAATATATCAATACAATGAGAATATATAATAGTTTGAAGTATTTTAAAGATGATAATTATATATTAAGTATTGCTTTTAAAAATGGCTTTAATTCATTAGAATACTTTTCGGAAGTGTTTAAAAAGAATATGGGAGTTAGTCCAAATATTTATAAAAAATATTCAAATTATAAAAATATTACTGATAAAGAGCAAGAAAAAATCCTAGATAATTTATCTAGAATTATTAACATCAAAACTAATGTTTTAAATTATTTAAATCACAGAAAACCTATTATCAGCAACTATGTTAAAAAATTTGAACTTAAATGAAATTATTCTTCTATGAAAGTTCCATTAACATCTCTTGCTAATTTAGATCCAACTGCTTTTTCGAGATATGGAATAATATCTGCATCATAATTACAGATTGTATTTAATTGAAGTATACTAAAATTATCAGGATTATTTGTATATTCATCATTTTCATCGCCAGAGAAAAAACTCCACCCACTATCTGCATCGTTAGTAGGGTTTTCTCTATACATATAACCGACTTTTTGTCCATCAACAGTAATTCTATCTGATGCTATACAACCACCTTTAACTGTTGTAAGTTCTTTAATTTCATTTTCCTTTAATTTAAACTCTTTCATTTTTTCCTCCTTAATTACATTGACATACCATGTTCCATTTCTTCTTCTTCCATTTGTTGTTGCTTAATTTGTTGTTGTCTTTTTTGTTGTCGAAATATATCATTAAGATTTGGAACTTGCTTTTGACCCAAACCCATTTGTTGAGTTCTTTGTTGGAATTGAGCTCGTCTTAAATCTTGTCTTTGTTTCATCAATTCTATCTAATAGCATTTCGGCTTCTTGTGGTCTTTTTGTTTTACTAGAAGCATATTTTCTAAACATTTCACGATATTGTTCGTCAGGAATCTGTGCCAGTCTTGCAGCACGATAATTTAATCCTTCTAATACTTCATAAGATATTGTGCCAATGTTAGTTAAAGCAATTTCAAATCGGTATTCATATACCTTTCCACGTTTTCTTATGCTTACCATAGTTATCTCTCCTTCATTATAAAACTTAATGAAATGGGAAAACGCCAGCATTTCGAATGCTGACATTTTATATAACTATGTCCACAATAATTGTCCACGTAGATTTTTTATTGATTTTTATGAGGTTTCCTCGATTTTGTCCACATTATTTATGCTATGTGGACAAATCGTGGACAAATTGTCATCTGTGGACAAATTTATCATTTGTTTTATTTTTAACAATCCCTTTATTTATGTGGGTTTGCGGGCTATTTACCACAGCATTGTTTGTACTTCTTACCCGAACCACATGGACATGGATCATTACGACCTATTTTTTTGACTCTTTTTGGTTGTTTTACTGTTTCTTTATCATTTGTTTTAGCTTCTTTGTTAACTTGTTTTCGTTCAACGTTTTGTCTTATTTCTGCTTTAAGTAAGAATATTGTAATATCATGATCTATTTTTTCTAACATAGCATCAAATAATTCATATCCTTCCGTGGTATAAGCTCTCAAAGGATCTTCTTGACCATATTGTCTTAAATATATTCCTTCTCTTAAATGAGACATAACATTTATTTGTTCCATCCAGTAGTTATCAATAACTTGTAATGATAAAGCTTTTTCAAATTCATTACTTATTTCTTCTGGAACAGAAGAGATTTTTTCTTCATATTCTTTCTTAGCTTTCATATAAATATATTCAATTATATCATCAGCACTCTTATTTTCAAGAGACTTTTTCTTTATATCATTTCTTAATAAGTTTTCATTAGCAAATGAAGCGATATTTTCTAATTCTTCATCAGTTAGAACGTTATCAAGATTTCGTGAGATAACCATATCTGTTACATGATTATGCATTGAGTTTAAAACAGTTTCATGAATTGATTCACTATCTAGTATTTCATTTCGTTTACCATACATTATTTCACGTTGTGAATTCATAACATCATCATATTGCAATAGATGTTTTCTGGTATCAAAGTTATTACCTTCAACTCTTTTTTGGGCAGTTGAGATTGCTTTAGTAAAGGTTTTACTTTGAATAGCTTGATCACCAAAACCTAAATTTTTCATCATTTCTCTTATATGTTCACTACCAAAGCGAATCATTAAGTCATCTTCCATAGAAACGAAGAATTGGGTATAACCGGGATCTCCTTGACGACCAGAACGACCACGTAATTGGTTATCAATACGACGAGATTCATGACGTTCTGTACCAATGACACATAATCCTCCTAGAGTTCTAATTTCATCTGATAACTTAATATCTGTTCCACGTCCTGCCATATTAGTAGCAATCGTTACAGAACGATGAGAACCTATTTTAGAGATTATTTCGGCTTCACGAGCATGATTTTTTGCATTTAAGACTTCATGAGGAATTCCTGCTTTTTTTAATAAATCACTTATTAATTCACTGGTTTCAATAGCAATAGTTCCAATTAATACAGGTTGTCCTTTTTCATAACGTGATTTTACTTCATCAATGATAGCTTTATATTTAGCAGTTCTTGTAGCGAATACTAAATCAGGAGCATCAACTCTTACAACAGGACGATTAGTTGGTATTTCAATAACATACATGTTATAAATATCACGGAATTCTTCTTCTTCAGTTTTAGCAGTACCAGTCATTCCTGATAGCTTTTTATACATTCTGAATAGATTTTGGAAAGTAATAGTGGCTAAAGTTTTAGTTTCTTGATTTATTTTTACGCCTTCTTTAGCTTCGATTGCTTGATGAAGGCCATCACTATAGGCTCTTCCTTTCATTAAACGACCAGTAAATTGATCTACAATAATTATTTCATCATCTTGAATAACATAATCAATATCAAGTTTCATAGCATAATTAGCTTTTAAAGCTTGATTGATGTAGTGTAGTAAGGTAGCATTTTCAATTTCATATAAATTTTTAATATGAAAGGCTTTTTCAGCTTTCTTACTTCCTTCATCGGTTAATGTAACACTGGTAGTACTTTTATTTTCTTTATCACAAATATAGTCATCTTTTTCAGTTAGACCTTTAACGAAACGATCCGCTTCAATATAAAGGTTAGCACTTTGCATACTACCACCTGATATGATTAAAGGGGTTCTCGCTTCATCTATTAATACAGAGTCAACTTCATCAACGATAGCAAAATTTAAAGGACGTTGAACACGATCTTCTTTTCTGATTACCATGTTATCTCTTAAGTAATCGAAACCAATTTCATTATTAGTAGAATATAAAATATCACATTTATAGGCTGCTTGTTTTTCTTTACTATCCATATCTCTTGTGTTAACGCCAACACTAAGGCCTAAAAAGCGATGAATTCCTCCCATCCATTCAGCATCTCTTGCAGCTAGGTATTCATTAACCGTAATAATATGAACACCATCACCAGTTAAGGCATTTAAATAAGCAGGTAAAACACTTGTTAAAGTTTTTCCTTCACCAGTTTTCATTTCTGCAATATTACCATAATGAATAGCTAAAGCTCCTAATATTTGAACATAGAAAGGTTTTTCACCAATAACACGATAGGCAGCTTCTCTTGCAACAGCAAAAGCTTCAACTAATATATCTTCTAATGTTTCTCCTTTAGCTAATCTTTCTTTAAATTCTATTGTTTTATTTTGTAAGTCTTCATCACTTAAGTTTTGCATTGTTTCATCTAAAGCTTCAATTTCGTGAGCTTGACTTTCAAATTTTTTTAATTCTTTATATTCATGATCAAAAAATTTTCTGAATATTCCCATTATAACATCTCCTTGCTCTATATATTGTAACAAAAAAGGAAAGCTTTATAAAGGCTTTCCTGAAAATTTCTATATTTTTTAACTATTCAGCTTCAATTAAACCATAACCACCATTTTTACGTTTGTAAACAACAGCTTCTTTATTAGTATCAATATTTTTAAATAAATAGAAAGCATGATTTAAAAGTTCTAACTGTAAAATAGCTTCTTCTTCATCCATTGGTTTTATCTCAACACTTTTGCGTTTTAAAATATTATTATTTTGAACATCATCAGTATCATATTCAATATCAAGAATATTGAAATCTATTTTAGTTTTAGCTTCTTTAGCTTTTATTTTAGTCTTATTCTTTCTAATTTGACGTTCTATAATATCAATAGCCTTATCTACTGATGCATAAAAATCAGATTGAGTCTCTTCTGATCTTATTATAAAGTTTTGTAAAGGAATTGTTATTTCAACCGTTTGTTGATGAGCTTTTATTTTAACTACGACTGTTGCTTTAACGTTAGCACTATTTTCTAGATACTTATCTAGTCTTTGTAATTTTTCTTTAACATAATCTTTCATGGCTTTAGTTATTTCTATTTTATCGCCACGAATAATTATTTCCATATTATCACCTTCCTTATGATTAATATATCACAAATAATTAAAAAAACCAACTATTTTACTAGTCCCGGTTTCTTCATTGATATTAAATTAAATGCCTGATAACCTTTGGCAGTTTCTGCTAAATTAAATTCAGTATATTCATCATCTTTTATGGTTTTGTAAGTTTGACATTTTGTAGGAGAAGTCCCAACTATATAATCTTCTGGATTTTTATATATCACACATTTACAATCTTCATTATCATTTAACCATTTAATACGGCCATTCATTATATCCTCCACTTTTAATAACTCTTTTTGAAGATTTATTTAATTACTGTTGGTTCTTTTACTGGTGTTACATCAACTGCTTGATAACCCTTACTAGTTTCTAATAGTGTAAATTCTACATAGTCACCTTCTTTTAAAGTCTTATAGCCATCGCAGTTAATGGTAGAATAATGAACAAAAATATCTTCATTTTCTTTATATTCAATAAAACCATAACCTTTTTCGTTATTGAACCATTTTACCTTTCCAAGCACTATTTTCACCTCCACATCTTTTTTTATTACCTCTTGCCTACTTCATTTTTTCAAATGATGTGGTCTAAGTATACCAACTTGTATTTTATTAAGGCTACTATTACCGTCATTTGTTATTTTGAGGCCGTTTTCGGTATTAATTTGTTTTTTTTCTCCTATTTTTAGCAAATTAACTCCCAACAATTACATTTTAAGGAGATTTTATTCAAGGATAGTTTTTTTGTCTATAATGGTCTTAAGCATATAGGAGGAAATATGAAAAATGCGTTTTTAACTCATTCTATTAACTTCATTGCACTTAATAAAAATGGACTAAGTGATGAGGAAAGAGAGAAACTTGCCTATGGTCTTGAAGGAATTTATTTAACAGTTACGAAAGCTATTATTATCTTTTTAATAGCAATCATTCTTAACTTTGTTAAAGAATTCGTGATAACGCTTATCTTATTTAATATAATTAGATATCCGGGATTTGGGTTTCATGCTACTAAATCAACAGTCTGTTTAATCTCAAGTACGCTTTTAATATTAGGATTACCTTATTTATTTACACATGTTGAAATTCCTTTAATAGTTAAAATATTGCTATGTATTATATCTTGTGTATGCTTTATAATTTTTGCTCCTGCTGATACAGTGAAAAGACCACTAACTAATAAAAAGAAAAGAAAAATTAGAAAGATTTGTGCTTCTTGTTTAGCATTTATATATAGTTTTATTGTAATTTATTTTGATAAGATGATGATCAGTAACTTAACGCTTGCAGCGCTTGTTATTGAAACAATATTTATCTCGCCTATTATGTATATCATCTTTAAGGAAAGTTACAATAATTACAAAAAGGTTTAAACAGTTGCTGTTTAAATAAAATAATTGAAGGAGGAAAAAGCAGAAATGAAAAAGAGAATGGCAAAAATACTAGCAGCTGTTGCAATGCTTGCCACTGCTGGAGCTAGTATGGGTTGCATGATTTGGTTTGCTGAAGAACCAAAAGCATTAAAAAATATGGATTAGTTATTAAAAAATCACATTACTTTCAATGTGATTTTTTATTTTAATCAGGTTTAATAATTAACTTTTGAACAAAGAAATTACCTACGGTATTCTGAAATGATGATAGTCTTGGATTTTTAGCAATAGTTTTACTAGCATAATAAAGACCTTTTCCATGCTCTCCACCTTTAGTAGTGTAACCATTTTTATTAATATCTTTTAATTTTATAGGACCATTATAAGTATTTGAAATAACAAAGTGTAATTCTTTATTAATCAAATATATTTCTAAAGAAACTATTTTCTTTTTAGTAACTTTGGCAGCTTCAATGGCATTATCAATATAAATACCTAATAAGATACTTAACTGTCTTAAGTCACGTTTAGATAATTTTTGTAAAGTTGGGGTTATTTTTCTACTGACATCAACAGTTATCTTTACTTCTTCTTTTTTAGCTAAGACAATTTTATAATAGATTAATCCTTTTAGACCATTTCCTTTAGGTAAAGGACTTAAATCATCAATATAATCATCTTCTAAACTAATATTGATATTTAACATCTCATCTATTTTAGCAATTATCTTTTTATTTTTAGTCATACCTCTAATAATAGAAAGATTATTTTTTAATTCATGACGATATAGTTGTTCATTATCAATCCACTCTTCAAAGTCTTGAACATAGTCAAATAAGGTAGTATATTCTTTGGTTAGATTATCATATTTATTATGTTCTTCAATATAGAAGTAATATAACATGATGAAGGTGGTAAAGGCAAACGTAGCAATCGCATATACTATATTTAATTTGTAAGTTGAGGTGATATTATAATATAAAATACCAACAACGATAAAAATAACTACAGAATATATTAATTTAGGGATATATTCATTTTTATTAGCAGTAGTACAAAATGAAGTAATCTGATTGGAAAAGAATTTAATATGTGAAACACCTATACTAGCAATACTAATCAAAAGATTATTACCAAGAAAGACAATGATATTACTTCTTAGTTGATTGGCACTCATGAATAACATTTCAACTGAGGTTACAGCGAAATCAAAGATGACCATAATAATCATAAAAGCAACAGTTACAATGATAGCACTTGATAGTGTTATAGCAAACACTTCCGTAGTTGCTACCATTATTATTAGAAAAGCAATTAAAGATAATATCACTGTGTACTTTTCATTATAGGAAGCACAAAGAATTACTACAATCAAAAGTAAGTAACAAATATTTTTAAAATTTAGTTTTACTTTAGAATTTAGAAGATTTCTAATAGTATAAAAAGCCGTAATAGCCATAATGATGGCACCAAGGATTTTACTGATTGGCGATAACATGATTTAATAACACCTTCTTTCCTGAACGTGAGATAAAATTAGTGCTCATGCCATTAGTGAAAAGAATTTCGTTTTGCTTAACGTCATAAGTTTCAATTTTATCAATATTGACAATAATACTTTTATGAACTTTAACAAATCTATCATCGAGTAGTTTACTAATACTACTTAGTGAAAATGGAGCTTTAAAAATACCATGTGTTGTATAAATAATACATCTTTTACTATCTTGTTCTTTCTCTATATAAATAATGTGTTTAAAATCAATTTTATAAATAGTATAGTTGTATTCATAACTTAAACATTTTTCACGGTCATTATAATTTTTATATGCTATTTTCAAAACACTTTTAATTTGAATAGAAAAGTCATTAAATTTACTAATAAAATCTAATAAGTAAAGGCGATTAGACAGGGCTTCATAACGATATTCTGTAAAAGCTGTTACAATAATTATAAGAGAATTCCAATCATCTAATTCCTCTCTTATATATCTAGCAGCGTCAAGACCAGAACTAACATTGGTTTTAATATCTAGAAAATAAACTTTAAAGCCAATGTCTTCTTGGGCTAGTTTTTCAAATTTAGAATCATAATTAGTAAATTGATAAATCTTGTAGTCAGTATCATAATTCATCATAAAATTTTCGATTTCTTTATTTATGATATTTCTAAAATTCCTTTCATCATCACATATAATAAAGTTTAACATTTAACCCATCACCTCCTAAACATTCCACTATAATTTTACCATATTTTTCCAGAAATGAATTTTTTTTGTCAAAAAAAATAATGGCTGTTAAACCAATTATTTTGATGAGGCCTTTTTGGCTTTAGGTTCTTTTTTAATAACGCCTCCGACTTTATCAATTAAATTATCGGTTACTTCTTTATTTTTTCTAGAAATAACAGTGGTTCTTAAAACAAACCAAACAACTATTATAAATATTAAAATATATAGAAATTTACCCATAACTGGATCTTTTAAGGAATAAAAGATTGAAGCGCTAGCAAATAAAAGATTGAAACCATAAATAATTAAAACGGTAGTACGTTGAGAGAAATTCATTCCTAAGAGTTGGTGATGAATGTGTTCTTTATCAGGAGAAAACGGTCCTTGATGTTTTAGGAGTCTTCTTATAATTGCAAAGAGTGTATCTAAAATAGGAATTCCTAGGATCATTAAAGGGACGAACAGACTAGTTAAAGCGGGACCTTTAAATTCTAAAAGAGTAATAATAGCAATCATAAATCCTAAATACATGGAACAGTCACCACAAAAGATTTTAGCAGGATAGAAATTATGAACTAAAAATCCTAAAGTAGCACCTAGCATAATGTAGGTTAAAATCATAACTAAACTACCACTTCGACCTTGGAAGAAGCCAATAATACCAATGGTTAAGAAGAAAATACTGCAAATACCACCACATAAGCCATCTAAACCATCTATTAAATTAATAATATTAACACAGGCTACAATAAAGAAAATGGTAATTGGATATGATAAAATACCAAAATTAAGACTATAACCAAAAGCAGTAATATTATTTAAAAGAAAACCGCCATAAAAAACAACGACAAAGGCACTAATTAATTGACCAATTAATTTATAACGGGCTTTAAGAGATTTAACATCATCAATAATTCCTGTTAGAATAATGATAAAACTACCAATTAAAATGGAATTCATTTGAACACTTTCTTTACCAAATAACATGTAACCAATTAAGAAAGCTAAGAAGATTCCTACACCCCCAAGTTTAGGGATTGGCTTTTTATGAATATGTCTGTTTCCTTCATCGGAACGGGGCATATCAATAGCATTTATATAAACAGCTATTTTTTTCATAAAAGGCATAATTAAAGCGGAACATATAAAAGTTGATACAACTATTTTTAATGCATCAATAATATCTGAATTCATAAATTTACCTCATTTCTTAAAGATATTATAACAAGCCTTAGAATATTTTACAACAAAATAAAAAACTACTATTAGAGTTTAATCTTCTTCTAGTAATTTAATATTATCTAATAATACGCCAGTTCCTTCGACAACACAGGTTAGAGGACTATCAGCAATTAAAACAGGAACTTTCAATTCTTCCTTTAATAAATCATTTAAGCCTTTTAACATAGATCCGCCACCGGTTAAGACAATACCTTTATCCACAATATCTGCGGATAACTCAGGCGGAGTTTGTTCTAACACATTAGTAGCAGCTTTAACTATTTTATAAATAGAGTCATGTAGTGCTTCTTCAGTTTCAACTTCATTTATTTCAATGGTATTAGGTAGCCCAGTAATAAGATCTCTACCACGCACTTCCATTTTATTCTTTTTATCAGGTTGATAAAGGTTAGCAAAATTGATCTTAATATCTTCTGCTGTTTTCTCACCTATTAAAAGCTTATATTTTTCTTTAATGTATTTAACAATATCTTGATCAAAAATATTACCAGCAACTCTAACAGATGCACTACTAACAATATCATTTAAAGATAAAATAGCAATATCAGTAGTACCACCACCAATATCAATAACCATATTAGCACTTGGTTTTGAAATATCCATACCAGCCCCAATAGCGGCAACTTTTGGTTCTTCTTCCAAGTAAACTTTTCTTGCACCAGTTCTCTCTGCAGCTTCTTTGATAGCATTTTTTTCAACAGGAGTTACATTGGTAGGACAGCATATTAAAATACGAGGTCTTGATAAGAAGTTACGGGCATGGATTTTTCTAATAAAATAATCTAACATAATTTCGGTTATCTCAAAATCGGCTATTACCCCATCTTTCATGGGCTTTATGGCTTTTACTTTTTCAGGAGTACGTCCTAACATTTCACTAGCTTCTTTTCCAACGGCTACTACTTTTTTATTATCAGTATCAATAGCCACAACACTAGGTTCATTTAAAACTATTCCTTCCCCTTTTATATATATTAAAACATTAGCGGTTCCTAAATCTATTCCTATATCTTTTGAAAGCATATTATCACGTCCTTTTTACTGTTAATATTTTAACAAATTTATTACAAAATGTAAATTGTCTTCTAGAAAAAAAACGGTTTTTTACTCCGCTTCTTTTTTTGACTCTTCTTGTTGGTTAGGGGTTGTTGTATCTTCGGTTGTTTTTTCATTATCATTATTTATTACCTGATCAAAATATTGGCTAGGATCTACGACTTCACCCTTTTTATAAAGCTCAAAATGAAGATGATTACCCATATCTTTATCAATCGTGTTCATACCACTTTTACCAAGTAGTTGGCCCTTTTTTACAGTATCATTTTTCTTGACTGTTACTTCACTAAGGCTTTGATAGCTACTAATAAAATCATTATCATGTTTGATTTCAACGATAGTTCCTAACACGTCATCAGTTCTTATATCAGTAACCGTACCATCTAATATAGCAATAACATCAAAAGGATCAGTTAAGCCAAAGTCAATTCCTGAGTTTTGAATATAGGTATTTTGATGATAGATGATGGATTTTTCTTGACTAGCATTATCGGCTTTATAATCATAAAAATATTTTAAAACTTCTACTTTTTCATCAGTATATGGTTTTCCTATTTTTACTTCTTCTTTTAAGACTTCTACGTCATTTTCAATGATAGACTTGTTAACATAATCAACATCTTCAGAACTTGGAAGAGAATTTTTCATGTTTTCACTCACTAGAAAGGCCCCAAAGCCCGTTAAAGTAAAGATAGTTAAATAAGCCCCAATTAAAACACCTTTTTTTAATCTTAATCTTTTCATAATTTTCACCTCATTTAGAGTTTTAACAAAATTATGAATTTTATACTTTGTTTTTAAATAATACTAGCAGAAGTATATAAGTCCCATAAAAAATTAGTAACTAAATAAATTAAGGACATGGCTAAGAAGAAATAGAAGACTCTTGCTTTAGCAATTTTATTTTTTTTAAAAATAGCATTTATATTGATAGCATCAAGGCTCCAAATAGTAAGAATACTAATAAGGATATATAAAAAATATTTAGCATTCATGTTCTTCATATTCCTTTATTTTGTTAATACGTCTTAAGTGACGTTCTTCATTAGAAAATGGAAGGGTTACAAAAGTTTTTATTAATTGATATGCTTCTTCTAAAGGGATATTTGCTTTTAAACAAATAATATTAGCATCATTATCTTGTCGTGTTTCTTTGACATCTTCTAAATCTACTACTCTTGCAGCTCTTATTCCTTTTACTTTATTGCAAGCGATAGAAATACCAATTCCACTACCACAAATAGCAATTCCAAAGTCTATTTCTTGATTTTGAAGAGCTTTACCCAATTTAAATGCATAATCTGGATAGTCAACACTCATAGGAGTTGAACATCCATAATCAATTATAGTATATTCGGGATTTAATTTTGTTATTAATGCTTCTTTTAAATTATAACCACGATGATCACTAGTTATTCCTAATTTCATTTTATTACCTTCTTTCTTTATTAGTATATCATTATATTTAAAAAAGAAGAAACTAGGCTTCTTCTTTGGTTGTAAATCCATATTTTTTATTAAACTTGTCTACTTGTCCAGCTTTAGATGCTCTTCCTTGTTTTCCAGTATAGAATGGATGACATTTAGAACAAACCTCAACTGTAATCTCATCTTTGTTTGACATTACTTCAAATGTTTCTCCACATGCACAAGTTACTTTACAAGGTCTATAATTTGTATCATTTTTCTTGGCCATTTTTATCTCTCCTTTCACCATGATAAGTTTATATCATAGAAACTATTTACTATTGTTAATAGCAAAGTAATTCGCTAATTACTATATCAGAAAAAGAAGAAAGTTGCAAGTATTATTCTAAATATTTAGTAATTATTTGCCTAGCTATAACTTGATGAGCCTCAATAGAGGGATGAATGTTGGTAGGATTAGGTAAATAATCTTTTTTAGTAGCAAAAATGTTATAAATATCCAAGTATGAAATATCATATTTTTTGGATAAAGCTTTACTTTTTGTTATTAAATAGTTAAATAGACGATTAGTAGTTATATCTTTAGTGGAAAATGGATTATAATAGCCAATCATAATAATTTGCTTTTTGTTGTATTTGCGAAGCATGATAAACAGTTTTTCTAGAGATTTGATATAGTTTGTCCCAATTTCACTTATTTCTTCATTAGTTAGATTTGAAGGAGAAATATTCTTGGAAGTAATAGCAATAATTATATCATTTAGGCCAATACTTAAAGTTGTGAAATCTGCTTCTTGAAGGCACTTTTTGAATGATAAGACTTCTTTAGGGGTTGTTATAATACGATTGGTTTCTAAATCATAAAGTAAGTCTTTAATTCTTAGACCGCTTTCAGAAAAGTTGTTAATTGATGATGTGAGGAGATTATTTTCTTGTAAATAGGTTGTTAAATAATTACTATAACCATAACCAGTATTATTATTGGAATCAAGGCCAACACTTAAAAAATCACCAAGGGCTAGGTAGTTTATTTTGTCTTTCTTCGTTACTTTATATATTAAAAAAACTAATAAACATAAGATAAGAATAATTAGGAGTTTTTTTATTTTTTTCATATTTGCCTCCAAAAAAAATATAGTTATTACTATACTATATTTCTTTTAGTTCTACTTTAGCACCAACATCTATTAATTTTTCTACAATATTTTCATAACCTCTTAATATGTGCTCAACATTAGTAATTCGGGTAGTACCTTGGGCCATAAGACCAGCGATTACTAAAGCAGCTCCGGCTCGAAGGTCGGTGGCAACAACATCAGTACCAGTTAATTTGGTAGGACCAACAATAGTTGAGGTTTGATTTTTTATTCTAATATCGGCTCCCATTTGGTTTAAATATGGGATGTGCATAAATCTATTTTCATAAATTGTTTCTTCAATTTTACTTTTGCCATTACATTTTGTTAGTAGTGGTGTTAGGGGTTGTTGTAAATCGGTGGCAAAGCCCGGATATGTTTGGGTTTTAACATTGATGGCTTTATATTTATCTTTACTGCTTACAATGATATAATCAGCCCCAATATCAAGAAATACTCCCATTTCTTCTAATTTGCTAGTTAAAGCTTCAATATGTTCAGGAATAATATTGGTAATTTTTAATGGATCTCCTAAAGCAGCTCCTAAAATAACATAAGTTCCCGCTTCAATGCGATCAGGAATAACTTCATGGAAGCATTTTCCTAAGTGTTCAACGCCGGTTATTTCAATACTACTGGTACCTGCTCCTCTTATTTTGGCACCCATGTTGTTAAGAAGGGTGGCAACATTAACTATTTCAGGTTCTTTGGCTGCATTATCAATAATCGTTGTACCTTTGGCAAGAGAGGCGGCCAGCATAATATTTATGGTAGCTCCAACACTGGCAAAATCAAGATAAATATTAGCTCCTTTTAATTCTTTAGCTTCAACAGTATAGATATTATCATTATTAGTAACTGTTGCTCCTAAAGCTTCGAAGCCTTTAAGATGTAAATTGATAGGACGAGCACCAATAGAACATCCTCCCGGTAAGGCCATGGTTACTTTTTTATATTTACCTAATAAAGCTCCCATAAAATAATATGAAGCTCGAAGTTTTTTGGTATAAGTATCAGGTATTTCAATATTTTTCATTTCATCACTATTAATTACTAATGATTCAGTTGCGCGTTTTACTTTAACATTTAAAAAATCTAAGATTTCACATAAAGCGTCAGTGTCAGTGATATCTGGAACATTACAAATTGTAACAACATCATCAGATAAAATTGCGGCTGGTATTAATGCAACAACACTATTTTTAGCACCACTTATTCTGATAGTACCACTTAATGTTTTTCCTCCTTTTATTTCTAATACTTTCATATTTTTACCTACTTTCATCATTATTATATTGTTTTTTTTAGTTTTGGTACTAATAACCTATAAAGAATTATTATTTTCTAATATTTTGTTTAACTATAATAACTTCTATATATATCATAATCAATAACCTGTTAATTGTCAAAAGAAAACGAATGATTTTACTAAGTAAAAAGATGAACAAGAGCTAGGATAAATAAAAGGAGGCTACCAATAATATTGGCAATTTTTCCATAAGTAAGGGATAGTTTATTACCAATATTTAAGCCTAGATAGGTAAAAAGGGCACTAAAAGTAGAAAAGAAAAGACCAGCTATATAAATATTATCATGATGAGTACCAAGGGCTATACCTATTGAAAAACTATCAAGGCTGACACTGAAAGCGAAAAGGAGGGCATCAAAATATGTTTTAAATGTTTTTTTATCTTTGGAATCTTTAATACTAATAATCATTTCTATACTTAAAATAAAAAAAATAATGGTAACTAAAATATCCGGATCACTAATGATATTACTAATAATAAATGTACCAATAAGGCTACCTAGTAGAGGCATGAAATAGTGAAAAAGGCCAACTGTAGAGCTTAAAAACAGTTTGACCTTTTTAGTGGGAAGAATGGTTCCATAGGCAATGGCAAGCGAAAAGGCATCCATTGATAAACTAATAGCCATGATTATTAGTTGTATATAAGACATAAAATCACCTATAGTAACTTATTCTGTTATTTTTTGTTTGATGATAAATATTTAGTAATCATTTCTTGAACAAAGGATTTGTATTCAACATCTTTAGGGAGAGTTTCCGTATCCATTAGGCATAAAGGAGGAAAAAGAACACACCACCAATTTTCACCATTACCATTTCCTAAAGTGATGACTAATGATTCATAGTATCCTTCTTCATATACGACGCCTTTATATTTTTTCGCAGGAAAATAATTAAGGCCATAATTTATGTGATAAGTTTCAGTTAAATGATTGGTCAATAAGGTGGTTTTAATAGTATTATCGAATGTTTGGTAATTAGATTTTAAAATAGACTTGGTTTCATTAACACTTTGACTATTCTTTAGTAAAACATTTAACTTTTCTTCTAGAGCTTCTTTGATTAAAAACTTGGTTTGTTGCGACTTATTACTGTTATCGTTTGCTACTACCCGGAATCTAATGGCTTCATCGGGAATAACAACAATTTTATCTTCTTTATTTAGGTTGGAAGTGAAAGCTAAAAGAATACTGATTATGATTAAATATTTTTTCATTTTAAAACACCACTCTTTCTTTACTTTATTAATGAGTGATGTTTATTGTTTTTAATCAATATTTTTTTCGACAAATAGCATTCTATCTTTAGAACTTAAATCTTGTTTGATAGTAATTTTAACATTATCTAAAGTGTTTTTTATTAAAGTTTCTAATGATTTGCCTTGTTGATAACCTATTTCAAAGGCTATTAAGTATTTTTCTTTTAAATATGGTTTAATATCATTTATAATGTTTTGATAACAATCTAAACCACTCTTACCGCCATATAAGGCAAGATGAGGTTCATTGCTTTTTACAATTTCTTCTATTTCTTCATCTTCTTTAATGTATGGGGGATTAGAAACAATAATATCATATGGTTCTTTATTAACATTATCTAACCAGTTACTTTGAATAAACGTAACATTTAAATTTAGGTTCTTGGCATTAGTTTTAGCTACTTCTAAGGCTTTAGGAGAAATATCAGTTAAGGTTACATCAGCGGTTGGAAAAAACTTTTTTAAAGTTAGACCAATGACGCCACTACCGGTTCCAAGATCTAAGATTTTCGGAGTAGTTAAATTGTTTTTTATAATATAATTTTTAATATTTTCTACTAATTCTTCGGTTTCAAAGCGAGGAATTAAAACATTTTCATTAATTGTATAATTTATACCATAAAAATTAACATTACCAATAACATATTGAAGGGGTTTATTATTTTGTAAGGAGATTAAGGCTTTTTGGTACAGATCAACAGTTTTAGGGTCTACTTGTTGATCTAATATGGTTAATAATTCTAAAGAATTAACATTAAGAAAAGAAGCTAATAGCATTTTGGCATGAATACTTGATGTGTATTTTTTACCTAAAACTATTAAGTCTTCAATAGTCATTATTCTTCTCCTTTTAATTTACGACGTTGATCTTCCATTGTTAATGCTTCTATTAAATCTTTTAAATCACCATTCATGATACGATCAAGATTATTAGTAGTATAACCAATACGATGATCAGTTACTCTATTTTGAGGGTAGTTATAGGTTCTAATTTTTTCAGCACGGTCACCACTACCTATTTTATTACGACGAGCATCGCCTAATTCTTCTTCTTGTTTTCGTAATTCTTGTTCATAAAGCCTTGCTTTTAAGACTTTCATAGCTTGTTCTTTATTTTGAATTTGACTACGTTCATTTTGACAAGTTACAACAGTATTGGTTGGAAGATGGGTAATTCTAACGGCACTATCGGTGGTATTTACCCCTTGACCACCACAACCTGAGGAACGATAGATATCTATCCTAAGATCAGCAGGATTAATTTCAATATTTACATCTTCAGCTTCAGGCATTACTAGAACAGTGGCAGTACTTGTTTGAATACGACCATTACTTTCTGTTACAGGAATACGTTGTACTCTATGAGATCCACTTTCATATTTTAGTTTAGAATAGGCCCCATTTCCTTTGACCATAAATTCAATTTGACTAAACCCACCAGCAGTTCCTTCGATAGCATCAATTACTTCGGTTTTAAAGCCTTCTTTTTCAGCATATCTTGTGTACATACGGTATAAGTCACCAGCAAAAATATTAGCTTCATCCCCTCCGGCTGCTCCTCTTATTTCCACAATAACATTTTTGTTATCATTAGGATCTTTAGGAATTAGTAAAACTTCTAATTCTTCTTCTAAAGATGTTTTAGTGGCTTCTAAATTGGCTAATTCTTCTTTAGCCATTTCTTTTAATTCTTCATCTTTTAACATTTCTTTAGTGACAGGAATATCTTCTAATACTTTTTTATATTTTTTATAAACAGTTACTATTTCTTCTAAGTCGGCTAATTCTTTGGAAATTCTTTTGGTTTTATTGATATCTTTTAGAGTTGCTTCTTCCATTAAGACATCTTGTAATTCTTGATATTTATTTAAAGTTGCTTCTAATCTTTCTATCATAATACTCTCCTTTTCGTTAATATTTTACCATAATATTTGAAAAAGAAGAAGATTAACTTTCTAATTCTTCTTCTACTACTACTAAATCTTTTAAATCTTCATTAGGATCTACAAAGTCATCATCGTCATCATTATCGCCAGAATCATAGTTATCTTCTTCTATCTCATCTTGAACGATGGTATCATCTTTTGGTTCATCTTCCTCTTCATCATCGTCTTCAGTTACTTTTACAATTTTATCAGAAGTGTGTCTACTTCTTAAATCCCATGTTCCATCTTCTAAAGAAATAAATCTTTTATCAGTTGTTAATGATGTATAATAATCACCTATTTTTTCTTCATATGTTTTTTCTGGTAATTCAAGGAGCCTTACAATTTTTTGAAATAAATAGGCAGTATTTTGTTTTCCTTCTTCTTCTAGTATTTTGTAGGTTATATCTTTATTTGATAATAACTCTAAATCTTCTTTTTTCATTTTTGCTAGCTTCATAAATAATTCCTCCTAAGCTAAAAGCATTATATGCATCAGGTTTTTATTTGTGTATTAAATCATACAAATTTATAGCATATTTTATAGGAAATGACAATACCTTTTTTAATATTTACATTTTTTCTGGAACTTCTATTCCTAAAAGGTTAAGTAATTCAAGATTGGTATCTTTAACAAGATTAGTTAGAGTTAACCAACTTTCACGAATATTATTATCTTGTTCTTTCAAGATATGATGTTCTTCATAGAAACGACTATAAAGACTTGTTAGGTTATATAAATAATCGGCAATAACATTTAATTCTTTATTATTATAGGCTTTATGTAAAATATTATTCTTCTCAAGAAGATAAAGAATTAATTCTTTTTCTGTACCTGTTGGGATATTAGTATAGTGTTTATAACTTATGTTGTTAAGAGAGGCTTTGCGTAAAATAGATTTCATACGAATGGTATTGTATAAAAGATAAGGACCAGTTTTACCTTCAACATCAATAAATTTGGCAGGATCAAAGATATAGTCTGTAGTACGGTTAGAGATAATATCAGCATATTTGATAGCAGCAATAGTAACTTTTTCGGCAATTTCATCTTTTTCTTGATTATCCATATCTTTATGCATATGAGAAATAATTTCTTCTTTAACGCTTGCTAGTAGAGATTTTAAACTAGCAGCTTCGCCATCTCTTGTTTTAAATGGTTTACCATCTTTACCGTTCATGGTTCCGAAGCCATAGTGGTTTAGTTTGGTATTTGAATTGACAAGACCAGTTTTATATGAAGCTCTAAATACTTGTTCGAAGTATAAAGATTGTCTGATATCGGCTATATACCAAATTTCATCGGGTGCAAAACGACTCATCCTTGAAGTGATGGTGGCTAGTTCTCTTGTAGCATAAAGGGTGGCCCCATTACTTTTAATAACTACTAATGGTGGCATAGGGGCTTTATCGGTATCTAGTTTAACATCAACAATTTTAGCGCCTTCACTATCAATTAAGTAACCAGAATCTTCCATTATTTTTAAAGTTTCAGGGATATATTTGTAGCTATCACTTTCCCCTTCCCATAAATCAAAATCAGTATTAAGGCGTTTATATAGTTTTTTAATATCTTTAACTGAAAGTTCTTTGATTTTATTCCATAGGGCTACATAACCTTTATTACTATTATTTTCAAGTTCCTTAGTTATTTGTTGAACCTCTTGCATGATCGTTTCATCTTCTTTAGCTTTAATGCTGGCAGTTGGATAAAGCTTATCAAGTTCTTCGCCGGTAATTGGTAATTCGTCCCACTTTTCTTCTTCTTGACCACTAAAATAGTTTAAGTTTGGATAACGAGTCTTTAATTCATAAATAACCATACCAGATTGGCGGCCAATATCGCCAAAGTGAACATCGGCTATTACTTCTTTACCAAGGTATTTAGTTAATCTTTTAATAGCTTCACCAATATTGGCACTACGAAGATGACCAACATGAAGGGTTTTAGCAATATTGGCACCACCATAGTCAATCATAATTTTTGTCTTTTCTAGTTTTTCCACATCTTTTGATGGATCAGAAATAATGTTTTCCACAAAAGTTGTTAATAACTCTTTTTTAAAACTTAAATTAACAAAACCGGCTCCTGCTATATTAATATTTTCGAAGTAGTTTGTTTCTTCAAGAGCGTCAGCAATAGTAGTTGCTATTTCATGAGGAGATTTATGCATTATTTTGGCTAATTTCATAGCATCATTTATTTGGTAATCCCCAAGGTCTTTTCTACTGTTTGGAATTAAACTTATTTCCATTATTGGTAAGTCATGTTCTTGTAATTTTTTTAATATTTCTTTATTTACAGTTGTTAAAATACTCATAATATCCTCCATTCTATTTGATAAATATGATTATAATTATTACCATCAATGTTATATTCAACTTCATAATTATTATCGTTTCTTTTTATTTGATAAGTTTTAAGTTTAACATATCCACAGCGTTTTGTATCTTTTAAATAGATTTCAAAATCATTTTCACTGTTTTCTTTATATTTGTAACTTAGAATTATTTCAGCAGTTTCACGAAGCAGAATATCATCGTTAATAAATAAGGTTACTAAGGCATTTTGATCTTGATATTTAATTATTTTCTTTTTAGGATCATATTTACCTTCACCTTCATAAATTTGACAATCATCTTTACTTATAATTTTGGCTTTAATTAATACTTTTTTCATGGAAACTCCTTTTTCTCTTTGTGATTATAACAAAAAATAGAAAAAGTTACAACTATTAGGTTTGATTAAGTGAATTTTGGATATTACTATTAGTGGGTGAAAACGATGAAAATATTTAAAAGAAGTTTAAAAATCATGGGAATAGCAATGGGAATTTTTATAGCTGCACATATTGCTATATACACTTATGCGAAAGTAACACCTAAAATTGAAATTAAAAATGCTAATAGTTTTATGTTATTTGATAGTAATAATGAAGTGTTTTTTCAAGGGAGTGGATCAAGGGAATGGGTAGGACTTGATGATATTTCTCCTTATGTAATTAAGGCTACAATTGATACTGAGGATAAGTGGTTTTATAAACATAAAGGGTTTGATTACTTAAGAATTATGAAGGCTATTTTTATTAATATTGTTAATAGAAAAACGAGTCAGGGGGCAAGTACTATTACCCAACAGTATGCCAAGAATTTGTTTTTAGATTTTGATAAGACGTGGAAAAGAAAATGGGATGAGATGTGGTATACAATTGAAATTGAGGCTCATTATGGAAAAGATGAAATCTTGGAAGGATATTTAAATACAATCAATTATGGTCATGGAAAGTATGGAATTGAAAATGCTAGTAGATTCTATTTTGGAAAAAGTGCAAAGAATTTAACCTTGGCAGAAGCGGCAATGCTTACAGGAATTCCAAAGTCTCCTAGTAATTATTCACCTCTTGTTAATTTAGAAAAGGCAACCAAAAGACAACAATTAATTCTTAAGAATATGTTAAAAGATAAGATTATTTCTAAAGCAGAATATAATAAGGCAATTGATGAAGAGTTATTCTTTGTGGGAAAAGAAGATGATATCTTATTAGAGAGTGTAATGTATTATCAAAATGCAGTTACTGAAGAACTTAGAGGCTTAAAAGAAATTAAGGATACTTTTTTAGAAAAGGGAGGATTAAAAGTATATACTAGTCTTGATTTAAAGATGCAAAAGGAACTTGAGAGTATTACAAAGGAGACAATGCCTGATAGTGAACTTGAGACGGCTAGTGTTATGATGAATCCTTATAATGGCAGAATTATAGCTCTTGTGGGGGGTAAAAATTATAGTAAATCCGAGTTTAACCGGGCGGTTGATGCTAGAAGACAAGTAGGGTCAACGATGAAACCATTTTTATATTATGCGGCTTTAGAAAACGGATTTACCGCATCGACTACTTTTACCAGTCAAGAGACTACTTTTACTTTTAATAGTAAAGATACTTATTCGCCTAAAAATTATAATGATACTTATGGTCATAAACCAATTTCTATGGCTACGGCTATCGCTTATTCTGAAAATGTGTATGCTGTTAAAACCCATATGTTTTTGGGAGAAGATACCCTTATTAATATGGCAAGACGAGTGGGAATTACGGCTAAACTTGATAAAGTACCTTCTCTTGCACTTGGAACTAGTGAAATTAGTATGTTAGAAATGGCGGCGGGATACTCTGCTTTTGCCAATAATGGTTATAAAGTTAAACCACATTTAATTACAAAGGTAGTAGATAAGGAAGGTAATGTTTTATATGAGGCGAATGAGGAAAAAGATTTAATTTTAAATTCTAGTTTAACTTTTATTTTAGATAATTTACTTACTACTACTTATAATCAAGCATTTATTGATTATAATTATCCAACAGCTGTTAATTTAGCAAGTCGAATGACGCATAAATATGCTTTAAAAAGTGGTACAACTAATACGGATAACTGGTATATTGGATATAATAAAGATATTGTAACAGCCGTGTGGTGTGGGTATGATGATAACAGAAATCTTTCTTCTAAGGAATATAAATATGCCCAAAATATTTGGTTAAAGGCAATGGAAGGATTTATGAGTGATAAGGTTGATGATTGGTATAAACAACCTAGTAATGTGACTAGTGTTTTAGTAAATCCGATTACAGGAAAGCCTGCTACTGATAATGACGATAAAAAGGTGGAAATGTATTATATAAAAGGAACAGAACCACATGAAGATGATCCTGTTTTTGATGAAAAAGGTTGGTAGTATAAATTTATTCATTTTAGCATATATTTTTCTCGAAAGGATGATATTATGAATAATAATTATGGAGGATTTGTTAATCCTAATCAAGGTACAGAGCCTCCTTATCAAAATTTTAATTACAATCAAGGAAATATGACTAATCCAAATGAGGCTCCTTATGCTGAGAATATTTTGGAACTTAATATAGGAAAAACAGCGAATTTTTATATGTCATATTCTGATTCTTTGGAGTGGCGGGACCGAGTATTTTCAGGTGTTATTGTAGCGGCTGGAAGAGATTATGCAGTTATTAGGGATAGTAATACTAATCGTAACTTTCTATTATGGACCGTTTATCTTAATTATGTAGAATTTTTAGAAAATATTATTCTTAAAAGATAAAAATTGTTTCTTCTCTTGTTATTTGTTATAATAAGAATGAGGATGTGATATGAATGATTTATTTAATTATTGGAGGCTTGGTTGTTGTTTTCGGGTTAATCATATTCTTTATGATTAAATATTACCGTAATAAGTATAATTTTCTTTATATTAAAGTGAAGGAAGCTGATAATAATTTAGATATTTTATTACAGAAACAAGAAGAAATTCTTTTAAAAATAGTACCTATTTTAGAAAAAGCGAAAATTAAAGACATTCCCGTGGTGGTTAAAGTTAAATCAATGCGATTAACACATCAAAAGTTATATCAAGAATTAATGAAGATGACAGAAGAAATGTTAAAATTAATTGATGAAAATGAAGAGAAAATTGACAATAAAAAGCTTAATTCTTTAATGGATAAGTTAGAAGAAAATGAAAATGATTTACGAGGCGCTTTAAAATATTATAATGATAATAGTGAAGAAATTAATTATTTAGCACATAAGTTTCCTGCTAATATAGTTAAAAAAGTTTTTCATTATCAAGATGTTGATACTTATAAAATAAAGAGAAGAGAAACTTTTGAGATTTTAAAAAATTAATATATTTGAAACCTTAGAAAAAGGACTGTTACTAATTAGGTACAGTCCTTTTAAATATATATCTTAAAATCAATCTTCTTTGGTTTCAATATTCCAATTAATAGGAGTTAAGCCTTTAGAAATTAGAAAGTTATTGGTTTTAGAAAAAGGCTTACTGCCAAAGAAACCGTTATTCGCTGAGAATGGGGATGGATGAGCGGATTCAATAATATAATGATTTTTGTTAGTGATAAGACTTTTTTTGGCTTTAGCAAAATTACCCCAAAGAATAAAGACAATTGGTTCTTCTTTTTTATTTAAAATCTCAATTACTTTATCGGTAAATATTTCCCAACCATGGCCTTTATGAGAAGCTGCTAGATTGGCTTCAACGGTTAAAACTGAGTTTAAAAGTAATACGCCCTGTTCAGTCCATGGAATTAAACTACTATGTTCGGGAAAAGGAATATTTAAGTCACTTTCTAATTCTTTAAAGATATTTTTTAAACTTGGGGGCTTTCTGATGCCATTTTTAACAGAGAAAGAAAGGCCTTCCGCTTCGCCGTAACCGTGATATGGATCTTGGCCTAGAATAACCACTTTAACATTACGATATGGGGTATGACGAAATGCATTAAATATTTCATTTTGAGGGGGATATATTTCTTTTTTGTGATATTCTTCTTTAACAAAATTTACTAAGTCAAGAAAATATGGCTTTTCATATTCTTCTTTTAGATAAATGTCCCAATCGTTACCTATCATATTTACCTCCTATTTGTGATATGATTCATTATTTCTTATTTTGTATGAGCGATATAATTGTTCTAGTAGAATAACTCTAAACAGTTGATGAGGAAAAGTTAATTTGGAAAAAGATAAAGCGTAATTGCTTCTTTGTTTGACTTCATCTGATAACCCATAGCTACCACCTATGATAAAGGTTAGATTGCTGTTTTCACTTTCAAACTGAGCGAGTTTACTTGCTAATTCTAGGGAAGTAACACTTTGTCCATTAATGTCTAAGGTTATCACAAAGTCCTTATCTTTTATGTGCTTTAAAATGTTTTCTCCCTCTTCTTTTTTGCATTTATCGCAGTCATTATAGTTAACATCTGGTAATTCAATGATGTCTAGTTTTGTATATTTTGATAGCCTTTTTTGATATTCATCAATGGCTTCTTTTAGGTATTTTTCTTTGATTTTACCGACACATATTAACTTTTTCATTATTGATAACCTCTATTTCTTGTAAGGATTCTGTTTG
This sequence comes from uncultured Bacilli bacterium, assembly GCA_934162445.1. GTDB lineage: Bacteria > Bacillota_I > Bacilli_A > RF39 > UBA660 > Onthousia. The sequence goes on from CAKPIT010000002.1 coordinate 26,929, forward strand.
CTTAGCAATGATGATACTAACTTGATATGAAGTAGTTTTTAAAACTTCAGATGTAGCTTGTAATGCTAAGGCTTCGCTGTTATTATGTTCACTTAAGTGGGCAAGAATAATAGTTTTAGTGTTTGAACCTATTAATTTTTGTAAGTATCTGGCCGTGGTCTTATTAGATAAATGGCCTTCATCACTGATAATTCGTTGTTTTAAATAATAAGGATAAGGCCCATTCATTAACATTTCTTCATCATGATTGCTTTCAATATAGTAAATGTTTTTATTAGTGAGCATTTTAAAGTATTTTCTATTTAAATAGCCGGTATCAGTAATATAAACAAGGCTAGCATTATCTTCTTCAAAAAGGAAGCCAACAGAACCTTTGGCATCATGGCTGGTTTTAAAGACTTTAATAATTAAATTATTATAGACAATTTCATCAGCATAGTCTTCTTGTCTTAAAAGAGAAATCTCATCTTTTAATTCTTTTCTTATTTCATTATTAGCATAAATTTTGAAGTTAGTGTGTTTCATTAAAACTTTTAAGCCACTAGTATGATCGTTATGAGAATGGGTTAAAAGAATAAAGTCAAGATCATTGGGAGTTAGATTAATGGTTTCTAGTTCTTTTTTTAAGTGTTGATAAGTGATACCAATATCAACAAGAAAACGAGTGGTCTTTGTTTCTATATAGGAACAGTTACCTTTTGAACCACTCGCTAAGACTTTAATTTTCATTAGAATAGAGCCATTGGATTCATTGAACTAGAACCTCTTGAATATGGGAAGCCTTTGAAAAGACCAAAGTGTAAGTGAACTCCTGTGGCAAAACCTGTTTTTCCCATAGCTCCGATGGTATCTCCTATTGAAACTTCTTGACCAACACTAACATAACGATCAGAAAGATGAGCATACATTGTGTAATAACCATTATTATGATTGATAACAATATATTGTCCATTATCATATTTATAACTTGAGGCTACAACAATACCGTTATTAGCAGCATAAATTGGAGAACCAAAGCCTGCTCCTGCTATATCTATTCCATCATGTAGAACTCCCCAACGATATGCATAAGGACTACTTATGTAATATGGAGTTCTAGTAGGCCATAACCAATAACCGGCAATTTTGGTATTACTACTTAATTCTTTATTAGAGCCACCAATACCACCACTATAACTATTTTTCTTGGTACCTTTAACAACTATTTCTTTAATAGGTTCTTTTATGACTTTCGTGGCACTATTATCAATAACCGCACTTTCAACTTGACCATTTACTTTTTGAACCTTGGAAGTTACTAGCTGTGAACCTTTAACGCCTTGTTGAAGAGTTTCGGTGTATGAGGTTGGTTTGCTACTATCTTCTCTTGTTTCGGTTTCATAAGGAATATCTTGGGTAGCAACTTGATGATCAACTTCTACTAAACGGAATTGAGGTTTAATAATACTAATAGTTACTTGTTGACCTTCATATAAAAGACTACTAGCATTAGTAAATTCTGGGTTGGCTATTAAAAATTCTTCGTTTGAAAGCTTATTGTTGAATGAGACATCAGAAATGGTATCACCACTTTTAACTGTATACTTTTGATGTTCATCTAATGACCCATATAGTAAGTATTTACTTAAATCATCAGTATCTTCATAAATGGTAGTATTGGTTGGAATATTAGTTTCTTTAACAGTTACTTTGTTTTCAATATAAACATTTTCAAGAATAGTTCCGGTTTTACCATCTTCTATTTTTTCTTGAGTATTTTTTAAATATTTATCATAACTTTCATTATTAACAAAAGATCTAACGGTTCTATCCATAGCATCTAAAAATACTTGTTTATCTAAAACATAAATAGTTTGATCTTTACCTTTGATTTTTTCTCCTTGTTCAGTAGTCGTATCTATGCCACTAATTTTTATTTCATACCCTTTGATCGTAAATGGTTCAATGTCTTTAATTTTATTGTAGATTTCTTTGGTTGTATCGATTTTTTCATCATAGGTTATATCACTAACGATTTTTAAATCGGCAGGAGCATAAATTTTATCAGCATTATACTTTTCTTTTAATGTCTTTTGTTCATTATCAATATATTTATCTAATGAATTTTTATCAGTTATTAATCCCACAGATTTACCGGCTAGATAGACACGATAAACTTTCTTTGGTTGTTTGACGTTATTTTGGGGAGTAATAATTATAATTAGAAAGCTTAAAATGAGTGCTAAAGCTATAAATATACTGTTTTTAAAATTAGGCATATTTTATTGTTCCTCCTCTTCTTTTTTAGTAGCATTTCTAAAGGTTGATGTGTCTTTTTTAAAGATTAAGTTGATAGTAGCTTGAGGACCATTACGATGCTTAGCAATAATAAATTCACTAAGACTGGTTGAATCCTTACTAGCTTCTTTGGTGTAATAATCATCACGATATAAAAATCCTACTAAATCGGCATCTTGCTCAATTGAACCTGATTCTCTTAAATCAGATAGCATTGGTCGTTTATCTTCTCTTCCTTCAACACTACGAGATAATTGGGCAAGAGCAATGACTGGAATGTGTAATTCCATGGCAAGAGTTTTTAAACTACGAGAAATATCAGCAACCTCTTGTTGACGGTTAGCACCATAGTTTTTTCCGCCGGAAATTAATTGCAAATAATCGATGATTACTAAGTCAAGACCATCACTACTTGATGAAAGACGACGACATTTTGCTCTTATTTCACCAATAGTAATACCCGGAGTATCATCAATATATAATTTGGCATCTTGTAATTTACTTACGGCTTGATCAAATCGTTTCCAATCATTATTTAACATTTTACCAGTTCTTAATTTGTATCCTTCAATTTGACCAAGGGAAGAAATAATACGATTGGCTAGTTGTTCAGCGCCCATTTCTAAGTTGAAAACGGCTACGGTTTTATCTGTATGGGTGGTAACGTATGTAGCAAGATTTAAAGCGAAAGCTGTTTTTCCCATAGCAGGACGAGCGGCTAATATTATTAGCTCATTTTCATGTAATCCTGAAGTTATACGATCAAGATCATACCAACCAGTGGGAATACCGGTTATTTCACCTTTAGCTTCTGCTAATTGTTGAAGATCTTGTTCGGTTTTTACTAAAACATTTTGAATAGTTTTAAATTCACTAGTTTTACGATTTTTAGCAATAGTTAAAATTTTACGTTCTGCTTGATCTAAAATATCATTAATACTCTCTTCACTGTTATATCCGGATGAGGCAATGCCTTCGGCTGTTTCAATTAAGTTTCTTAGAAGAGAGGCATTTAATACTTCTTTAATATAGTACTCTACATTAGTAGCAGTAGGAACAAAAGTGGTTATTTCGGTTAAATAAATAACTCCACCCGAATCATTTAAGAAATTTAATTTGGTTAACATAGTTGTCAAAGTAGTAAGATCAACAGGTATTTTTTCTTCATTTAAAGCTTTTAAGGCCTTAAATATTTTTTGATGACGAGTATCATAAAAATCTTGTTCATCTAAATTTTCAACCGTTAATAACAGAGCACTTTTGGATAAAAAGCAAGAACCTAAAACACTTTTTTCAGCTTCAATATTTTGAGGTAATTGTTTTAAGGCCATATTATCCCTCCTATTTTACTAAATGCACCTTTACTTGGGCAATTACACCTTTATATAATTCTATTTCTATTTTGTGAAATCCTAAAGTTGATAAAGTCTCTTTGGAATTAAGCATATTCTTTTCAATTTTGTAGCCTAGTTTATTAAGTTCTTCTTTTATTTGTTTAATACTAACACTACCAAAAACTTTATCCCCCTCCCCTGTTTTTACTTTAAAGGTTAAGGTTTCTTTTTCAAGTTTTTCTTTTATTTTTAAGGCTTCTTGTTCTAAGGCTTGTTCTTTAGCCTCTTTTTTTAAATTATCTTGTTTTAAAAGTTCTAGATTAGTAGGAGTTGCTAAAATAGCATAACCTTTTTTTATTAAGAAATTATTGCCATAACCGGTTTTAACTTCTTTTATTTCACCCTTTTTACCTTGATTTTTTAAGTCTTTTATAAAAATTACTTTCATGTTATTCCTCCTTTTTTAGTTGTTGTTTTAGCCTCTGTTCAACTTTACTAATTTGAGTATCAGTAATTTGAACAGCACCACTGGTAGTAGAACCGCCGCCACCTAAGGGCGTTAAAATATTAGCGATATTATAATGTTCAAGACTACGACCACTGATTGATACTACATCTTTTGTGGTTTTGGCAATAACAAATGAGGCTTCAATATCATTAAAGAATAAAAGTGTATCTGCTATTTTGGCTAAGTCTTCTTTACGATATAAGCTATAAGGACTACCTTTCGCTACGGCTATTTTATTATCAATTATATCAACGTTAGTAATTACTTTTTGTTGTTCTATATATTCTTTTAAATCCTGTTTTAAAAGATATTGAACTTTCTTAGTACTAGCCCCCATAACAGATAAATAGTAGGCAACATAATAGGTTGCAGAGGTTGTCTTAAGAGTGAAGTTATTGGTGTCTAAAACTATTCCTGATAATAATAGAGTAGCATAATATGGGTCTAAATCTATTTTGTAGGTTTCAATTAAATTAGTAACTAATTCACAAGTACTTGAGGATGTTTGATCAACAATTTGAAAAGCATTAGTAATTGATGATTCTCCTAAATCATGATGATCAACGATAATAATGTTTTCATCTTGAAAGTAGTCTAAAACTTGACTTGATTGTACTAAGTCCTTTTTATTAGTATCTAAGATAATAAGAAGATTCTTTTTAGGACGCAAATAAAGATTTTCAGAAACTTGACTACTTGAAATGATATTTAAGCAACCATCTAATTCCGTTAAGACTTTGGCTACTCCAGTTTCATGATGTTTATCATCAATAATTAAAAAACAATTTTTCTTTAGTTTTTCCAAAACGGAATATAAACCAATAGAACTTCCTAAAGCATCTAAATCTAGATCTTTATGAGCCATTATGAAAATGGTTTTAGCAGTTTTAATTTTTTTCTTTAGTTTTTGTTCTTGTTCTTTTAATTTCATTTTTTCTCCTTTTATCTCTTTTAATATTATATACTATTTTTAAGATTTTTGAAAGAGTCACATAAAAATAAAAAAGTAAATAGAGGTTCTATTTACTTAGTATATGGTAATAAGGCAATTGCTCTTGCTCTTTTTATTTCTTTTGCAATAACTCTTTGATGATGAGCACAGTTACCAGTTACACGACGAGGTAAAATCTTACCACGATCGTTAATATATTTTCTTAATGTGTCTACATCTTTATAGTTAATTTCTTTACCTGTACACATTAAGCAAACTTTCTTTTTACGACGATTAAATTCTGCCATAATTTCTCCTCCTTTTAAAATGGTAAATCTTCATCACTTATTTCTATGCTAGAACCAAAGTCTGCATAAGGATTATTAGAAACATTTGTTCCTTCATTTGATGATGAATCTTTAAAGTCATATGGAGTAGGTTCATTTTGAGGAACTTGATTAGTTCCATTAAATGATGATGGTTGTGAAGATTGATTATCTCTTTTTGAACCAATAAATTCAACAGAGTCAGCTACTACTTCAGTTACATAACGACGTTGATTATTTTGATCTTCATAACTACGTACTTGAATACGGCCTTCTACTGCTACTTGACTTCCTTGAGATAGATAATTTTTCACACTTTCAGCTTGTCTACGCCATACTACAACATTAATAAAATCTGCTTCTCTTTCACCCTCGGCATTCGTAAATGTACGGTTAACAGCAATAGTAAAACTAGCTACAGCTGTGTTATTACCAGTATAACGAAGTTCAGGATCTCTTGTTAAGCGTCCGATTAAAAATACTTTATTCATTACTTCCTCTTTTCTTTACTCTAATCATCAATTCTAATGATTAAATGACGTAAAATATTTTCATTGATACGGGCAATACGATCAAATTCATTAATAGCTTCATTATTAGCTTCAATAACATATAAGAAATAATATCCATTGTTATATTTGTTAATTTCATATGCTAACTCTTTTTGTCCCATTGCTTTTTCTTCAACAATTTTACTTTTCTTATCAGTTAAAACCTTTTTTAGAGTTTCAGCTTCTTTTTTGATAAGTGATTCTTCTAAATCTGGTTTAACGATAAACATAACTTCATATTTGTTCATTTGTTACACCTCCTTTTGGACATAAGACCTATATAGGTAAGGAGCATTTAAAACACTCGCAAGTATTATAACAAAAAAAAATAAGGAAGTCTACTACTTCTTTAATTTTTCTTAAACATTGAAACGAAAATGACAAATATCACCGTCTTGCATTAAATAGTCTTTTCCTTCAAGACGAGTTTTACCTTCTTCTTTGGCCTTTAATTCGCTTCCTGAAGTGATAAGGTCTTGATAAGAAACAACTTCGGCTTTAATAAAACCTTTTTCAAAATCAGTATGAATAATACCGGCACATTGTTTGGCATTCATTCCTTTTTTGAAAGTCCATGCTCTTACTTCATCTTTACCAACAGTAAAATAAGTTGCAAGTCCTAATAGATCATATGTCGCACTAATTAGAGCATCTAGACCACTTTTTTCAAGGCCTAAGGCTTCTAACATTTCTTGTTTATCTATATCATCCAACTCACTTAACTCTTCTTCAACTTTAGCACACAAAACGATTGTTTTAGCTTGACATTTGGAAGCATAGCCTTTGACTGTTTTAACATAATCGTTATCTTTTAGACCAATATCACTTTCACTAATGTTAGCTAAATAGATAATTGGTTTATTAGTTAAAAAGTTAAAGTTTTTAATAATTAATTTTTCTTCTTTATTTAAGTCTAATAACCTAATAGGTATGTTCTTTTCTAAAGCATTTTGACATTTTTCTAAGGTTTCATACTCTAATAATTCTTCTTTATCTTTACTCATTCGGGCTTTTTTACTTATTCTACCTAAGCGATTGGTTATTACTTCTAAGTCAGCTAGGGCTAATTCTAAGTTGATGGTTTCTATATCTCTTAGGGGATCAACTTCACCATCAACATGAATAATATTTTTTTTATCAAAGCAACGAATTACTTCACAAATAGCATCTACCTCACGAATATGAGATAAAAACTTGTTGCCAAGGCCTTCACCTTTACTAGCTCCTTTTACAAGGCCTGCTATATCTATAAATTCATAATTGGTCATTATTACTTTATTTGGATTATACATAACGGCTAATTTATCAATGCGTTCATCTTTGACGTTTACAACGCCAACATTTGGTTCAATGGTGGCAAACGGATAGTTTTCAGCTAAGATTTTTTGATTGGTTATGGCATTAAATAAAGTACTTTTACCAACGTTGGGTAATCCAACAATTCCGGCTTTTAAACTCATAGTATCCCTCTTTTCTATTCGTTATTATATCATGTTTTTATTTAAAATAAAAGAAAAATACCTTGCGGTATTTAAATTGTTGGATATACTTTTGGACCAATTGGAAGACCAATTAAGTACCAGATGATGGTTAATAAAATCCATGTTATAGCAATAATAGCAAAGTATGGCATAATGTGGCCGATACTGTTATGGATGGTAATTGGTTTTTCTTTGTCTTTATTATAAATATTCATATATCCTAGATAAATAGCAAAACAGCCTAATAATGGAGTTATTCCTGTAGTAATAGAGCTTCCTACTCGTAATATAAATTGAGCGAACGGAGCAGAAATATTAGCTTGCATGAAAGTTGGTACTAAAGTAGGAGCAAATATTTCCCATTTTAGGGATGGCGTTGGAACAAATAAATTGGCAATTCCAATCATGATGATAGAAAAAATTAGTAAAGGAAAACCAGTGAAACCAACGGTACCAATACTATTGGCACACCATATGGTAATAATAGTTCCAATATTAGTATGTTTAAAAATGGAAACGAATTGAGAAACGGCAAAAATAAGAAGTATCAATTCACCAATTGGTTCAAAAGTTTTCTTACATTTATTAATTATATCTTTATCATTTTTAACACTCTTAGCACCAATACCATAGGCTAGACCAACAACAATTAGGAATAAGCACATCATGTAGGTAAATCCATCTTGGAAATAAGATGATTTACCAAACAATTGACCAAGATAAGTATCTTCTTCCATATCAAGAAGCATACCTGATTTAGGAAGATTTGGAATAATCATATAGGTAAATAAAAGAATAATGATAATAGCGGCTATTAAAGCATATTTTAAGCCTTTTTTTTCGTTCATTTCTTTTTCTAATTTTTGTTGTTCTAATTCTTTAACATCACTGACTACTAATTCTTCAGTTTTAGACAATTCTTGTTTTTCTTTATAGCGACCAAAACGAGGAGCAATTATTTTCTCTACAATAATAGTACCAACAATTGATAAAATAATAGAAAAAGCAATAATGATGTAAAGATTTGAAGTTAGACTTATATGAGAGTTAGCATCAATTAATCTAGCAGCTGAAGTTGTATCGGGAATGAGATTAACTTCCATACTACCTACAAAGATGGAAACGCCATAACCAAAGGCTACTCCACAAAAAGCGGAAATAATACCAATATGAGGATTACGATTATTTAAAAGAAATAATAAGGCCGATGTTGGTATTAAAAAGACATAACCAATATCGTTTATTAAAGATGAAATAGTCGCAATAAAAATTATGATAAAGGTAACTATTTTTTTATCTATTTTTATGAGAACTCTTTTACATAAAGTATCTAGAAGCCCTGTTGCTTCTATGACACTCAAACCAATTAAGGTTAAAAGAAGAGTTCCTAGGGGAGCAAAACTTAAAAATGAGGTCATAGCATTACTGAAAATATACTTCATACCATCAAAGGTCAAAAGATTTTCAACGGTTACTAGGGTACTTTCTAATTCATTTGTAGTAGGACTTATACTGTTATATGTCGCTTGCATTTGAAGATTTGATAAAATTGCACTAAGTAAAATAACAAATAAGGTTAAAACTATATAAATAGTAACGGGATGAATATAAAATTTCTTTAACTTAAGCTTTTTTTTGTTATTATGCATTATTATTCTCCTTTACTATTACTTTTTTTAATTTTTTATTAAAATCTATTCTTGGTAAAAAAATTAGACGACCACAATTTAGGCACTTTAATTTTATGTCAGCCCCAAGGCGGACAATTTCCCATTCATTACTACCACAAGGGTGACCTTTTTTCATAATAACGTGATCGTTTAAATGATATTCTTTATTCTCCATTATAAACCTCCATATGGGTTTTGGGTAAGTTGATATTGGCTTTTAATAAAGCTTTTTGAATATCTTTTCGCATTTTTCTTTCAACATCAAAATTTTGATTTGGTAAAGTCTTAACGACTATTTTATATAAAAGCGCAGTTTCTGATATTTTATCAATACCCCATAGTTCACTTTTCCCTTTTAAATTCTTATAAGTTTCATCGATAGTTGCAAGGGTTTTAGTAATAACTTTATCTACTTTATCTAAGTCATTTTGATAATCTATTAAGATATCAACTTCGGCTAAAGAAGGGTTTAAACTATAATTTATAATTTCATTAATACTATGATTGGAAATGATTTTAACACTACCGTTATAATTTTTTATTCTAGTAGTCTTTAAACCCATGTTGATAACTTCACCACGAAAGCCATTAATAGAGACATTATCGCCTATTTCAAATTGATTTTCAAGAATAATGGAAATACCGGCAATAAAGTCTTTAGCAAGATCTTGAAAAGCGAGAGTTAAAACAGCAGCAATAATACCTAGTCCAGCAAAGATTTTACTAACATCGATACCAACACTACTTAAAATGATCAAGATGGTTATTAAAAAGATTATATATTTAATGCAGTTATTGATAACTAGTAGAGATGTTTTAATTCGTTTTCTATTTTTTACAGATAATTTTTTTGTATTGTTCATTGTCTTTGAAGTTAATAAAGATAGAAGTTTATATATGATATAGGCAATTCCCATATAGATAATTGGTCTTATGATATATATAAATAGATCTGTTTTTACAAATTCCTTCAAAATTATGACCTCCTTATTTATCTAGATGCATTATTTCTAAAATTCTTGTTAAATCACTAGCACTGGTAAAGTTTATTTCAAGATGATTTTTAGTAATTTTTACTTTTGTTCCTAGTTTTTCACATAAATCACTTTCTAAATATGAAAATTCATTTGATTTATGAGTTTTAGGTTTGATTTCTTTTTTACGATGGAAATCTTCTTTAGATGTAGTTATTTCTTCTAACTTACGAACACTTAAATTTTCATTAATTATTTTTTCGGCTAAGTCTAGAGCCTGATCTTTGTTTTCTAATTTACTTAGGACTCTAGCATGACCCATTGATAGTTCGCCTTTAATAATTTCATCTTTAATTTCAGCCGGTAAATTTAAAAGGCCAAGCATATTGGTAATATGGCTACGAGATTTTCCTACTTTAGTTGCTAATTCTTCTTGAGTTAGATTTAGTTTAGTTTTTAACATGTTATAGGCTTCAGCTTCTTCTAAAGGACTTAAATTTTCCCGTTGTAAATTTTCAAGAAGAGCTATTTCCATCATTTCTTCATCAGTTAAATCTTTAATAATAGCAGGAATTTTTGTTAAACCAGCAATTTTACTAGCTTTAACACGACGTTCTCCAGCTATTATTTCATAACCTTTTATGCTTTTTTTGGCAATAATTGGTTGAAATACACCATGTTCTTTAATGGATGCTGCTAATTCATTCAAACTATCTTCATCAAATGTTTTTCGTGGTTGATATGGGTTACTTCTTAACTCATCTAAAGAAATTTCAGTAATTTGATTTTTAGGGGTAGTATCAATTATTTTTTGTTCTACTTCACTCATACTAATTTGTTCGTTATTAAATAATTCTTCTAAGCCTCTTCCTAGGGCTCTTCTTTTAGTGTTCTCCATTTCGATCAATCACTTCCTTTGCTAAATTTAAATAGGCTTCAGATCCTTTACTTTTAGGATCATAAACTATTATTGGCTCGCCATGGGATGGCGCTTCAGTTAGTCTTATTAAACGAGGAATAATGGTATTGTAAACTTTTTCTTTGAAAAACTTACGGATATCATCTACTACTTCAAAACCTAGATTAGTTCTTGAATCTAACATTGTTAAAAGAACGCCTTCAATATCTAAATTGGGATTTAATTGTTTTTGGGCTAGTCGAACAGTATTTAGTAATTGCATAATTCCTTCTAGAGCAAAAAATTCACATTGAACAGGGATAATAACTGAATCACTTGCTGTTAGGGCATTAGTCGTTATTAATCCTAGTGAGGGAGGACAATCAATTATTATAAAATCAAAATTATCATCTTGTAATTCTTGAAGATGGGTCTTTAATTGAGCTCCTTTGGCAAACCCCGGTTCACTTTGACTTTTTTCTAATAATTCAATGTCTAGACCTGCTAAATTAATGGTGGCAGGAAGAACATATAGTTTCTTATATTTTGTTTTTAACATTGCATCTTTGGTGTTACATTTGTTGGTTAAAACATCATAAATACTTAAATCAATATCTCCTTTATTAATACCAACACCGGTTGTAGTATTACCTTGCGGATCCAAGTCTATTAATAACACTTTTTTACCTAAATATGCTAATGAGGCTGATAAATTTATACTAGTGGTTGTCTTACCTACTCCACCTTTTTGATTTACTAATGAAATTACTTTTGTCATGTTATCACTCTTTCTTCCTTGTCTTATTTATTGTATCAAAAATATATAATTATGAAAACTACTTTATTTAAAAAAGTAGACATAATCTACTCTTTTGGGTCCTTAGCAATTTTGATAACTATTTGATAATTATTGACTAAATCCATTTCATCTGTATCTATTTTGATACCACTTGCCTCTAATTTTTTAACAGTATCTCTTAAAATACTTATAGATTCATTAATAGTCATTTTAGGGGTTGCTTGGTCTTGATTATTTTGTTCAGTTACTTCTTGTCTAAAGATAGGATTACGAGCAAAAGGATTATTATATGGATCAACAGGAGCAATTGGTGGAGTTTTATCTTCTTGTTGATTCATTCCCGCTAATAATGTATCCATTGACGTACTAGTAGCATCATTGATATTAGGAGTTTCTGTTGCTACACTAAAAGGATCTGATGATTTGATAGTAGTATCTGAAGCTGGAGATACTTTGGTTGCCTCTTGAGTTGGTTTCTCAGTTGGTGTTAAAGTTGTATCAAAGAATTTAAAGGTTGGTTCTTGAGAGAGACTACTCGTTTCGTGATTATCAACTGATAGGAAGTTAGCCATATTTGGTTTTTCTGTTTGAACATTTATATCTTGAGCATTATCTTTTAATTCATTGATATCTATTGGTTTTGTGGCGGTACTTTCTAAATTATCAGTAGTACTTGGAGTATCGTAGTCAATAAATTTAGGAGGAGTTGAATAATCTATACCAACATTTTGATTAAAGTCATTTGTTGGTTGTGTTAATGGTGTAGTACTTACTTTTGGGGTATTTAATAAGTTTTCAACTTCATTAACACTTATTTTTTCCTCTTTTGGTTTGATTTTATCTTCTAGTTCTCTTACAGTCATTTTATTTGCTATTACTTCTTTCAATAATTTTTTTTGCTCTTCAGGCTCTACACTTAAAAGAGTTCTAGCATGACGTTCTGAAATTTCATCTTTTAATAGAGCATCTTGAACTTCATCAGTTAAAGATAAAAGACGTAGTTTATTGGCTACAGCACTTTGACTTTTGCCCATAGTTTTTGCTAGTTCTTCTTGCGTCATTTGATCTAATTCAAGAATTTTTTGATAAGTTTTAGCTTCTTCAATTGGATTTAGATTTTTCCGTTGAAGATTTTCTAAAAGAGCAACTTTACTACTTTCTTTATCATCTAAATTGCGAACAATAGCAGGAATTTTGGTTAAACCAGCTAAAGCTGATGCTTTATACCGTCTTTCGCCAGCTATTATTTCATATTTATTGCCAATATTACGGACAATTATGGGTTGGATTACACCATGTTCTTTGATAGAAACTGCTAATTCTTTTAAAGCTTTTTCATCAAATACTTGTCGTGGTTGAAATCTATTTGGAATTATATCATCTAAGTGTAAATATACTACTTCATTATCTTTTTGATCTATCATTTTCATCCCTCTTTTATCTTTTTTATTTTTCTACTAGTAACAGTATAGCATTTTTTTTAAAAGGATGCCACTAATATTTACTGATTTTTAAAATTGTTCTTTGTGATTGTTCAATAGGAAGATTAAAAGTTATTTCATCATCTAGATGATAATGGTATTTTTTGAAAAGAGGAAGAGCTTCTTTTAGTTCAGTTTCAATGTTTCCTTTCATGGCTAGAAAGCAACCACTGGGTTTTACTAAAGGCATAGTCCAATTTAAAAGTTTAGGAAGAGAAGCGACGGCTCTTGCCGTTACAATATCAAATTTAGCTTGTTTTTTGATTAGGTCTTCTGCTCTTATATGGTAAGCTTTAATATTTTTTAAATCTAGTTTTTTTATTACTTCATTTAAGTAATCTACACGTTTTTGTCTAGCATCTATTAAAGTTATATCTAAATTTGGAAAAAAGATTTTTAAAACTATTCCGGGAAACCCTGCTCCGCTACCAACATCACAAAGGGTTTGAAACTTACTAAGATCTAAGGCTTTAAAAAGAGTGAGACTATCATAGAAGTGTTTTAAATAAACATCTTCTTTAGTAGTTATTCTAGTTAAATTCATATACTGATTTTTAGCTATTAATATTTCATAAAATTTGTTTAGGGATGAAGCTTTTTCTTCAGTTAAATTTAGGCCAAGTTTATTAAGTTCTAGAGCAAATTCTTGTTCAGTCATTAGTTTTCATTCCTCTTTTCTTTAGATAAATAGATAAAATAGCAATATCAGCAGGATTTACACCACTTATTCTACTGGCTTGACCTAAGGTTAGAGGCCTTATTTTCTCTAATTTTTCTAAGGCTTCACTAGCAATATTTGGAATTAGATGATAGTTTATATCATCAGGAATGCTTTTAGTTTCTAAATCTAACATTTTTAAAGCATCTTTAGTAGCTTTTTTTATATAACCTTCATAAGAAATATTAATTTCAACTTCTTTTTTGACTTCTTTATCATATTTAGATAAATCTATAAAGTTTTCTAGTGATGTTATAGTTATTTCTGGACGTTTTAATAATTCTTTTAAAGTAATACTATCTTTTATTGGTGAAGTTTCTAGTTGAGTTAATTTAGCATTAATTTCTTTAGTTGGTGTAATTTTTGTTTTTTCTAATAGGATTTCTAGTTCGCTTATTTGGGACTTTTTAACAAGAAAGTTTTGATATATTTCATCATTTATTAATCCTAAGTCATGACCATATTCACGCAATCTTAAATCAGCATTGTCATCGCGTAATAGAAGACGATACTCGGCACGAGAAGTTAATAAACGATATGGATCTTTAATTCCTTTGGTAACTAAATCATCAATTAAAACACCAATATATGATTCATTTCTTTTTAAGATTAATGGTGGTTTTCCTTCTAGTTTTTGAACGGCATTTATACCAGCAATTAGGCCTTGACCGGCAGCTTCTTCATAACCACTGGTACCATTGATTTGACCGGCTGTAAAAAGATTTTCTATAATTTTAGTTTCAAGACTTGGTTTTAATTGTCTTGAATCGATAGCATCATATTCGATGGCATAAGCGTAACGTAATATTTTAGCATTTTCCAACCCCTTTAGGGAATGAACCATTTCTTCTTGGATTTCATGAGGCATACTGGTAGAAAAACCTTGAAGATAGATATCACTATAGTGGATGCTTTCGGGTTCTAGGAAAAGTTGATGACGAGATTTATCACTAAATCTAACCACTTTATCTTCAATAGATGGACAATATCTTGGCCCTACTCCTTCAACATAACCACCATACATACTTGATTCTTTTAAATGATCTTTTATGATTTGATGTGTCTTTTCATTAGTATAGACTAAGTGGCAGGGAATTTGATATTGATAAGCGGTAGCTGTTTTATTGTCATAAGAAAATGTTAAATCTTCACTAGATCCCTTCTCTTCTGTTAAAACAGAAAAATCAATTGTATCTTTGGCAAGTCGAGGGGGAGTGCCAGTTTTTAAACGAAGAATATTAAATCCTATTTTTTTTAGAAAAGGACTTAAATAATTGCTTGGTTTTTCACCATGAGGACCACCAGATGTTTTTTCACTTCCTACTAGGATAGAACCACGCAAATAGGTTCCAGTTGTTAAAATTACGGTTTTACTTTCAATTCGTTCGTCAGTTTCTAAAATTACACCGGTAACTTTATTGTCATCAATAATTAATTCTTTTACTAAACCTTCTTTTAAAGTTAGATTTTTAGTAGAATTTAGGGCCTTTTGCATTTCTTGTTTGTAGACTACTTTATCAGCTTGAGCTCTTAAGGCCCAAACGGCTGGTCCTTTTTTAGTATTCAACATTTTCATCTGAAGAGAACTTTTATCGGTGTTTTTAGCCATTTCACCTCCTAAAGCATCAATTTCACGAACAACGATTCCTTTGGCAGGTCCACCAATGGAAGGGTTACATGGCATATCACCAATGTTATCTAAATTTCCAGTTACTAAAAGGGTTTTATGATTGGTTCTTGCCCCTGCTAAAGCGGCTTCAATTCCGGCATGGCCACCACCTACTACAATAACGTCATATTTCATTTTAATCACTTCTTTCTTTTACTTTCCAACACAAAAGTTTGAAAATAATTCATCTAATAATTCTTCACTATAATTTTCACCAATAATTTCTCCTAGATAGTAGAAAACATCTTTTAAATCTACTTCTATTATATCAATTGGAGCATTATTTTCTAAACTGTTTTTGGCTTCTTCTAGACTTTTTAAAGCTTTTTTAGCCAAGATCAATTGGCGATTATTAGCCAAGTATGTATAATCTTTTTCTAATAGTTCATTTTGATTAAACATTTTTTTAATTTCTTGTTTTAAGGGCATTATACCTTCAATTGAATTAGTATTGGTACTAACAACATGTGAAAAATTTAAGAATGTTTGATCAACTTTTGATGGTAAATCATTTTTATTTAAGACCACAATGGTATTTTTGGATTTTACTTTTTCTATAATTATTTTGTCATTTTCTGTTAAAGGTTCACTGCCATTTAAAACGAGAATTATTAAATCAGCATCATTAATCAAATCAAGACTTTTTTCAACACCAATTTTTTCTACTTTGTTAGTGGTTTCATGAATCCCTGCAGTATCTATTAAGGATAAGGTTAAGCCATCAAAGGAAATGGTGCCTTCAACAATATCTCTAGTAGTTCCAGCAACATCAGTTACAATAGCCTTATTTTCTTGTAGAAAAGTATTTAGAATACTACTTTTACCAACATTAGGACGACCAATAATTATAGTTTTAATACCATTTTTAATAATTTGGCAATCTTCTGAAATAGTTATTAAATTGGATAAATCTTTGGTTAAATCTTTAATTAGAATATTGATGTTATCAAGGGTTATTTCTTCAATATCATAGTATTCGGGATAGTCTATGTTCACTTCAATATTAGCTAGTATTTTCTTTATTTTATTGCGAAATGTAGTTATATAGTTTTTTAAAGAACCGGTTAGATTGGAAATGGCTAATTGGCGGGCAGAATCGGTGTTGCTGTTTATTAAATCCATGACTGATTCAGCTTCTGTTAAATCAATTCGACCATTTAAAAAGGCACGTTTAGTAAATTCCCCCGGATCGGCAACACGACATCCTTTTTCTTGTAGAAGTTCAAAAATTTTTAAGGTGGTAGAAATAGCTCCATGACAGTTGATTTCAACAACGTTTTCTTTGGTAAAAGTCTTAGGGGCTAACATTACACTTACTAAGACTTCGTCTATTACTTTTTCATTATCAATAATATAACCATAATTTATAGTATGACTTTTTACTTTGGTTAAGTCTTTACCTTTAAAAATAGAATTTACAATCGTTAGTGAATCTGGTCCACTGACACGAATTATAGAAATAGCCCCTACTCCTAGTTTGGTGGAAATAGCAGCAATGGTATCATTATTCATATTTTCATCCCCTTTGTTTTTCAGTTTTATTATTATAAGTGGTTTTTACTTGTTTGTAAATATTATAATTTTTTATATAAAAAAGGAATTATTCATTCCTTGGTTTTATAACAACATAACGATTAGGCTCCTCGCCTTCACTTTCGGTGTAGACATATTTGTTATTATTTAAAACATTATGGACAAGACGGCGTTGATATGAATTCATTTTATCCATTTTAACAGCTATCTTAGTTTCTTTTACTTCCCGAGCTAATTTCTTAGCAAGGTATTCAATATGTCTATCACTTTTTTCTTTATAGTTATTAACATCGATAAAAAAGCGATAATCTTTTCCTAGTTCTTTTAGAAGTATTTGATTAACGATAATTGTTAAAGCTTTTAAGTTTTTGCCATCTTTACCAATTAGAAGGGCATCATTATTGGAATATAGACGATAGGTTGGAATATTGTTTGTAACACTAATTTCCATATCACATTCAAAGCCCATGTCTTTTAATAAAGTTTTAATGATTTGTTTCAAATAATCTTTAACTTCTCTTTTTTCTACTACTTCAATTTCTATTTTTTTAGAAAGAAGACTCTTTTTCTCTTCTTGAGTTACAATTATTAAATTTTCTTCTAATTCTTGTAGATCTAAAGTGGCATTTTTAATAGCTTCTTCCTTAGTTTTTCCAGTATAATTATGCTTTTTTAACATGTTTTTTACTTCCTTTCATAACAATCATATTTTGAATAATAGCAAATATATTTCCTACTGTCCAATATATTCCTAACGCACTTGGCATGAAGAAAGCAGTTATTATTATTATAACACTCATCATGATTGGCATCATTTTGGTTGATGGATCATTAGTATTTATATTAGTAGTTTTAAACATAAAGATAGTTGAAGCACCAATTAAGACAGCTAGAATTAAATACATATAAAATGTATTGGTACCAAGACCTATTATTGGAGTTGTTCCTAATTGAATTCCTAAAAAGTTATCTTCAAAGATAGCAGGAACTCTATTGATTGCTTCTAAAAAGGCGAATAGTAGTGGTAATTGAATAAAGGAAATAAGACAACCGACAATAGGATTAAAATTATATTTTTTATAAACCATCATCATTTCTTGATTTTGTTTTAACATAGACTCTTGATCTGTTTTTCCTTCATATTTTTTTCTAATTCTCTCTAATTCAGGGGAAGCTTGCTTCATATTTTCATTTTGAAGAGCCATTTTTTTGGTAAATGGGAAGAGAATTAATCTTATAGCAATAGTAATAATAATAATACTTAAGGCAAAACTACCAATAGATGTACCTAATATTAATATTAAGTAGGCTAGGGGTTTAACAAATAAACCGGTCCATAGTCCTTCATATTTGGTAGAGGTAGGAGTAAATTTAGAACATTTAGGTAATTTGTCTATTTTTACACCATTTTTCTTATATATTTCTCTTGTTTTAGCATTTTCTGGTTGACATAAGATATTTTTAGTTAAACTTTGACCAGTTTCAGGGTTTTTCACAGCCTTTTTATTTTTATCAACTAAAGTTGTCTGACAACCGGTTAATAAAAATATGGCAAAAATTATTAAAATTATTTTTAGGGTTTTATTTTGTTTTGTTTTTTTCATGGGAATACTCCTTACTTATTTTATTTAATAGCCCCTCTAAACTTTTTTCTAGTTCTTGATATGACAAATTTAAACAGCTATTTCTTATAATTATAATACAATTATAGTTTTTTGGATAGGACTTTTGATAGTTTCTTATAATTGCTCTTACTTTTCGTTTTAATTTATTACGAAGATGAGCTTTACCTATTTTTTTACCAACAGAAATACCATATTTATTGTAGTCAGTCTTGGCTTCTTGATAAAAAACTACAAAGTTATAATTTTTTATCATTTGGCCGTTTTTAATAAGACTATCAAAAACTTTGCTTTCTTTGATAATATATTTTTTATTCATAAATACACCACCTAGTTAAAAAAACCACTGCAAAAACAGTGGATATTTATTTTACTAATTCTTTGCGTCCTTTTCTACGACGATCATTTAAAATATTTCCTTTTGCGTTTTTACGAGCAAAGAATCCGTGTTTTTTAGCTTGTTTTCTATTATTTGGTTGATAAGTTCTTTTCATTTTTACACCTCCAGACTTGAAATCTACATTATTATAATAAGAAGAAAGTCTGTTTGTCAAGAAAAACCACACAAATTAGAAATTTAATTAATATTTTGCACAGAATGTGGAAAAAAGGAATTAACTTGTTGATTAAAAAATTGTGGAAAATGTGGAAAACTCAAAAATATGTTGATATATTTATATTTTGATTGTGGAGAAATTTGTCGAAAAATTGTGGATAAATAAAAAGTTGATTTTTGCTATTTCTTTTTCCACAAATTTAGAGTATTATAATGGTAATTTAGAAATTCAGGTGGGAGAGTGATGGAAATGAATGTGGAAATTTTATGGCAAAATGTCTTAAAAGAAATCAATGATGAACTTTCCTCTCTTGCTTTTGATACTTGGTTTGATCAAGTGAGGCTTATTGAACTTAAAGATGGAGTGGCTATAATTGAAGTGCCTATGTCTATTCATAAGAAACACTTATCTGATAATTATGCAGAGCTTATTAAAGAATCCTTAAATAAGGTTACAGGAACTTATTTTGAATTAAAATTTTATTTACCTGATGAAGTTATAAGAGAAAAAGAGGAGAATAAAGAGAAAGAAAAAGAAAAAAATATTGATGTTAGTGCTAATACTGCTAGAAATTATAAAGAAAAATCAAATTTGAATGCAAAATATAATTTTGAAAATTTTATTGTAGGAAATAGTAATAAGTTTGCACAAGCAGCAGCACTTTCAGTGGCAGAAAATCCCGGAAAAATGTACAATCCTTTATTTATATACGGTAATAGTGGGTTGGGGAAGACACATTTGATGCATGCTATTGGTAATTATATTGTGGAAAATTCTTCTAAGAGAGTTCTTTATGTTACCAGTGATCAATTTAGAGATGATTTTGTAGGTATTAATAAAAAAGATAATAATGGAACTAATTTTAGTTATATTGATTTTTTCAAGAATAAATATCGAAATATTGATGTATTAATTATTGATGATATTCAGTTTTTAGGAGGGGCAACGCAAACGCAACAGGAGTTTTTCCACACTTTTACTAATCTTTATAATGACTCTAAACAAATTATTATATCTTCTGATCGATCTCCTAATGATTTAAAACTATTAGAGGAAAGATTAAGAACTAGATTCTGTTGGGGATTGACAGTTAATATTTATCCACCAGATTTTGAATTAAGGAAAGAAATTTTAAGAAAGAAAATTATAGCTGGTAATTTTGAAACGGATATTTCAGAAGATATTATTGAATATATTGCGTCTAATATGGGAAGTGATGTTAGACAGCTTGAAGGTTCCATAACTAGATTGGTAGCTTATTCTACAATAATGGGGGGAGCAAAAATCGATATTAATTTAGCAATTGAAGCATTAAAAGACTTTATTAGTAAAGGTTTATGTGAAAAGAACGATATTACAAGGATTCAGAAGATTGTCTCCGAGTATTTTCAAATTTCAGTTGAAGATATTAGATCTAAGAAAAGAAGTAGTAATATAGCGTTTCCAAGGCAAATTGCTATGTATTTATGCCGAAAATTAACAAGTGAATCATTTCCTAAGATAGGAACAGAGTTTGGAGGCAAGGATCATTCAACAGTTATGCACTCAGTTGAAAAAATAGAAACAGAAATTAGAAATAATAAGGATTTAGCCGCTATTATTAAGAAACTTGAAAATGATTTAAAACCTTAAATTGTTGAAAAGTAGAAGTTATAAACACTTTTTCCACAGTTATTGTTGATAAATTTATGTTATAATATAAGCAAATAACTTTATTTTCCACAATTTCCACTGTGTAAATATAAATATTATAAAGAAAGAAGGAATAAATTATGAAATTTACAATTAGAAAAGAAATATTAATGGATGCTTTAAATAAGGTAAGTAAAGCAATATCTAGTAGAAATATTATTCCCGTTTTAGCTGGAATAAAGTTTGATTTAACAAAAAAGAAATTAACCTTAACAGCAAGTGATAATGATATTACTATTCAAACCTTTATAGAATGTAATGATGAAGATATTATTACTGTAAAGGAAGAAGGTAGTATCATTATTCAAGGTAAGTATATTTTAGATATTGTTAGAAAGTTACCGGATAAGTTTATAAATATTGAAGTAGTAGATGAGTTAAAAATTTTAATTTATACAGAAAATAGTGAATTTAATTTGAATGGTATAAGTGAAAAAGAATATCCAAACATTGATTTGGGTGAAAGTAAAAATCATATTGAGCTTTCTGCAAGAGTTATTAAGGATATTGTTAATCAAACCTCTTTTGCGACAAGTATTGATGAAAATAAGGCTATTTTAAATGGTATTAATTTTAATATTAATTCAGATATTCTTGAATGTAATGCTACTGATTCTTACAGATTAGCTCGAAAAATTATAAAGTTATCTAAAGCAAGTAAGGAAAATCAAAATATTGTAATTCCTAGTAAAAATTTAGTGGAATTTACAAGAATAATAGAGGATACTGATGATTTAGTAGAGATTCATATCTTTAATAATAAAGTTTTATTTAAGTATCAAAGTCTTTTATTTCAATCTAGATTAATAAATGGTAGTTATCCTAATACTTCTAATTTATTACCTAAAGATTATTTAGTAAAATTACATTTTAATATTAATCAATTTTATGATGTTGTTGATCGCGTTAGTATTTTAACAAGTGATAAGGATAAAAATGTGGTGACTCTTGAGACTGATGGTAATAATTTAATTATGAAATCTTCTAGTGCAGAAATTGGTAGAGTAGAAGAGAAGATGCAAATTACTAAGGATAATGATATTGATGTTAAAGTATCTTTTAGTTCTAAATATATGATGGATGCTTTAAAATCATTCAATACTCTTGATGTTGAATTGTATTTTGTGGGGGAAATTAAACCTATTATTTTAAAGAGTAGTGGGGATGAAACTTTAACCCAATTAGTGTTACCAATTAGGACATATTAGGACAAATATCAAGAAAAAAGGTAAAAAAATTACTTTTTTTCTTTTTTTGTGATAAAAAACAACAATTTTCGACAATATAATATAGTAGACTGGTAGCCAAGCAATTTATTATTGCTTAAGGAAGGGGAGTTTCGAAAAATGAATGAATATGAGATTAATGATGAGACACTTGCGATTATGCCTGATAATGTATGGAATTCGATTGTAGTAGAGGACCAAGCTTCTTATGAAATTAGCAAAAAACCATTAGATATTGTAGATTATAGTTGTAAATACTTTGGTAGTTCATATGATGGCAGAAAGTCAGGAGCTAAAACCATTCTAAATAGTGGTTATAAGTTACCTATTTTGGTAGAGGGAACTAGAAATATTGTGTTTTTTCCTACAATTTCGCCGCTTGATGCTGATTGTTGTTGGATATCTTTAAAAAATATAAAAAGTTATTCAAAAATTAATGATTATCAGACTTTGGTAGAATTTAAAAACAACAGAACTTTGGTAGTTAATATATCACTAAATTCCTTTAATAATCAGGTTATGAGAGCAAGTAGACTTGAATCAACAATTCGAAATAGACAAACAAAAAAAGAAACGATATAAAAAAGCATTTAATTTGCTTTTTTTGTGTTTTTTAGGGCGAAATATGATATAATATATGTGCGTGTATAGGAGTACTAAAATAGGGTGTAGGTGATAATATGGATAAATATTTGTGTAATTATGATAATTAGGTCATTAAAAGTTACGAATTTTCGTAATTATGATAAATTTAATATTACTTTTGGATCAAATATGAATATTTTTATTGGAAGTAATGGTAGTGGAAAAACAAATATTTTGGAATCTATTTCTTTATTGGGGTTAACAAAATCATTTCGTAATGTTCTTGATATTGATTTAATTAAATTTAATAAGGCTACTGCTTTAATTGAAGGAAGAGTTAATAATAATAAGCAACTTAAGGATTTAAAAATAACTCTTAGAGATAAGAAAAAAGAAGTTTTTGTCAATGATAAAAAAGTTAAAAGATATGCTGACTATATTTCTAATTTAAATATAATAGTATTTAGTCCACTTGATTTAGAAATTATTAAAGGTTCACCTAGTATTAGAAGAAATTTGTTGAATGTTTCTCTTTCACAAATTTCTTATCAATATTTAGTTACTTATAATGAATATAATAAGATTTTAAAAACGCGCAATGAATATCTTAAAATTTTATATACCAATAGTATTGCAGATATTTCTTATTTAGATATTTTAACTGATAAATTAGTTGAGAAAGCGGTTGAAATATATATGCTTAGATATGAGTATTTAAAGAAGATTAATGAAAATATTAGTAATATATATGAATTTATAACTTTGATTCCTACTTCGGTTAAGATAGTTTATAAACCTAATGTAGAGATTGATTTTGATGATGTTCAATCAATTTCTGATAAATTAAAAAGTATTTATAAGAAATATTATAAAAAGGAATTACAACTTGGTATGACTATTTATGGGCCACATCGTGATGATTTTCTTTTTTATTTAGATGATAAGGATATGAAATTATTTTCGTCACAGGGGCAACAAAAGTGTGCTGTATTAGCGTATAAACTTTCCTCTATTGCAATTTTTAAAGAGTATAGTGGTACTAATCCAGTGTTACTTTTAGATGATATTTTTAGTGAACTTGACTTGGAAAAGAGGAATCGGGTTCTTAAATATATAAATAAAGATATTCAGAGTATAATTACGACAACTGATTTGAAAAATATTTCAAAGGCTACTTTGAAAGATGCAGTTATTTTTAAAGTGGATAATGGAAAAATTGAAAGGAGTTAAATATGGAAGATAAAAAATATGATTCATCAGCAATACAAGTATTAGAAGGGTTGGAAGCAGTTAGAAAAAGACCCGGAATGTATATTGGAACTACTAGTTCAAGAGGTCTTCATCATTTGGTATGGGAGATTGTTGATAATGCTATTGATGAAGCATTAGCTGGTTTTTGTACGCATATTGAGGTTACAATTAATAGAGATAATAGTATAACAGTAAAGGATGATGGTAGAGGTATTCCTGTGGATATTCATCCAAAAACAGGTAAAAGTACAGTAGAAACGGTTTATACAGTGCTTCATGCTGGTGGTAAATTTGGAGGAGGCGGGTATAAAGTCTCTGGTGGTTTACATGGTGTTGGAGCTAGTGTTGTTAATGCTTTATCTGATTGGTTAGAAGTAAGAGTATATAAAAATGGTCAAGTTTATTATCAAAGATATCAAACAGGTGGTCATCCTATAGAACCTTTGAAAGTAATAGGTAGTTGTGATGTTAATAGAACAGGAACAACGGTTACATTTAAGCCAGATGATCAAATTTTTACGGAAACTACAGTCTATGATTATGATATATTAAAAACAAGACTTAGAGAATTAGCCTTTTTAAATAAAGGTCTTAGAATAACTTTATATGATGATAGGGAAAATCAGAGAAAAGATACTTTTTGTTATGAAGGTGGAATTAGAGAATATGTAGAAATGCTTAATAAAAATAAGAATCCTATTCATGACACAATTGTTGATGTTAGTGGAAGTATGAATGATATTTCTGTTGAGGTTGCACTTCAATATAATGAATCATATAATGCTAGTATTTATTCTTTTGTTAATAATATTACGACGCCGGAAGGTGGTACTCATGAGGATGGGGTAAGACGGGCATTAACAAGGGTTTTGAATAAGTATGCTGTTAATAATAATTTTTTGAAAGATAAAGATACTCCTTTGACTGGTGATGATGTTAGAGAAGGTCTTACAATGATTATATCTGTTAAACATCCTAATCCACAATTTGAAGGACAAACTAAGACAAAGCTTGGTAATAGTGAGGTTAGGGGTATTGCTGATAAGATTTTTTCTGAGGCTTTTGAAAGATTTTTACTTGAAAATCCAAATGAGGCAAAGGTTATTATTGAAAAAGCAATGACGGCCTCAAGAGCAAGGGTAGCGGCTAAAAAGGCGAGAGAACTTACAAGGCGTAAGGGAGATTTGGATGTTACTAATTTTTATGGTAAGTTGTCTGATTGTAAGAGCAAAGATGCTAGTATTAGTGAAATATTTTTAGTAGAAGGAGATTCAGCTGGTGGTTCTGCTATTAAAGGTCGTGATAGTATGACTCAAGCAATTTTACCATTACGTGGTAAGATTTTAAATGTTGAAAAAGCAAGACTTGATAGAGCTTTATCTAATGAAGAAATAAGAACAATTATTACAGCTTTTGGAACAGGAATTGGTGAAGAGTTTGATCTTTCTAAACTTAGATATCATAAAATAATAATTATGACTGATGCCGATGTTGATGGATCACATATTAGAGTATTGTTATTAACTTTATTTTATCGCTTTTTTAAACCAATTGTAGAAGCAGGTCATGTGTATGCTGCTCAACCCCCTCTTTTTGTTATAAAACATGGTAAAACAATAAAATATGTTTTAAATGAACAAGAACGTGATGAATATTTAGCTACTTTAGCGCCAAACACAAAGTATGAAATTGCTCGTATGAAAGGTTTGGGAGAGATGGATGCTGAAGAGTTAAATGAAACAACAATGGATATTCACAAAAGAGTACTTAGACAAATAACAATTGATGATGCGGTTGCTGCTGATGAAGTCTTTTCTCAATTAATGGGTGAAGAAGTGGCTCCACGTAGGGAATTTATTGAAACTAATGCTACTTATGTGGAAAATTTGGATGTATAGGAGGTATTATTAATGGATAGATTAGAACAAAATAATATAGTTAAAGAAGTTAAAGATTCGTTTTTGGAATATTCAATGAGTGTTATTGTGGCAAGGGCTTTACCGGATCTTAGAGATGGTTTAAAACCTGTTCATAGACGGATTTTATATTCAATGTATGAATCTGGTTATACTCCTGATAAACCTCATAAGAAAAGTGCTAAAACAGTTGGAGAAGTTATGGGTAATTATCATCCACATGGTGATTCTAGTATTTATGAGGCGATGGTAAGAATGGCTCAAGATTTCTCTTATCGATATATGTTAATAGATGGTCATGGAAATTTTGGTAATATAGAAGGATATGGTGCTGCAGCAATGCGGTATACAGAGGCTCGTTTATCTAAGATTTCTTTGGAACTTTTGAAAAACATTAATAAAAATACAGTAAATTTTGTTCCTAATTTTGATGAAACTACTAAGGAACCTGAAGTTTTACCATCAAGATTTCCGAATATTTTGGTAAATGGAACAACAGGAATAGCTGTTGGTATGGCTACTAATATTCCACCACATAATTTACGAGAGGTTATTGATGGTTGTGTAGCTTATATAGATAATCCTGAAATTGATGTTGATGGATTGATGCAGTATATAAAAGGTCCTGATTTTCCAACGGGAGCATCTATTTTAGGTAATAGTGGAATTAGGAAAGCTTATGAAACAGGGCGTGGAACTATTACGATAAGGAGTAAAGCACAAATTGAGGAAGTTAATGGTAGACAGCATATTATTATTGATGAGGTTCCTTATGGTGTTAATACTTTGGAGTTAAAAAATAAAGTTGCTGAACTTGTTCATAATAAAACTATTGAGGGAATAGCTGATTATCATTCTGATTTGAAAAATGGAATTAAAATAACTATTACTTTAAAGAAGGATGCTAATGCTCAAGTTGTTTTAAATAAGTTATATAAACATACTCAATTTCAAACAACTTATGGAATCATTTTCTTAATGCTTGATCAAGGAGTTCCTAAGACTTTAGGACTTAAAGATATTATTTCTAAATATATTGATTATCAAAAGGAAATAATTATTAGAAGAACGAAGTTTGATTTGGATAATGCTTTAAAAAGAGTACACATCTTAGAAGGCCTTAAAATAGCCCTAGATCACATAGACGCTGTTATTAAGCTAATTAGAGGGTCTAAGTCTGATGATGAAGCTAGAAAGGGCTTAATGGGGCAATTTGGGCTATCTGAGATTCAAGCTAATGCTATTTTGGAAATGAAGTTAAGAAGATTAACAGGATTAGAACGTGAAAAGATTGAAAATGAGTTAGCTGATTTATTAAAACTTATTGAAGAATTGGAATCTATTTTAAATAGTAATGAAAAGGTATTAAATGTTATTAAAACTGAATTATTGGAAATAAAGGATAAATATGGTGATGATAGACGGACAAATATTGATATGACGGCTATTGAGTATATTGAAGATGAATCTTTAATTCCAGTTGAAGATATTATTGTAACATTGACTAATAATGGTTATGTTAAGAGAATGCGGGCTGATACTTATAAAGCTCAAAATAGAGGTGGCGTTGGTATTAAAGGTATGGCTACTAATGAAGAGGATTTTGTTAAACATTTGATTTCTATGAAGACTCACGATTATATATTATTCTTCTCAAATAAAGGACGCGTATATAGATTAAAGGGTTACGAAATACCAGAATTTAGTAGACAATCTAAAGGTTTACCAATAGTTAATTTATTATCGTTAGAACAAGATGAAAACATTAGTTCGATAGTATGTTTAGATCCTTCTGTGGAAAACTATAAATATTTGTTGTTTGTAACACGAAATGGTTTGGTTAAACGTACAGAAATCAACGAATTTGATAGTATTAGAAAGAGTGGAAAAATTGCTATTATTTTAAAAGAAAACGATGAATTAATTGTTGTGGATAAGACCACTGGTGAAAACGAGATAGTAATTGGCGCTAGTAATGGACGAATGGTTCGATTTGTGGAAAACGAAATTAGAGCAATGGGACGTGGTACTTCTGGTGTTAAAGGTATTGAGTTAGATGGTAGTATAGTTGTTGGTGCTAATGTTATTAAATCTGAAACTCAAGAGATTATGATTGTTACTGATAATGGTTATGGTAAAAAGAGTTCTATTGAAGAATATAGATTAACACATCGTGGTAGTAAAGGAGTCAAGGCTCTTAATTTAACAGAAAAGAATGGAAATATGATTTCTTTAAATGTTGTGGATAAAGGTTCTGATGAAGAACACGACATAATGATTATTACAGACAGTGGAATAATTATGAGAATGCCAATGACTCAAGTTTCTACGTTAAAAAGAGCAACACAAGGAGTAAGGTTGATAAACTTGAGAGATAATCAAAAAGTTTCTACTGTTACAATTGTGGAAAAAGAAAATTCAGATGATACAGAAGAATGATTAAAAATCATTCTTTTTTTATAAAATTATTTCCCGGGAAATAATTTTAATTCATAATTTATATATAAAATTTAATAGTTGTTAAATTTCTAATAGTTTATATGTTTAAATAATGTTTCACGTGAAACAATGATATATAATAAATTATAATTACTCTTTCTAAAAAAGCGATTGCCGTTTAATTTAGAAAAATTTGAGATGAAAATTATTATGACTTTATGTACAGAAACACAATTTATTCTTAAAAAATCAAAAAAATTATTTCCCGGGAAATAATCTTGAATTATAAGTTGTTAATATTTTCCATTTTTGAATAATGTTTCACGTGAAACATTAATAATATGTAATGAAACATCACTTATTTATGGTTAGTAAATATGTATATCTACTTATATGTTTTCATAAAGTTTTTTTTTAGATTGTAAAATTTTGTAATAAAATGTATGTAAAAAATATAATGATTTAAAAAAATGGTATCGCTTTATTGATAAAATAAGCGAAAAATTATTTCCCGGGAAATAATTTTTTAATATATATATGACTTATAACTATAAATCTGTTGATATATTCTATTTTTTAATAATGTTTCACGTGAAACATTATTAACGATTAATGCGACGTATATTATGATATATAGATAATTAGTGGTTAAAATTATGATTAAATTGTGTGAATTTTGATTCTTTATTATATTAGTTAAAATTATTTCCCGGGAAATAATTTTAAATTAATAAATGATTTCTTTAATTGTTTCTTATATAGGTATTGTGAGCAAGTATTCCCTGTGAAACATATTATACTGGTTATTAAATATCTTTAAAATTAGCAAGAATACTTTGTGTTTTATAGTTTGTTTAAAAATATATACTTTAATGTTTCACGTGAAACATTAAAAAAATTATTTCCCGGGAAATAATTCTTGCATTATAATTTTAATATGGTATAATTTATTTGTGCAATAGATTTGTTTGGAATCAGGTCAGGATGGAAACATAGCAGCCTTAACAAATTTAATCTATGTGCACTTTTTTTATTAGAAAAATATATTGATGGTGGTGATAGAATGAATAATATATATATGCAAAAAGCTGTGGAAGAAGCTAAGAAAGCTTATAAACATAATGAAGTACCAGTTGGTGCAGTTATTGTTAAAAATAATAAAATTATTGCTAAATCTTATAATAAAAAAGAAAAGAAAAAGTGTGCTATTTACCATGCTGAAATTGATGCAATAAAAAAAGCTGCAAAAGGCCTTGGAAATTGGCGATTAAATGGTTGTGAAATGTATGTTACTTTAGAACCTTGTCCTATGTGTGCTAGTGCTATTAAACAAAGTAGAATAGAGAAAGTGTTTTTTTTGTTGGAAAATAAGAACAATGAAGTACATGATTTAACAATGAATATTTTATCTGTTACAGATGCTAATGCACCTGTGGAAATCGTAAAATGTGCTAATCAAGAAGAAATAAATGAATTTATTACTTTTTTTGAAAAAAAACGTAATTGAACAAATGTTTTGTATAACGTTTTTTTAAATATATGTTATACTATTAAATGTTAAGGAGGTAGTTTTATGTATCAAGCTTTATATCGTAAGTATAGACCACTTAATTTTGATGCGGTTGTAGGACAATCGGTGATTATTAATGCTTTAAAAAATGCTATTTTATATAATTGTATTAGTCATGCTTATTTATTTTCAGGACCACGTGGTACAGGAAAAACAACGGTAGCAAAGATATTTGCAAGATCAATTAATTGTTTAGAACCGGTTGATGGTTTAGCTTGTGGAAAATGTAATAATTGTTTATATTCTTTTTCAACTGAGTGTATGGATATTATTGAAATTGATGCTGCTTCTAATAATGGTGTTGACGAAATAAGAGAATTGCGTAGTAAGGTTGGTATTTTGCCTAGTGAATTAAAGTATAAGGTATATATCATAGATGAAGTTCATATGCTTTCTATTGGAGCTTTTAATGCTTTGCTTAAAACTATTGAAGAACCTCCGGAGCATGTTATTTTTATTCTTGCTACAACTGATCCTGAAAAGATTCCAACTACAATTATTTCAAGATGTCAGTGGTATAATTTTAAGAAAATTGATAATGTTAGCATTGTTTCTAGATTACAAGAAATAGTAGATAGTGAAAAAATTAATGTAGAGTCTGGAGTCCTTGAAAAAATAGCATCTAGTGCAGATGGCGGTTTAAGGGATGCAATAGGACTTTTGGATAAGCTTTATGCTTATTCTCATGATGAGATATTACTTAATGACTTTTACGAGGTTAATGGGCAAATAAATGATGAAGAATTAAGTGCTTTAAAGGCGATTATTTCTGATAATAATGTTAAATTGTTGATGGAAAAAATAGAATCTTATTATCAAAATGGTAAAAATTTAATTCAAGTAATGCGGCAGTTAATGATAAGTATAAAGAATGATTTGTTTTCTTATTATATTAGTGATGATAATATTCAATTTGATCCTTTAGATATGATTGATTTATTAAATATTTTGAACAATAGTTTGATGGAATTAAAAAAATCTGATGATGTTAGACTTTCTGTGGAAATCTTGTTTTTACATTATTTTGGTTTGAAACATGATAATATTACTAAAGAAAAAAATGATGAGAGTGTTTTTTCGAAACCAAAAGTTGTGGAAAAGCCTGTTTCTTTTAAACCAATTATAAAAAATGATGAAGTTATTGATAATAGTGGCGAAGCTAAGAGATTTGAGGAAAATTTTGATTTTAATAATTTTATTAATGTAATGTTAGTTAGATCAAAAAATATAATGTTGAAGGCATCAAAAGATGAATTAAATAAGGCTTTGAATAATAATAACATTTTTAAAGGTTCAACTTTTGATAAGACTACAGGATATTTAGCTTGTGAAATACTTGATGGTCATATTAGAGCGGCTAGTGTTGATGGAATAATAATAAGTTTTGATTATGAATCAATGGTAGAAAAAATGGCTAGTCATTTTGATATTTTGAATAATTATTATCAAAAAATGATAGGAAGTTCACAGAAAATTGCTATTATTACAAATGAGCGGTGGAGTGAACTTAAGGGAGAATATATTGAATTGAAAAGAGAGGGTAAATCTTTTGAATATCAAGATGAGCCAGTCTTGAATAAAACTGTTAATAATGATAAAATTGAGGAAACAATATCATCTAATTATATTGATGAAGTTAAAGAGATGTTTGGTGATATTGTGGAAATAAAATAATAAAGGAGAGATAAAATATGAATATGCAAGCTATGATGCGTCAGGCTCAAAAAATACAAAAAGATATGATGGATATTAAAGAACAAATAGATAAAATGGAGTTTTCAGCTACTAATTCTTTAGTTACTGTTAAAGTAAATGGTCAAAAAGAGTTACTTGAAGTTAGTATTGAAAAAGATGAAAATTTTTCTTCTGATGATTTAGAAATGTTACAAGATATGATTGTTATTGCTACTAATGATGCTTTTAAACAAGTTGATAAAATAACAGAGGAAAAAATGGGCCGTTTTGCTTCTGTTCCGGGTATGTTTTAATGTATCCAGAAAGTTTAAAAAATTTAGTAGATAGCTTTCAAAGTTTTCCCGGGATAGGGGAAAAAACAGCTGAACGAATGGCTCTTGCTGTTTTGAATTTTGATGAAGAAAGGTTTTCTTTATTACAAGAAAATTTAAAGGATGTTAAGAAAAATATTCATAAATGTCCATTGTGTAATTGTCTTACGGATAAAGATATTTGTCTTGTTTGTGATTCTGATGTGCGAAATAGGGATACTATTTGTGTTGTTGAAGATCCGAAAATTGTTTTTCTTTTTGAAAAACTAGGAACATATAAAGGATTGTATCATGTTATTAATGGTTTGATTTCTCCACTTGATGATATTAATCCTGAAAATATTGGATTGGAAAGTTTAATAAATAGAATTAGTAATAATAATATTAAAGAGGTAATACTTGCTTTTAAGCCGAGTGTTGAAGGGGAAATAACAGCTCTTTATATAAAAAAAATACTAGAAGGTATTAATGTTGTAGTTACTAGGTTGGCAAGTGGAGTACCAATTGGGGCTGATATGGAATATATTGATGCTTTAACTCTTGAAAGAGCATTAGAAGATAGAAAAGAATTGTCATAAACTAAAGTTAATAATCATATTTTTTATTAGGTGTTTTTATGATAAAAAAAATATGGCAGTTATTAAGAAAATTGATTATTAGTATTTTTATTCTTTATGGTTATAATTTAATTGCTGTTAAATTTAATTTAGTTATTCCAATTAATTTTATAACAATACCGGCGGTGGCCTTTTTTGGATTTCCAATGCTTTTTGTTTTAGTTTTGATGAGGGTATTGATTTTTTAGAAAGGATTATTGTAGTGATGGATTTAGAAGTTAAAGAAGTTCAACCAAAGTTTTATGATAATGTAACTAATATGTTTTTGAAAAATACTTTATCACATGCTTTTTTAATTGAAACTAATAATAATGAAATGGATGTTATTAAAACATGTGTTCTTTTTTTAGTTAAGAAACTTTATGAGTATTCATATCAAAATGGCGATGTTTTAATTGCTAAAGAAAAACTTTTTCATTTGATTGATGAGGGAGAATTTCCTGATTATTTAGAAATTTATCCTAAGGATAATATTATTAGAAAAGAACAATTATTGATGGTAAAAAATGATTTTGTAAATAAGTCATTATATAATACTTTTAAAATATATTGTGTGTTTGAGGCTGAAAAAATGAATGTTAATGCCGCTAATACTATTTTGAAGTTTTTGGAAGAACCTAATTCTTTTGTAATAGGTATTTTTGTTACTTCTAACTCTTATAACATAATTGATACTATTAAAAGCAGATGCCAACTTATATCTTTGTATGGCCATAATGATAATTCTTTAGTAACGGAATCAGTATATTTAGATTTTTTTAATGATATTGATAAAAAAAATGAGAAAGATTTAATGCTTAATTTTAATAAATATGTTAATTCTTTATTTCAAAATAAACCTGACGCTATTAAGACTATTCATGTTTGTTTACAATATTATAAAGGTCTTTTGGATAAAAATAAGGAAAATTATGATAGTAGGACCGAACTTATATCTATCATAAGTATTTTTCAAGAAAAGTTGAAGAATTTGAATAATAATGTTAATATGAAGTTGTGGTTAGATGACTTGTTATTATCACTTATGGAGGTAAAAAAATATGAAAGCATTTAAGATTTATTATCCAAATGAATTACTTACTGATGTTGATTTTGTTTTAATTCCTTCAAATATATTAGTTAAGGAATCAGGACAAATAATTGTGGAAAATGATGGAATGTATAAATTGGCAGTTGTTTTGAAAAATGTTGATTGTAATGAGAAAGATATAAATACTAAATTTGTTAGAGTTGCTACTAAGAAAGATCTTAATCAAGAAAAGCATAATGTTATTGATAGTAGTGAAGTTCTTGCTTTTGCACAGGAAAAAGCTACTTCATTGGAGCTTAATATGCATTTTATTTCTTCTTTTTATACGTTTGATCGAAAGCAATTATTTATTTATTATGTTTCTGATAATAGGGTTGATTTTAGAGAACTTGCTAAAATTTTAGCTCAAGAATATAAAACGAGAATTGAACTTAGGCAAATAGGGGTAAGGGATCGATCAAAAAAAATAGGAGGTTTAGGTCCTTGTGGATTGTTTCTTTGCTGTAGTAATTTTTTAAATGATTTTGCTAGTGTATCTATTAATATGGCTAAAAATCAATTTTTGGCACTTAATCCTTCAAAAATAAATGGTTTGTGTGGGCGACTTTTATGTTGTTTAAATTATGAAGATGATGTTTATACAGAATTAAAGAAGGGACTTCCTAATATTGGCAGTCTTGTGGAAACTGAAGAAGGACTTGGTAAGGTAACGGAAGTTAATGTGTTTAAACGTTCGTATAAAGTGGAAATTAAGAATAAAGGAATAGTGGAGAAGGTTGTAAATGGAGAAGCTTCTTAGTTTTGATTATAATGGTGTTTATCGAGATTTGTATTGTAATGATAATTATTTTAAAGTAACAACTGATAATTTGTGTTTAACTAATTTTATTAAGTTAAGACCTAGTGATAAATTATTAGTTGATTTTGGTAGTGGTTTATTTATTATTCCAATATTATTATCTTGTAAATACGATGTTAAAATCATAGGAGTTGAACTTGATAATGAGGCTTGTTTATTGGCTCATAAAAGTATTGTAAAAAATAAATTGGAGAAACAGATTACGGTTATCAATGATAAGATTCAAAATGTTAGAAATTATTTTGATATTAATAGTGTATCAGTGGTTGTTTCTAATCCACCTTATTTTGGGTCTGGTAAGATAAGTCCTAATTCTATTAAGGCTTTGGCACGACATGAATTAGGGATGTCATTTGATGATGTCTTGAAATATGCTAATTTGATTTTGAAAGACAAAGGTCGATTTTATTTTGTTTATCGAGTTGAGAGATTAGGAGATATTCAAGAATTACTTAGAAAATATAATTTTTCTTTAAAAAGAATTCAAATTATATATCCAAGTGCTTATAAAAGAGCTAAACTAGTTTTAGTGGAAGCGTGCAAAAATGGTAGAATAGATGGCTTGATAGTGGAGAGGCCAATAATTCTTGAGGGAGGTGCTGAAAATGTCTGATGTTAGTTTATATTTAATTCCTACACCGGTTGGAAATTATCTTGATATTACACTTAGGGCTATTGACACTTTAAAAATGGTAGATCTTGTTTTATGCGAGGATACAAGGGAAACTTCTAAATTATTATCTAAATATGATATAAAGAAAAAATTAGTTAGTTGCCATGAATTTAATGAAAATAGTATGAAAAATAAGGTGTTGGAATATTTAAATCAAGGTCTTAATATTGGCCTTGTAACTGATCAAGGAACACCATTGATTAGTGATCCGGGTTATAGAGTGGTATCATTTATAGTGGAGCATGGATATAATGTAGTTAGTTTGCCGGGAGCCACGGCTTTTGTACCAGCGTTAACTCTTTCAGCTTTACCAGTAGAGCATTTCCTTTTTTATGGTTTTTTAAATTCTAAGAGTTCGAAACGAAAAAGTGAATTAGCATCACTTAAGAATTATCCATATACTCTTGTTTTTTATGAGGCTCCTCATCGGTTAGTTACAACACTTAATGATATGAAGGAGATATTAGAAGATAGAAAAATCTGTGTAGTTAAAGAAATAAGTAAAAAATATGAGACAGTAATTAGAGGTAAAATTAGTGATATTTTGGTGAGTAATTTTGAAATTAAAGGCGAATTTGTTTTAGTTGTTGAGGGTAATTCAACTGATTATGATTATAGTAATTTATCTATTAAAGATCATGTTAATTTATATATTGCTGATGGTATGTTACCTAATGAGGCAATTAAGAAAGTAGCTAAAGAACGTCATGAAGTTAAGTCTTTAATTTATAATGAGTATCATAAGGATGGTGATTGTTAATGAAATTAGTTGTTGGTTTAGGAAATCCTACAAAACAATATGATAAGACCCGACATAATATGGGATTTATGGTACTTGATCAATATGTTAAACATTTAGGGTTAGACTTAGCTTTTAAGGAAAAATTTAATGCATTGTATTTGGAGACAATTATTAATAATGAAAAAATTATTTTTGTAAAACCGCTTACTTACATGAATAATTCTGGTTTGGCAGTAGCTTCATTTGCTAATTTTTATAAAATAGATGCTTCTGATATTTTGGTTATTAGCGATGATTTGGATCTATCTCTTTCTAAATTTAGATTAAGACCTTCTGGTAGTAGTGGTGGTCATAATGGTC
Source organism: uncultured Bacilli bacterium (assembly GCA_934162445.1). Taxonomy (GTDB): domain Bacteria; phylum Bacillota_I; class Bacilli_A; order RF39; family UBA660; genus Onthousia. Next base: position 63,224 of record CAKPIT010000002.1, read on the forward strand.
TTAAGAGTATAATAACTTGTTTAAAAACAGATAAATTTAAAAGATTAAGGGTAGGTATTTCTGGTAATAATACTAATGATGTAATTGATTATGTTCTTTCTAAGTTTAGTAAGGATGAACTTTTAGAAATTGATAAACTTTATGAAATCCTTATGAATGTTTTGGATGATTATTTTGTTTTATCTTTTTCTGATTTAATGAGTAAGTATAATAGGAAAGGATAAGTTATGAGACTTTTTGATAATTTATTTGATAAGATTTATACTGATGATGTGGCTCTTACTGGGTTAACTAGTGAACTTTTTTCTTTGTATGTTAATGAGTTGAACAAAAAACGTAATGTTTTAATTGTTACTTCATCACTTATTGAGGCTAATAATTTATATCAGAGTATCAGTAATTATACTTCTTCAGTTTTTTTATTTCCAATGGATGATTTTTTGACTAGTGAAGCGATGGCTATAAGTCCTGATTTGATGATTACAAGGCTTGAAACTTTGCAATCTGTTGCATCAGTTTCTAATGCTATTATTATTACTAATTTAATGGGATATTTACGTTTTTTACCTACTAAGAATGAATATATTAATAGTATTTTATCTTTAACAATTGATGATATAATTGAACCACAAAAGTTAGTTGAAAAATTGTTTAGATTAGGTTATTCAAGAACAACATTAGTTACAAAAACTGGTGAAGTGGGGGTAAGAGGATTTGTTATAGATGTTTTTCCAATTGGTGAGGATAATCCAGTTAGAATTGAGTTTTTTGGAGATCAAATTGAATCAATTCGTTATTTTGATATTACGACACAAAAATCATTAGAAAAAATAAATAAGATATCTATATATCCTTGTACAGAAGTTTTTGCTAGAGATAAAGATATTCCTGTTGATAAATTAAAAAGTAAATATTTAAGTGAATATGTAGATGTTACAAATATTACAAATTATCTTTTAAATCCAACAGTTATTTATAAAGATAAAGATGCTTTAATTTTAAACTATAAAAACATATGTGAAGATGTTTTAGAGTATAAAAATAGTCAAGATACTACATTTAAAGGAAACTATATGTTTAGTTTTGATGAAGCTTTAATTCCTGATGCTATTAATTATTTAAGTGTTGACAATTTGGATAATTATATGAAGACGGTGGATTTTGGTAGTAAATCTTTACCTTTATTTAATGATAATATTGAAGCTATTACTAAGTTTATTAGAGAAAAACTATATAGCAATTATACGGTTGTTGTGTGTTTAAAGGATTATCAGGCTATTAGTTTTCAAAAGAAAATAAATTTACCTTGTGTAGTAACAACTTTTGATGAAGTTTATGATAATAAATTAAATTTGGTATCATTTGAAATGATGGAAGGATTTAGTTATAGAAATTATATATTTTTAACGGCTAAAGAATTATTTAAATCTCATGATAATGTAAGACGATATAAAACAAGATTTAGGTATACTTCAAAAATTACGGATTTAAATAAACTTGAAGTGGGAGATTATGTTGTTCATCAGATTCATGGAATAGGTATTTATAACGGATTGAAAACACTTAATCAAAATGGTTATTTAAAAGATTATATCGAAGTTTTATATCAAGATAATGATAAGTTATATATTCCAGTTGAAAAAATAGATTTTCTTTATAAGTATACGGGTAAGGAAGGATTTAAACCGGTTATTTCTAAACTTGGTGGTAAAGGTTTTGAAAAGATTAAGAATAGAGTTCGTAATAAGATAGAAGATATGGCTTCTTCTCTTTTAAGAATGCAAGCTTTAAGAGAACAACAAAAGGGGTTTGCTTTTTCTAAGGATAGTGTTTTACAAAAGCAGTTTGAAGATGATTTTCCATATACGGCTACTGCTGATCAATTACTTGCTACTAAACAAATAAAGGAGGATATGGAAAAGGCAGTTCCTATGGATAGATTATTAGTTGGGGATGTAGGATTTGGAAAAACGGAAGTAGCTTTTAGAGCTGCGTTTAAGGCTATTTTGGATAATAAACAGGTATTATTTTTGTGTCCAACAACAATTTTATCAAGTCAACACTATAATAGTGCTCTTGAACGATTTAAGAATTTTCCAATTAATATTGCTCTTTTAAATAGGTTTACAACGCCTAGTTTAAGAGCTAAGATTTTAGAAGGGTTATCCACAGGAACTATTGATATGGTTATTGGAACTCATAGAATTCTTAGTAATGATATTAAACCACATGATTTAGGACTATTAATTATTGATGAAGAGCAACGGTTTGGAGTTAAACATAAGGAAAAGATTAAAGAATATAAGAGCTCAATTGATGTTTTAACACTTACTGCTACTCCAATTCCACGAACTTTACAAATGTCAATTGTAGGACTTAGGAGTTTATCACTTATAGAAACTCCACCACTGGAACGATATCCTATTCAAACTTATGTTATTGCTTATAATAAACATTTAATTAAAGAGGCTATTTTAAAAGAAATGTCTCGTAAAGGTCAAGTTTTTATTTTATATAATAATATAGATAATATTGATTTTTTAATTAAGATGTTAGAAGAGTTAGTTCCGTTAGCAAGATTTACTTCGGCTCATGGAAGAATGAATAAAAATGAAATTGAAAGTGTGATGGAAAACTTTATTAATTATGAGGCTGATGTTCTTGTTTGCACTACTATAATTGAAACTGGTATTGATATACCAAATGTTAATACTTTAATAATTTTAGATGCTGATCACTTTGGTCTTAGTCAGTTGTATCAAATTAGAGGAAGAGTGGGAAGAAGTAATAAAATTGCTTACTGTTATTTGATGTATCAAGGTCAAAAAGTGTTGACGGAAACGGCTATGAAAAGGTTGGAAGTTATTAAGGAGTTTACTGAACTTGGAAGTGGTTTTTCGATTGCTACTCGTGATTTGTCTATAAGAGGAGCAGGGGATATTCTTGGGAGTGAACAGGCTGGTTTTATTGATAGTGTCGGAATTGATTTATATTTAAAAATGTTAAATGATGAGGTTAGTCGTCTTAAAGGAGAGATACCTAGTGATGATGATGAAGCTTTAAATGATGTTAAAACTCTTAAAAATATTACTACTCATATTAGTGATGATTATGTTAGTGATAAAGATATTAAAATTATGATTCATCGTATGATTGGGGAAATTGATAGTAAAGAAAAACTTTTGGAAGTTAAAAGTAATCTTGAGGATAGATTTGGTAAATTAAATGAAGATATGTTAATTTACATGTATGAAGAATGGTTTGAAAAATTAATTAAACAAGTGATGGTTAGTAATGTAAAAGAATCTAAAAATACTATTGAACTTTATTTTAATAGTGAGGTTGTTAAAAATATTAATGTAGAAGAGTTATTTACTAATGCTTATTTAATAACGCCAATGTTTAGATTTAAGAGTAAAGGGGGAGATTTAACAATTATTTTGGATATTGTTAAATTAGAAAAACATCCAATTTATTATTTGGTGGAACTTTTAACGAAGATGGTTTAATCTTTAACTTGACTAAATATCTGATAGTTGCTATTCTTAATTAAGAATTGGAGGAAGTTATGACTGGTGATGATATTTTAAAACAGCATAAACAAATTTTTGTTGAAGCAAGTCGGGAACTTGTTATAAATAACACTTTGTCTTTAGTAGAGGATGATATAATTAAAGGTGTTATTACGCCGCCACTTGATACAATGGATTTAATTAAACAGCGAATTTTGAATATAGCTAAAAATAATAAAATAATCTTAAAAACTGATAGTTTTAATAAATATTTAAATAATTATAAAAGTAGTTTAAGTGAATATTTTCATGAATTTGGTAAGAAAAGACAAGATTTTATATGTAATTATTTAGATAAATTTGATGATGAAAAGCCTCTAAATTTAGTAAAGGGACTAAATAGGGAACTTATTAAGTTTAATAAAGAATTAAAGAAGGAAAGTAAAAACTTTATTGTGGTTAATCTTGATAAGGAAATAATTAAAAATATAGATAAAATATCTGATGATGGTAATTTAAAATTTAAAAAGGAAGCGTTGAAATATTTACAAAGTCTTTATGTTAAACAACTATTGGAGGCTTTGGAAATGAAACTGCTTGTTAAAGATACAATACTTTTAAATAGTTTAAAAGAACAAATTGAAAGGTTTGTTTTTACAAAAGAAAATTCTCATTTATTTGATTAAATGGAGTTTTTTTTAATTGGAAATAATTACCAAGGAAAAATGCTTCGTCTTATGTTTATAATATCAATAGAAGAGTATATTGGATGGTATAAAATGGGTAGATATTGGAACAATAAATACTATAAAGGAAGGAGCATGTATGAAAACAACAGGTGTAGTGAGAAAAATAGATGATTTGGGCAGAATAGTAATACCAAAAGATATTAGAAAAAATCTTAGAATAAGAGATGGTGAATCATTAGAATTTTTTGTTGATCGGGAAACAATAACTTTAAAAAAATTTTCTACAAGTGCAAGTTTATGTGATATAGCTCAAGTACTTTCTGATACTATTTATACAACAACGAATAAATGTATTTTTGTTACAGATCGTGATAAGTTTATTGCTGGATGTGGTGATTTAAAAAAAACTTTTTGTGATTTTAATATTTCGAGTGTTTTAGAAGAAACTTTATTTAATAACGAAAATATAACTAAACAGTCTTCTTTTGGGAAAGATTTGGTTACTAATAATCATGTGGAAAATGTGGTATATAAATATATTGTTAGTCATATTTTAGTTGATGGGGTAACGATTGGTTTAGTATTAATGTTAAATGATACAGGAAAGAATTTTACGGTTGAGGATGAACATTTGATTCAAATAATTGCTAATTTTCTATCAAAATATCTTGAAGATTAAAAAAAGTTATGGTAGACTAATGATGTTTAAATGTTGTGATGGAGAGATTTGTAATAATTCTTTTCTAAAGAGACTTCTTGGTGGTGAAAATAGAAGGTTAAGGTATTATAAATTATGGCTCTTGAACTTTCATATTGATATGTAAGTATGAACGTTACTAAGCGTTAATTAGATTGAGTGTGCAAGATTTATTGTAAATAAAGGTGGTACCGCGGTTTGTAATCGTCCTTTAGTTATAATGAATCTTTTTTTGAGGAGGAGAGAAATATGGAAAAATTTTATATGACAACTGCTATTGCATATACTTCAGGGAAACCACATATTGGTAATACTTATGAGATTGTTTTATCTGATGCGATAGCTAGATTTAAAAGAATGAAAGGGTATGATGTATTTTTTCAAACTGGAACTGATGAACATGGTTTGAAAATTGAGCAAAAGGCTAAGGAGGCTTCCGTTGAACCACAAGAATATGTAGATGAAGTAGCTAGTTCTATTAAAAATATTTGGGATTTAATGGGAGCTAGTTATAATCAATTTGTAAGAACTACAGATCCTCATCATGTAGAGATGGTTCAAAAAATTTTTAAAAAGCTTTATGATCAAGGAGATATTTATAAAGGAACTTATGAGGGATGGTATTGTACGCCTTGTGAATCTTTTTTTACTGATAGTCAACTTGTAGATTCTAAGTGTCCTGATTGTGGCAGGGAAGTTAGTAAAGAAAAAGAAGAAGCCTACTTTTTTAGAATGAGTAAGTATCAAGATCGTCTTTTAAAATATATTAATGAACATCCTGATTTTATTCAACCAGAATCAAGAAAAAATGAAATGATTAATAATTTCTTGAAACCGGGGTTACAAGATTTATGTGTAACACGAACAACGTTTAAATGGAGTATTCCGGTTACTTTTGATCCTAAGCATGTTATTTATGTTTGGATTGATGCTTTAACTAATTACATAACTTTTATTGGTTATGATCCAGATGGATCTAGTGATTTATTTAAAAAATTGTGGCCAGCAGATTTACATATTATTGGAAAAGATATTTTAAGATTCCATACAATTTATTGGCCAATTATTTTAATGGCTTTGGATTTACCACTTCCTAAGAAAATATTTGGTCATCCATGGTTACTTACCAATAATGATAAAATGAGTAAGAGCAAGGGAAATGTTATTTATGCAGATTCTTTAGTTGATTTATTTGGAGTAGATGCTGTTAGATATTATTTACTTAAAGAAATTCCTTATGCCAATGATGGTAATATCAGTTACAGTTTGCTAATTGATGTTATAAATAATGATTTGGCTAATACTCTTGGTAATTTAGTACAAAGAACAATAAGTATGGCTAATAAGTATTTTAATTCAAAGGTTCATAATACTAAAGTATATGAAGATGTTGATACTAAACTTATTGCAAAAATTAATGATTTAGCTTCGAAGATGGAAGAAGCGATGAATGACTTGAAAGTTGCCGATAGTATAGAATATGTTTTTGATCTTTTACGTAGTAGTAATAAATATATTGATGAAACAATGCCTTGGGTTCTTGCTAAAGATGCTACTAAAAAAGATAGGTTGGAGTGTGTTCTTTATAATTTATTGGAAGCAATTAGGGTTTCAGCTCTTAGTTTAGAGTTTGCAATGCCTAGTGCTAGTTCAAAAATATTAGAGCAATTAAACAATACTTCTTCTTTACCTAGTTATTTAGACGATAATAATTATGAAGTTTTAACACCAACACCAGTCTTTTTAAGAATTGATAAAGAAAAGTTTATGGCTGATAATAATTTGTAAAATTTAGTGTAAACAGATAATTTAATGGGATTAAAAATGTTTTAATTCCCTTTTTTTGTGTTATATTTGGAGTGTAGTTTTTAGCAAGTAGTATTCAGGTTGTAGGAAAGGATAAGATGGTGAAGAATAAAGAAAAATTTGAATTCAATACGTGTGTATTGTACTTGCTGTATGTTTTACTTGCAGTTATGGTAATACTTGATAAGGATATAATTGATATAGTTTATTTCGGATTAATGTCTATATTATTGGGTAAATTACATTTTATTAGAAGAAAAAAGAAAAGTACTAAGAAGTAATAAATAGTGCTTTTCTTGTGTTATAATAAATTTAGGAAGTGAAAATATGTTAGTAGATACACATTGCCATTTTGAAGATGAGGATTATCAGAATCTAGCTAGTATTATTAGTGATAATTTAAAATCTTCAGTTTTAAGGATGGTAGTTTCTTTATGTAGTTTGGAAGACATTAAAAAATATATAGATTTTGATTATGATGATATTATATATTTAACAATTGGATATCATCCAGAATATGCATCCTTTATAACTTGTGATGATTTAATTTTTTTGAAAAAAATGTTGAAGAAATCAAAAGTTGTTGGAATTGGAGAAATTGGTCTTGATTATCACTATGGCAAAGATAATAAAGATAAACAAATATGGTTATTCGAAGAACAGTTAAAGATTGCTAGTGAGTTTAATTTACCAGTTGTTATTCATACAAGAGATGCTACTATGGATACTATAAATATTTTAAAGAAGTATAAGATAAGAGGAATAATTCATTGTTTTAGTGGAAGTTTGGAAGTTGCAAAAGAATATATTAAGATGGGCTTTTATTTAGGAATTGGGGGAGTTGTTACTTTTAAAAATTCTAAATTAAAAGAGGTTTTAAAAAATATTTCTTTAGATCATATTGTGCTTGAGACGGATAGTCCTTATTTAACGCCTGAACCATATAGGGGAAAGAGAAATTCATCTAAATATTTAAAAGAAGTATGTTTATTTCTTGCTTCTTTATATGACTCTTCTTATGATGATATTGCAAATATTACTACTAAAAATGCTTATAGTTTATTTGGATTTGATTTAAAGGATAAGGAGAATAATTAAATGGGTAAGAAGTACTTTAGTTATTTGGGTTTTGTAATAATAGTTTTTTGTTTAATATTTATTGTGGCAAGTGGTGATCATAAGTCCAGTAGTTTAGTGACTAATACTAATAGTGTTAAATCCTTGCAAGCTATGCATATTGTTAATAAATATAATTCTTTAAAGGAGGAGAAAAAGCAAAAAGAAATTACGGTATTTCCTTCTTTTTCAGAAGCAATTATGGTTGCTAGTACAACTCCGGTTGCTTTTATGGGAAAGTTAACTGCATATGGACCAGATTGTGTGGGTTGTTCTGGAAATAGTGCTTGTCCGCCACGACAAAATTTTAAAAAAGGCAATATTTATTTTAATGATCAAGATTATGGAACAGTAAGGGTAGTAGCTGCTGATAGGAGAGTTCCGTGTGGTAGTATTGTAAGAATTACAGGAGTAAATATTTATAGTGAATCTTTTCTAGCCGTTGTTATGGATAGAGGAGGAGCAATAAAGGAAAATCACTTGGATTTGCTTTTCACAAGTCAAAATAATTTGGAGGGATTTAGAACAAATAACAATATTAAATTCGAAATAATTAGATATGGTTGGTAATTAGTGTAAATCTTTAAAAAAGGGGTTGCCTTTTTTTAAGGTTGTATGATATATTGGTATAGTAAAGGAGGAAACATAGAATGAAAGATAATAATTCTAAACAAGTGTTATTGTCTGTACTTGGAGTTGCTATTTTAGTTGTAGCTGTTGTAGGTGTGTCATTTGCAGCATTTGCTTATAGTAAAACAGGTACTAACGTTAACGTTATTACTACTGGTACTATTACAATGGTTTATAATGATGAACAACCAACAATTGATATTAAAGATGCATTACCAATGAAAGATGCAACTGGTATGGCATTAAATGGTGAAAAAGAAAAATTCGATTTCACTGTATCTGCTACAATCACTGGTACTACTTCTATCAACTACAAAGTTACTGCTAATAAAGAAGCTAGTACTTTAGCTGATAACAACGTTAAAGTTTACTTAACTAAAGGTGCTGTAGAATCTGGTACTGAAGAAGCTTATGCTACTACTTCAACACCAAAAAGAGTATCTGAGTTAACTAAAGTTGGCGCTGATGATGTTAGTGGTGCTCCAGAAGGACAATATATTTTGGATCAAGGTACTTTCAGTGCTACTACATCTAATCAATATAGATTAAGAATGTGGGTAGCTGATGATTACAATGGTACTACTGATGGTACTACTACTACTGATGGTATTGTTTCTCAAAATTATCAATTAAGAGTAAATGTCTATGGTAAAGCTGCTGCTCAATAGTAAGTAGTGTATAAATGTAAAACAGTAATGTTTTACATTTTTTTTGATTTAAATTATTGTTTTTAAAAAATATCTATGTTATAGTTTATTATAGAGGAGGAAGTAGAATGAAGAACAATAATTCTAAACAAATATTGTTATCTGTAATTGGAATTGCTATTTTAGTTGTAGCTGTAGTTGGTGTATCATTCGCAGCATTTTCTTATAGTAAAACTGGTACTAACTTAAACGTTATTACTACTGGTACTATTACAATGGTTTATAATGATGAACAACCTACAATTTCAATTGATAATGCATTACCAATGAAAGATGCAACAGGTATGGTTTTAAGTGGTACAAGAGAAAAGTTTGATTTTTCTGTAGCTGCTACTATTAGTGGTAGTGGTACAACTATCAACTATAAAGTTACTGCTAAGAAAGAAACTAGTACTTTACCTGACAATGCTGTTAAAGTTTACTTAACTAAAGGTGCTGTAACTAGTGGTAGTGAAGTAGCTTATGCTACTACTAGTACTCCTAAAAAAGTATCTGAATTAAGTACTGTAACTGCTGGCGATGTTAGTGGTGCAAAAGCTGGTGAGTACATTCTAGATAGTGGTACATTTACTGCTACTAAAACTAACCAATATAGATTAAGAATGTGGGTAGCTGATGATTACAATGGTACTACAGATGGTTCTACTAGTAATGCTGGTATTACTTCTAAGAATTATCAATTAAGAGTAAATGTCTATGGTAAAGCTACTGCTCAATAGTAAGTAGTATGAAATAGGTGTAAAACATTTTGGTTTTACATCTTTTTTTGTCATTAATATTGATTTTTAGGAATGGAATATGATATGCTTTTTATATAGTAAGGAGGTATTGTTATGGAGGATAAAAATAAACAAATATTGTTATCTATTCTTGGAGTCGCTATTTTAATAGTTGCTGTTGTTGGAATTTCCTTTGCAGCATTTGCTTATAGTAAAACAGGACAAAATATTAATGAGATTACTACTGGTACTATTACAATGGAATATACTGATAGTGAACCTACTATTAATATTAGTAATGCTTTACCTACAACGGATGCTACTGGTAAAATTTTATCTGGTACAAATCAATATTTTGATTTTACCGTAAAAGCTACTATTAATGGTAGTGGTACAACAACTATTAACTACAAAGTTACTGGTAAACAAGAAACTGGTAGTTCTGATTTACCAAATACTGCTGTTAAAGTATATTTAACAAAAGGTGCTGTAACTAGTGGTAGTGAAGTAGCTTATGCGACTACTAGTACTCCTAAATTAGTGTCACAATTAACAGTTGTTGGTAGTAATGATATTAGTGGTGCTGCTTCAGGTGAGTATATTTTAGATAGTGGAACGTTTACAGCTACTACTACTAATAAGTATCGTTTGAGAATGTGGATTGATAATGATTATACTGGTGATGCAAGTGGTGATATTACATCTAAATCTTATAAATTAAGAGTAAATGTTTATGGTAAAGCTGCTGCACAATAGTTAGTTGTTAAGTTGAGTAGATTATATCTACTCTTTTTTTATGGACTTGATTATCTATATGGTTTGTGCTATATTTTATTATAGAGGAGGAGCTATTATGGATAAGGGGAATGTTAAAAAAGTTAGTGATGGTGATAATTTTAGATCTACTATAATGATAATAATAGCTATAATCATTTTGTTATTAATGGTAGTAGGGGCTTCTTTAGCAGCTATTATTTATAGTAAGACTGGTGAGAAAATAAATAGAATAACTACTAGTACTATTACGATGAGTTATAATGAAAAAACAAATGGGATAAATATAACTAATGCTTATCCAATAACAGATGAAGTTGGTAAAAAATTAAGTGCTACTAACGAATATTTTGATTTTACGGTTAGTGCTACAACTAATAATACGGCTATTAATTATGCAATTTGTGGAAGTAAGGAAAGTAGTAGTACTTTAGAAGATGATGCGGTTAAAGTATATTTGACTAATACAGATAATAATAAAGTTTTATTACAGCCAACAAAAATATCGGCTTTAGATAAAACTGATAATAAAATTTCTTTTGCTCCAAGTTTACAATATATTTTGTATAAGGGAACTTTTAATAATAGTGAAACTGTTAATTATCGATTAAGAATGTGGATTGCTAGTGATTATAATGTAACTGGTACTTCTAAATCTTATATGTTACGTGTTAATGTTTATGGGGCAAGTAGCAAATAAAAGTGTTTTATACACTTTTTCTTTACCTTGAAAATTTAATGTGATACAATTAGTTTAGAGTATGAGGGAGTATATTATGAATAATGAAAATTATGAACAAGAAATAAAAAGAGAAAAAAATAGTCGATTATTTGTTATTATTATAGCTTTCTTAATTTTTATCATTATGGTTGTGGGCGTTAGTATGGCGGCTATTACTTATACTAATACTAAAAACAGTATTAATACAATTAGTACTGGTAATGTTTATATGAATTATAATGAGGATTCTAACGGTATTAATATTACTGATGCTTATCCAATTGCAGATGAAGTTGGTAAAAAATTAATGTCTAAGGGTGAATATTTTGATTTTTCAGTGACGGCTAAATTTGAAGGTAAATTAGTAGCTGATTATGAAATATCAGCTTTAAAAGAGGCTGATTCAACACTTAGTGATGATGCTGTTAAGTTATATTTAGAAAAGTATGAAGATGGTAATTATGTAGAAGTGATGGCTCCTAAAAGTTTTACACCATTAAAAGAAAAGACGGCTTTAGGAACTAAAGAAGGACAAATGTTACTTTATAAAAATAGATTTACTAAATCTGGTGTTGATAATTATCGATTGAGAATGTGGGTAACAGAAGATGCTATTCTTGGAACTTTACAAAAAAATTATGGTGTAAAAGTTTCTATTGTGGCTAAAGTTATTAATAGTGAAGATTAATTTTTTGTTTATTTAATTGGAATAGTAAGTGGGTGAACTAGTGATGGAAAAAGATGATAATAATAGTGTTTTTACGAAAATAAAGATAGTCTTTCATTTTTTATCTACTGTTTTGATGTATTCGGTATGCTTGATAATGATTATTATCTTTTTGATTTTTGTGGTTAATTTTATAGATAAACAACAAAATCTTAAGGCCGGTAATGCAAAGCGTGATTTACTTTCGGCTTATACAATTGTTAGTCCTAGTATGGTACCAACTATTAATGTTTTAGATGTTGTCGTTATAAAACGAGTGGATAAGCCTACTGATTTGAAAAAAGGCGATATTGTTACTTTTACATCAACAGATTATCGCTATTCAGGAATTACTATTACACATCGAATTGTTAATGTGGAAAAGACTAGTTCTGGTAAGTATTTGTATACTACTAAAGGGGATAATAACAATACACAAGATTCGGCTCGAATTAGTTTTGATGAGATATATGGAAAATTACTTTTTAGGATACCAAAGATTGGATATCTTCAATACTGGTTAAGTTCTATTCTTGGTTGGGTAGCAATTATAATTGTTCCTGCTGTTTGTATTATTGGTTATGATATTTTTAAATTGATAAAGACAATTAGAAGTAAAAACAAAGGAATAAATGATAATAATCTTGAAAAAGATAAGAAAAAAAAGAATAGAAAGGAACGATTTAAAAAATGAAAAAGCGGTTGTTATTAATATTAGCGGGAGTTGCTTTATTTGCTTTTATTGTGTCGATGTCTTTTGTATGGTATACCTTCTTTTATAGGGATACTTTTAATGGAAATGTTAGTAGTGTAGAAATTTCGATAAGTAATGATAATAATACGATTAGTGAAGGTAATTTAATTCCACTTTCTAAGGAAGAGGCTAGTAAGTTAAAACCATATGAATTTAAAGTTGTTAATAAAAATAATAATTCAGAGTATTATCGAGTAATAATTGAAGATGCTATAATTAGTGATGATATTAATTATACTAATAAGGATTTACTTGATCGTAGTCAACTTGAATATAAATTGATGCTTAATGGTAAGGAAATTAAATCGGGAATGCTTAGCAGTATTAGAAATAATATTTTGGATACAAGAAGTCTTGAGGCTAATATGAGTAATCATTATCAGTTATGGGTTTATGTTAGTGAAAAGGCTCAGAATACAGCTTGGCAAAATAAATATTATCATTTTACTGTTAAAGTGCGAATGGAGGAGAATTAAAGATGAAAAAAGTTTTATTAGAATATGCTTTAATGATTGGTTATACCGTGACAGGATTGGTGTTTGGAGTGGCATTTTTCTTATTGTTTATTAATTTTTATCATTCACAGGAGTTAGCATATGTTGCAGATGTTAAAAGTATTAATGCAACGGCTCTTGAAGTTAGTAAAAACAAAATAGAAACAATTAGAAATAATTTAAGTGTTTATAATCAGAATACTTATTCAGGTCCTTATGATATTTATGCTCTTAATACGGTACAATTGAAGTTACAAGCTTGTCTTGATGACTTGGAAAGTGATAAAGTTAGTAAGTATTTAGCAATGGATAGTATTGGAATTCAAGATACGTATGATTTCATTATTGCTATTAAAGATACAGCTTTAAATGATTGTTTAGTTATGAAAGTTAAGTCATTATTTAATAATGATATTATAGCAGGTTTACCTAATTATTATGTTATTAAACCTTATGTTGAACTTGATTCTAATAGTTTAACAGGTTCACTTGATTATGTTCAAAATTTACTTGAAGATACTGATCATTATCATTTTAGTACTGATACTAATAAAAAGAATTTCTTTAGTACAGTAGAAAACAGTTATACAGCTGGTATTGGTAAATATCAATTAACTCTTGATTTACTTGTACAAATTTCTGAATGGTATAAAACAGTGGTAGTAGGAGGGTAATATGAAAAAGATATTTAATGGTTTGTTTTATGTATTAAAATTTTTACTTTTAATTGCTGCATTTGCTTTAACTTTATTTATTATGATAAGACTTAATGCAAGACTTAATAAGAGTGTATCAACAATGTTACCAACACTTGCTCCTTTCTTACTTCTTCTTTTACTGTTTGTTTTGAACTTAATATTTAGACAAGAAGGTGTTACTAAAAATATATTTTATAATTTAACTTGTTGTTTAGTTTTTGCAGTAATTATTTTCTGTTGTTATCGTGCTATTTTTGATAAGAATATGATTATTAGTAAAAGATATGGTTATGGTATTGATTTTAATTATTTTGATAATTTAGCATCTTATATTAATATTATGTTGTATGGATTATGTATTGGTGATATTTTCTTTATGTTTAAGGAAAGAACTAAAAAGGTAACTGAATAAGAGTCTAAGTGTAATACTTAGATTTTTTATTTGCAATTGTTTCTTATTCAATATATAATTTTAGTTAGTGATGTATATGGAAGAATTTAATTTTAAAAAGAAATTTGGGCAAAATTTTCTAAAGAATAAAGCTGTTATTGGAAATATTGCTAAATGTGGGGATGTTTTATCTAATTCTCTTATTATTGAAGTTGGACCCGGGAGTGGTAGTTTAACGGTGGAGATGGCTAAACTTTATCCTGATAGTAATATTTTAGCTTATGAAATTGATGAGACACTTGAAGATGTTATTTATGATAATACACATGAATTTAAAAATATTAACATTAAGTTTGCTGATTTTTTGAAGTGTGATTTAAATAAAGATATAGCTGGTTATAGTTTTGATAATCTTTATTTTATTAGTAATGTACCATATTATATAACAACGCCTATTTTATTTAAATTGATTGATTCTAATTTACCCTTTGAAAAAATTGTAATGATGGTTCAAAAGGAAGTGGGAGATAGGTTTTCTAGTAAGGTATCTTGTAAAAATTATGGGGCTTTAACAGTTATTCTTAATTATTATTTTGAAATAAAGAAAGAGTTTTTAGTAGATAGAAATCAATTTGTTCCAAGGCCCAATGTTGATAGTGTTGTGGTATCGTTTAGGAGAAAGAAAAACCAGGATGCTGTTGATAAAGATAAGTTTATAAAACTTGTTCATGATAGTTTTAAATTTAAACGGAAGATGCTTCGTAATAATTTGAAGGATTATGATCTTGATAAGATTTCTAAGGTTTTAGAAAAATATGGTTATGATTTGAGTGTTAGAGCGGAGGCTCTTGATTATAAAGTATTTGTAGAAATTGCTAATAGTCTTTAGTATATTTCTTTTTTTTTTACCATATTATTTAGTGGTGATATTATGTTTAAAATAGGTGATGTTGTTACAAGAAATTCTTATGATAATGATATTTTGTTTGTTATTATTGATATAGATCAGGATGTAGCATATTTAAAAGGACTTGATGTTAGGCTTTATGCGGATAGTTTTTTAACTGATTTAAAAAAGATGACTAATATTATGGATAATGATGATCGAGGGGATCTTTTAAAGGTCCGTGATATCTTAAAACTTGATAGGAGTGAGTATTTTTATTTGCCGGGAAAGATTCTTCATATTGATGGAGATAAGGACTATTTGAAGCGATGTATTGATTTTTATAAAGAGATGCATCTTGAAGCATATGGTATTAATTTAGAAGAAGAATTTATTAAGGATCAAATTGAATTACTTATTAAGGAATATAAACCAGATATTATTGTAATTACGGGTCATGATTCGTTTAAGAAAAATAAAAATAAAAATGATATTAATAGTTATCAAAATTCACTTAATTTTGTTAAAGCGGTTATTAAGGCTCGAGAATGTGAGAGAAATCAGGACAAACTTATTATTATAGCTGGGGCTTGTCAATCTTATTATGAGGATTTAATTAAGGCAGGGGCTAATTTTGCGTCTAGTCCGAAACGAATTAATATTCATGCTCTTGATCCGGCTATTATTGCTAGTTTGATTGCTCTTCTTCCTAAAAATAAGGAAATTGATTTAATTTCTGTTATTTCCAAAACGCATTATGGAAGTGCTGGAATGGGTGGTATTATTACAAATGGGGTTATGTATGTGGGGTATCCTAGATGAATATAGATAGAGTAAGGGAAGATGTGAAAAATGAAGAGGGTAAAATCTTACATTTTAAGTTTAATGGCAGTAGAAATCAAATTTTAGAGTTTGATGGAAAGATTATTGAAACGTATCCTTCTATCTTTGTAGTTAAGCTTTTAAATGAGGATAATATTAAATCTTTTTCTTATAGTGATATTGTCACTTCTAGTTTGGAAATAATTAGATAAAAATACTTGCCAAAGTGTTGTTCTTGTTATAAAATTGTAGTATAAAGTTTTAAGACTTTAAAAGGAGGATACATATTATGAAAATTACATCTGTAAATGTACGTAAGATTGAAAAAGAGGGAAGTAGAATGAAAGGGATTGCTTCAGTATTATTAGATGATGCTTTTGCAGTTCATGACATTCGTATTATTGAAGGCGATAATGGTTTATTTATTGCGATGCCTAGTAGAAAAACACAAACGGGAGGATATCGTGATATAGCTCATCCTATTAATCCTGAGGTGAGAGCAATGTTCCAAGATAAAATAATTGAAGCATATAATAATGCAAAAGATGAAGAAGAAGCTTAATTGCTTCTTTTTTTGCATATTCTTTTTCTTTTAGCATATTATTTAGTGGGTGATAATAGTGGAAGGAAAGGATACAATTATAAATAATTATAATCATAGTATAACAATTACAGAAAGAAAGAATTTACTTATTACGGGGGTTAAAAAAATTGAAAATTTTGATAATGAGGAATTCTTGTTGGAAACAATTATGGGCCTTTTAGCTGTTAAAGGGGAAGATTTGGAACTTATTAAACTTGATACTTTACAAGGTAATGTATCGATTAAGGGACTTATTAAAGGATTAACTTATCTTGATGATGATAATAAGAAAACAAAAGATGGGCCTAGTGTATTTAGTCGGTTATTTAAATGAGTTTAACCATACAAATTATCAGTAGTATTTATTCGGTTGGTTATGGTCTTTTTTTAGGGGTTGTTTATAATATTAATTATAAATTTTTGTTTAATAAAAGAAAAGTTACAAAAATAGTTTTTAATTTTATATTTGTAATGGATCTTGTCTTAATTTATTTTTTGTTTTTAAAAAGAATTAATCAAGGAATTATTCATCCATATTTTTATTTGTTAATTATTTTAGGATTTAGTATAACTTTTAAAAAGTTTAAATTTTTACGAAGGATTAAGTTTAATTTGTTAAAAAAAACTATCAAAAAGTGTAAAAAAGACTAGACATTATTGCACTAGTCTTTTTATGATACTATAATATATGTTAGGAAAGTGGGTGATATTATGGCGAAGAGAAGAAAGAAAAAGAAAATGGGGCCAGTACTTTTGATTGGGGTTTCTTTACTTGCTATTAGTATTACTACTTTTACGATATTTAAGTATTGGACAGAAATTTATAGTAAATATAAAGAGAAGAATGAGTTACAGAAAAAACTGGCATCTTTGAAAGATAAGGAAGAAGAATTAAAGGTGGATGTTAATAAGTTACAAGATTCTGATTATGTTGCAAGGTATGCAAGGGAGAAGTATTTTTATTCTAAAGATGGGGAATATATTTTAAAAATTCCTGAGGATGATAAGAAGGCAAGTGATTAAGCATGGATGTTTTAGAATTATATAAAGATATTAAAATTAAAGAAAATGATTATATTGTTTTTGGTTGTAGTTATGGACCTGATTCTATGGCTTTATTTCGGAGTTTACTTGAGTTAAGACGTCATATTAATATCAAGCTTGTGTGTTGTCATGTTAACCATAGTAAAAGAAAGGAATCACTTCAAGAACAAATTGATCTTGAAAATTATTGTAAAAAGTATGATGTTATTTTTGAGTATATGAAAATTGAAAAGTATGGTGATGATAATTTTCATAACGAGGCTCGTAATATTAGATATAATTTTTTTGATTCAGTTGTTAGTAAATATAATGCTAAATATTTAATGATGGCCCATCATGGTGATGATTTGATGGAAACTATTTTAATGCGAATAGTTAGAGGATCTACTTTAATAGGTTATAGTGGTTTTCAAAAATTAGTGAGACGCGGTGATTATTATGTTTTTAGACCATTTATTGGAATGACAAAAAAGGAACTTGAGGAGTTTGACGCAAGGTTTCATATTCCTTATGCAATTGATGCTTCTAACTTTAGTGATGTTTATACAAGAAATAGATATCGAAAGGTGGTACTTCCTTTTCTAAAAAAAGAAGATATTAATGTTCATAAAAAGTTTTTGAAGTTTAGTAATACTCTTTTTGAAGCAAATATGTTTATTGAAAAGGAAGTTAATAAATATTTTGGATTGATCGTTAATGATAATGAATTAAATATTAAGAGTTTTTTGGAGATTGATCCGTTTTTACAAAAAATTATTTTGGAAAAGTTTATTTCTTCTTTTTATCAAGATGATTTAATGCTTATTAATGATCGCCATGTTAAATTATTACAGAAATTAATTAAAAGTAAAAGAAGTAATGCTACTATCTTTTTACCTAATGATGTTAAGGTTGTTAAAGCATATGATTATTTAACAATAAAAAGGGATCCTGATTTAGTTAGTAGCTATGAAATTGAGGTTATGAAGGAGGTTATTCTTCCTAATAATCATAAATTATTGATGGTTGATGAGGTTAAGTCTAACAGCAATAATATCATCAAATTATCTAGTAAGGAAGTTAGTTTGCCATTGATAGTAAGAACAAGAAGAGTTGGGGATGTTATTTCTCTTAAGGGATCTGGTCATAAGAAAATTAAAGATATTTTTATTGAGAAAAAAATTCCTTTGGCAAAGCGAGATTTGTGGCCAATTGTTACTGATAGTAAAGGGGTAATTCTTTTTGTGCCGGGGTTAAAAAAATCTAAATTTGATAAGACTAATAATGATTTTTATGATATAATATTGAGATATGAGTAAGGAAAAGGAGAGATTTGATGAATATAAATAAAAAAACAGTTAAGAAGGGATTATTACCTTATATATTTTTGCTTTTAGTGATGCTTGGAGTTTTCTATTTTGTTAGTGTTGCTAATCAAAAAGTTCATGTTTTAGATTATAATGAATTTATTACTAATATTTCTAGTGGTAATGTTAAAAGTCTTGAGATAACACCAAGAGATCGGGCTAAAACCTATGAAATTGTAGGTAAATTAGACAATTATGCTAAGAATGAAAGCTTTTTTGTACGGGTACCATTATCAGAGCAGGTTATGAAAAAAATTGTAGATGCTAATAGTAAATATGATTTTAAGTTTGTTAGTAATTCTGATCCTGATTCAAGTACATTATTATTAATTCTTGCTAATTATTTACCGATTGCATTAATTCTTGTTGGCGGATTCTTTCTTTTAAGTAAACAGATGGGTGGTAAGAATGGTTCATTTGATTTTGGTAAAAGTAAGGCTAAACTTTCTAGTGATAAGAATAAAGTAACGTTTAAAGATGTGGCAGGACTTAATGAAGAAAAAGAAGAAGTAAAAGAACTTATTGATTTTTTGAAAAATCCTAAAAAGTTTCAAAAACTTGGGGCAAGAATTCCTAAAGGGGTTCTTCTTTATGGGCCTCCCGGAACTGGTAAAACTTTATTAGCTAGAGCTGTAGCAGGAGAAGCTAATGTTCCATTCTATTACATTAGTGGTTCTGATTTTGTGGAACTTTTTGTTGGTGTTGGTGCTAGTCGTGTTCGTGATATGTTCCAACAAGCTAAAAGAACGGCACCTTGTTTAATTTTCATTGATGAAATTGATGCGGTTGGTAGACAACGTGGTACTGGTATTGGTGGTGGCCATGATGAGAGGGAACAAACTTTAAATCAACTTCTTACTGAGATGGATGGTTTTGGAGAAAATGAAGGTATCATTATTATTGCGGCTACTAATAGACCTGATGTTTTGGATCCTGCTTTACTTAGACCGGGTAGATTTGATAGACAAGTTACAGTTAATTTACCTGATGTTAAAGGACGTGAAGAAATTTTAAAAGTTCATGCTCGTAATAAAGTTTTAGCTCCTAGTGTTAATATTAGTGCAATTGCTAAGAGAACACCGGGTTATTCTGGAGCTGATCTTGAAAATTTACTTAATGAAGCAGCACTTCTTGCAGTACGCCGAAATAAAGATAGTATTACTATGAGTGAAATAGATGAGGCTTCTGATAGAGTATTAATGGGACCTGCTAAGAGTAGTGCTAAACGTAGTGAAAATGATCGTAAGCTGGTGGCTTATCATGAATCTGGTCATGCCGTTGTTGGTATTAAACTTCAAGGGGCTAGTGATGTTCAAAAAGTAACTATCATTCCAAGAGGATCTGCAGGTGGTTATAATATGATGATTCCTAGTGAAGAGAAAATGTGCCAAACTAAGACTGATTTGCTTGAACAAATAACGGGACTTCTTGCTGGTAGAGTGGCTGAAGAAGTTGTATTTAAAGAAGTAACAACAGGAGCTCAAAATGACTTTGAAAAGGCGACAAAGATTGCAAGAGCGATGGTTACTGAATATGGTATGAGTGACTTAGGACCAATGCAACTTGAGCAAAGAGAAGGAAGTGCTTTCTTAGGAAGAGATTATGCTAAGAGTCAAAACTTTTCTAATGAGGTTGCTCATGAAATTGACCAAGAAATGCGTAAAATTATTGATAAGTGTTATTTAGATGCTAAGAAAATAATTAAAGATAATATGAAATTACTTGATCTTTTAGCTAAGACTTTACTTGAATATGAAACTCTTACTAAAGAACAAATTGATTATTTAGTTTTAAATGGTAAAATGCCTAGTGAAGAAGAAGAAACTACTTATGAAAAAATGAGTTTAACTAAGTTAAAAGAGTTGGCTAAAGAAAAGGGGATTAAGAATTATTCAAAGATGAATAAGGCTGAAATTATAAAAGAACTTGAGAAATAGTTCTTTTTTTAGTATTATATGTGTAGTTATAAATTTTGGAGGTATTATTTATGAAAAAGAAATCGTTTAAAGCAAATAAGAAAGTAAAAAAAGAAATGAGTGAATTTAAGAAATTTATTAGTAAGGGTTCTATTATTGATATGGCAATAGGGGTTATAATTGGAGGAGCTTTTGGTAAAATTGTTACTAGTTTAGTAAATGATATTATAATGCCTCTTATTGGAATAATTTTAGGTGGTCTTGATTTTAGTGAATTACAACTTAAAATTGGGGATGCTTCTATTCGGTATGGTTCGTTTATTCAAAGTGTAGTGGATTTTTTAATTATTGCTATTTGTATATTTATTATGATTCAGGTTTTAAAAGATATTAAAGCGAAGGCTGATTTAAAACTTGGAAAGAAGAAGGAAGAGGTTATAGATAAGAAGAGTGATGAGGTTCTTCTTCTTATGGAAATAAGGGATTTATTAGCAAAGAATAAGTAATAAGGGGGAATTTATTTTGTGGTATATTGGTGATGTTAAAATAGATAATCAAGTTGTTTTAGCGCCAATGGCAGGGATTGGTAATAGTGCTTATCGGCAGATTATCAAAGAAATGGGTTGTGGCTTAATTTATGCGGAAATGGTTAGTGATAAGGCTATTTGTTATGATAATAAGAAAACAATTGATATGCTTTATATGAATGAGATGGAACGACCTATTGTGCAACAGATCTTTGGAAGTGATAAAGAAACTTTTGTTGAAGCTGCTAAATATATAGAACGAGTAATGCATCCAGATATTATAGATATTAATATGGGATGTCCGGTTCCTAAAGTTGCGTTAAGAAGTCAAGCAGGGAGTGCTTTGCTTAAAGATGAACAAAAGATTAAGGAAATTGTTAGTAGTGTAGTTTGTGCAGTTAAGTGTCCTGTAACGGTTAAAATACGTAGTGGTTGGGATAGTGAACATATTAATGCAGTTAGTGTTGCTAAGGTGTGTGAGGAAGCGGGAGCTAGTGCTATTTGTGTTCATGCGAGGACAAGAAGTCAAGGTTATAGTGGTAAGGCGGATTGGAATATTATTAAGGCTGTCAAAGAAAGTGTTAATATCCCAGTTATTGGTAATGGCGATGTAACAACGCCTTTAAAGGCTAAAGAGATGCTTGATTTTACTTCTTGCGATGCTGTAATGATTGGTAGAGGGGCTCTTGGTAATCCATGGCTTATTAGAAATACAGTTTTATATTTAGAGGGTAAAGATTACACTTTACCAACGGATATAGAAAAAGTTGATATGTGTATAAAACATCTATTACTATTAACTAAGTTAAAATCAGAGCATCAGGCTCTTCTTGAAATTAGAAGTCATGTGGGTTGGTATTTAAAAGGGGTTAGAGGAAGTAATGAAATAAAAAAGAAAATTTATCAAACTGTGAAACTTTGTGATATACTACATATATTGAATGAATTTAGAGAGGAGTTAGAAAATGGCTAAGAAGAGTGCAACTTTTACTTTTGATAAGAAAAAAGAAAACGAAGAGAATGTTGATAAATCTTTAGAGATGAAGGCAACTTTTACTCAAAGATTATTTGCGTTTATTGTTGATGCAATTATTTTAGGATTTATATCAACGTTAATAATCAGTTTTATTCCAATTAATGATGCTTCAAAAAGACTTTATGAACAACAAGAAGAGGTTATTAAAGATTATACTGATAAAAAAATAACGATGGATAAATATGTTAATGAAATGCTTGATATTAATTATGATATTTCTAGACAAACTTATATCTTATCAATTGTTTCTATTGCCTTAAGTTTATGTTATTATGTTATATATCCATGTTATAATAATGGACAAACCCTTGGGAAAAAATTATTTAAAATAAGGGTTAAAAAGCTTAATGATAAAGATCTTTCAATGAATGATTTATTGATAAGAGCAATGATTAATAATAGTATACTTTATAGTATATTGGGAGTTATTTTGGTTCTTTTTTTGAAAAAAGATATTTATTTAGGAGTTACTTCACTGATGGGAGTGACACAATATTTGGTTCTTTTTGTTAGTTTATTATTAATAGCCTTTTCAAAAAGAAGTCAAGGTCTTCATGATTTGGTAGTACATACTGAAGTTGTAATGGCTAATACAGTAAAGGAGGAGAAATTATGCCAAGAAGGGAATTAAATGAACAAGAGAAAGTAAGACGTGAAAAATTAGAAAAAATTAGTGAGATAACGAATGCTTATCCAGAACGATTTGAAATTACTCATGAGTTGAAGGATGCAAGAGAATTACCTGATGAAACTAAGGATGTTAAAATAGCAGGAAGAATTGTATTTCTTAGAAAAATGGGTAAGATGAGCTTTTTAAGACTTAGAGATTTTGATGGAGAGATTCAGGTTTCATTAAAACTTGATTTATTAGGAGAAGAGGCTTATAGTTTTTTTAAGAGTTTAATAGATGTAGGAGATTATGTAGGATTTGAAGGAGAGATTTTTACTACACAAACTGGTGAAAAGACCCTTCGAGCTTCATCTTTAACTTTTTTAGGAAAGGCTTTAAGACCACTTCCTGAAAAATTTCATGGTTTAACTGATCCTGAGATGTGTTATAGAGAGCGATATGTCGACCTTATTATGAATAAGGAGACTCGTGATAGATTCCATATTAGATATAAATTTATTCGTGAATTACGTACTTATTTAGAAAATTTAGGGTATTATGAAATTGAAACTCCTATTTTAAACAATAAGGCGAGTGGGGCTGTGGCAAGACCTTTTGTGTCTCATCATAATGCTCTTGATCTTGATGTTTATCTTCGTATTGCTCCTGAAACTTATATGAAAAGAGCAGTTCTTTCAGGAATGAATAAAGTTTTTGAGATTGCAAGATGTTTTAGAAATGAAGGAATGGATGCTACTCACTTACAAGATTTTACGATGATTGAAGCATATCAAGCTTATTATAATTATGAAGATAATATGAAGTTAATTCAAGATATGTTACAAACTATTATTATGAATACCTTTGGTACTTTAAATATTAAAGTAGGGGATAAAATGATTGATATGAGTGGTACTTGGCCTAAGGTTTCATTTAGAGAACTTATTTTGAAGTATGCTAATATTGATATTAATGATTATCCTGATAAGGAAAGTTTACTTGCTATTATTAAAGAGAAGAAAATAGAACTTGATAGTGAGACTCCAGTTGAGAATTTAGGCTATGGTAATTTGATTGATTATCTTTATAAAAAAGTAGCGAGACCACATATTATTGAACCTATTTACTTAACTGAGCATCCAGTTAGTTTAAGTCCTTTAGCTAGAAGTAATGATGAGAGAAAAGAGATTACGGATAGATTCCAACTTGTAGTTAATGGTGCTGAACTTGTTAATGGTTTTAGTGAACTTGTTGATCCACAGGAACAAGAGAAAAGACTTCTTGATCAAGCGAAATTAAAAGATGCTGGTGATATGGAAGCTATGGAAATGGATTATGATTATATTGAAGCTATGGAATATGGTATGCCACCTATTTCTGGTTGGGGTATGGGAATTGATCGTATTGTTCAATTACTTACTGGTAGTGATAATATTCGCGATGTAGTTTTATTTCCTTTGATGAGACCATTAGATAAATAATATAGATATCCACAGAAGTTGTGGATATCTTTTTTTATAAAAAGTCGGTAATTGCTTGTAAAATAAGGGAATTACTCGTATAATTGTATTAGAAAGGAGAAATTAGTATGAAAAAACATAATGCACTTAAAGTAGTTATTATTACATTACTTGTATTTGTATTACTAACATGGTTTATTCCTTGTGCTATTTATCAATCTTCTTATAGTGAAGTTGGTAGATATCAAGTTGGTATTTTTGATGTTGCTGCTTATCAATCTACAGTATTAGGTTATTTTGGTTATGTAGCATTATTTGTGTTAGTAATTGGTGGATTTTATGGTGTATTATATAAGACTGGTGTTTACCGTAAGATTCTTGATGGAATTTGTAAAAAATTAAAAGGTAAGGAAACTATTGCTATCATTGTTATGATGTCATTACTTGCTATTTTAACTTCTTTAACTGGATTCCAAGTAGTACTACTTATGTTATTCCCATTTGTAATATCATTAGTATTAATGATGGGATATAATAAAAAAGCAGCTGTTTTAGCTACTGCTGGTAGTGTCTCTGTTGGTCTTATGGGTACTACTTTTGCGTATAATACAACACAAGTATTGCAACAAGTTTTATCAGTTAAAGCTGTTGACTTAATTTGGGCTAAGATTATTTTATTAGTACTTGGTCTTGTTATTTTATCTTTCTACTTATTTAAGCTTGGTAAAGATGAAAGTACAAAAAAATGTGAGGATAAGGATTTATTTATTCCTGAAGCTTCTAAGGGAAAGGATAAAAAGAAAGTATGGCCATTAATGGTTATTCTTGATGTCATGTTTGTAATTGGCGTTTTAGCTTTTATTCCTTGGAATTCAGCATTTTCAATTGATGCTTTTGAAAAAGCTACTGATGCTTTCTTAAAGTTTGAAGTATTTAAATTCCCAATTTTCGGTAAGATTTTTGGTTCTGTTAATGCTTTTGGTTCTTGGTCATTCCTTGAATTAATTACTTTAATGTTAGTAGCTATTATCATCATTAAATTTGTATATAAGATTAAATGGGATGATATTTTTGATGGTTTTGGTAATGGTGCTAAGAAAGCAATGTTACCAGCCTTCCTTATTCTTTTAATCTATACTTGTATTGTACTTACTACTTATAATCCATTCCAATTAGTTATTTATAAAGTAATTCTTGGAATGAGTAAAGGTTTTAATATTTTTACAACTTTCTTAGTAGCATTATTTGCAAGTATCTTTAATGGTGATCCATTGTATGCTTTTAATAGTGTACTACCTTATATGGTTAGTGTTATTAAAAGTAGTAGTAATTATCAACTTATTGCTGTTATTTTCCAAGCAATATTTGGTATTGTTACTTTAGTTGCTCCTACTAGTATTCCATTAATGCTTACTTTAGCTTATACTGATGTTTCATTCAAAGATTGGCTTAAGTATATTTGGAAAGTATTAGTAGCATTACTTGTATTAGCATTTATTATATTTACAATTTTAATATTAATTTAATTGTAATGAAGCCTTCGGGCTTCTTTTTTTGTCATTTTTTTGGGGTCTTTTAAACTTGATTAGATGTCTTCTTCTTTTTAAAATAGTAATAGATAGGAGGAAAATATGTTTTCAAGATTTAGTGAGGATGCCCAAAAAGCTTTAATATTAGCGAAAGCAGAGATGAATAGTTTGCATCATCCTTATGTGGGTAGTGAGCATTTATTTTTGGCAATACTTTCGATGAAAACTTTGGATATAACAAAAAAGTTAGCACATTATAATATTACTTATGACATCTTTAAAAAGGAACTTATTAAAATAGTAGGAATGGGAAAGGAAGCTTCAAGTTGGTTTTTATATACACCACTATTAAAACGAGTAATTGAAACTGCTATTTTAAATAGTAAAGAAAAAGGCGAGGTAGAAGTTTCTATTAATGAGTTGTTGATGGCTATTTTGGAAGAAGGAGAAGGCGTAGCAATTAGACTTTTAATTGGCCTTAATATTGATATTGATGAAATATATAATAATCTGTCTAAAGATTTTGAAGGGACAAAAAGGGTTGTTCACAAAAAACTTTTGGTGGATGATTATGGAGTTAATTTAAATAAAAAAGTGTGTGATAATGATGTTGATCCGGTGATTGGAAGAGATGATGAGATTAATGCCTTAATTGAAGTTTTGTGTAGAAGGGGGAAGAATAATCCATTATTAATTGGGGAAGCGGGGGTTGGAAAGACAGCCCTTGTAGAGGAGTTAGCTAGAAGAATTGTGGAAGGGAGAGTGCCTGTTTCTTTAAAAAATAAAATTATTATTTCGTTACCAATGGCTAGTTTAGTAGCGGGGACTAAATATCGTGGTGAATTTGAAGAGAGAATTTCTAAGATTTTAAAGGAACTTGAAAATAACAAGGAAATAATTATTTTTATTGACGAAGTTCATACCATTGTAGGAGCGGGTGGTGCTGAAGGGGCGATTGATGCTTCTAATATTATTAAACCAGCACTGGCAAGGGGAAAATTACAGTTAATTGGGGCTACAACTGTTGGAGAATACCATACTTTTATTGAAAAAGATAAAGCCTTAAATAGAAGATTTCAATTAATTATGGTAGAAGAGCCTTCTTTAGCAAAAACAAAGGAAATTCTGAAGAAATTGAAGCCATTATATGAAGCGTATCATTTTGTTAGCATTGATGATAATATTATTGATTTAATAGTGGAACTTAGTAATACTTATATTTATGAATATTATCAACCAGATAAGGCAATTGATATTTTGGATGAAGTTTGTACAAAGGCATCTCTTGTGGAAAATAAGACGGATATTAAGATAAGTTTTATTAATAGTGAGCTTAGTAAGGTTATAAATCTTAAGAAAAAAGCGATTATGAATCAGGATTTTGAACTTGCATCTGTTTTTAAAGAAAAAGAAAAGAAGTTATTGAGTGAAAGAAATTCTTTGGAACTTAAACTTTTAAAAAGAAAAAAGCCTAAGAAAATTACGGCTGATATGGTGGGGAAGGTTATTTATTTAAAGACAAAGATTCCAGTTTATGAAGTTAATAAGAATTCTCTTAAAAGGATAAATCTTTTGGATAAAAAATTAAATAGTAAGGTTTTAGGACAAGAGAAAGTTATTAAAGATTTATGTAGTCGTGTTAAAAAAATTCAATTGGGGTTTAGAGAAAAACCAAAGGTTCAATCTTTTCTTTTTTCGGGAATGACTGGAGTTGGGAAAACTTTGTTAGTTAAGGAATTTGCTAAAGAAATATATGATGATAGTAGTTTTATTAGACTTGATATGAGTGAATTTAGAGAAGATCATGCAGTTAGTAAAATTATAGGCTCACCGCCCGGATATGTTGGCTTTGATAATCATATTACAATTCTTGATACAATTAGAATGCATCCTCATGCTGTGGTGTTACTTGATGAGATTGAAAAGGCTAGTAGTGCGGTGTTAAAGTTATTTTTACAGGTGCTTGATGAAGGATTTTTAACGGATTCGAGAGGTAGAAAAGTAAGATTTGATAATGTATTTTTATTTATGACTACTAATTTGGGATTTCATAGTGATGACCTTGGATTTTTAACAAGTAAAAAAGAAGAGGAATCGTTGGAAGATTTTTTAGGTGTTGAGTTTGTTAACCGTATTGATAAAGTTTATTATTTTGAAAAACTTGATAGAGATACAATAAGAAAAATTGTATTGATGAAGCTTAATATTTTGAAAAAAGCTTTTAAGAAGAAGGAACTTAATGTAAAGTTTTCCACATCTATTGTGGATAAAGTTATTGATATGTCTATGTTTGATAAATTTGGAGCGAGACGTGTGGATAAAGTTATTGATGAAGTGGTAACACCTTTGATTGTTGATGCATGGTATTATGGAAAAAAGGAAGTGAAAGTATAATAAAAAAGCTTGTTAAGGCTTTTTATTTTTTATATAATGTCATGTATTTAGCACTTGTGTAATCAAGGAATACTTTAATTGTTGAACAATCATCAGCTAGTAAATAATTTTCTGAGTAATAATTTGGGTATTCGTCAGCGGGAGCAGATATTTCTGATGGATGAATAAATGTTATAGTATTGCCGTTGATGTAAAAGGATCCGGTTTGGGTTTGAACATCTCCAAAGGTAGCTTTGTAATGATTATTTTCATCAAGAATATAGGTATAGTTTAAGTTAGTAGTTAGAGTTATGCCTCTATTAATTTCTTCAGTATATTCTCCATGATATGTACCAGTACATTTAGGAACATCTTTAGTTGTTGTTTCAACTTTATTTTCAGATTCATTTTTTTCATTCTCTGTTTTTTTCTTTTCGTTTTCTGTTTCTTGAGCTTGGTTGCTATTTTCTTTGCTAGTTAAAGTTTTTTCAAAAATAATATAACTAGTAGTAGCAACTAAAGCTAACGAAAGAACAATTATGATAATATTTTTTTTCATTTCTTCCTCCTATCTTATCATAATATAATAATACAATATTATTGGTTAAATAACAAGTATTAAAGTTTATTTTATTTCAATATGGTTTGTGTTATAATAAAGAAAATGTGAAAGGGAGAGATCTATGAAGATTTATAATACATTAACAAGAAAAATTGAAGAGTTTGTTCCAAAAGATAAAAATGAAGTTAAAATGTATACTTGTGGACCGACTGTTTATAGTTATGCTCATATTGGTAATTTAAGGACTTATATAATGGAAGATGTTTTGGAAAAGACGCTTACTTATTTAGGTTATAATGTTAAGAGGGTAATGAATATAACTGATGTTGGTCATTTGTCTAGTGATTCTGATAGTGGTGAAGATAAAATGCTTAAAAGTGCTAAGAAGGAACATAAAGCGGTATTAGATATTGCTAAATTTTATACGGATGCATTTATGAATGATACTAGAAAATTAAATATTAAATGGCCTAGTATTGTTAGTCCTGCTACTGATAATATTGATATGTATATAAAGATTATTACAGATCTTCTTGATAAGGGGTTTGCTTATGCTTCAGGGGGTAATATTTATTTTGATACTTCTAAAGTAAAGGATTACTACTGTTTAACTAACCATAAGATTGATGATATGGTGGTTGGGGTTCGTGATGGTGTTTTATTTGATAGCAATAAGAAGAATCAGGCTGATTTTGCTTTGTGGTTTACTAAGTCCAAATTTGAAGATCAAGAATTAAAATGGGATAGTCCATTTGGTTATGGTTATCCGGGTTGGCATATTGAATGTTCGGCGATTGCTATTAGTAATCTTGGAGAATATCTTGATATTCACTGTGGGGGAATTGATAATATTTTTCCGCATCATACTAATGAAATTGCTCAAAGTGAAGCTTATTTAGGACATAAATGGTGTAGTTATTGGGTTCATGGTGAACATTTAAATGATAAGAGTGGAAAGATTAGTAAAAGTAAGGGGACAATGTTAACAGTATCATTACTAGAAAGTAAGGGTTATGATCCTCTTAGTTATCGATATATGTGTTTGGAGTCTCATTACCGAAAACCGTTACTATTTTCATATGAGGCTTTGGATAAGGCTTCTAATGATTATAGAAAATTAAATAAAAGAGTTTTGGCTCTTTCAGATGATGGTGAAATTCTTGATGATTTAGTTAGTGAATATAAAAAGAAGTTTGGAGATAGTCTTTCTCTTGATTTAAATACAGCGATGGCACTTACCGTTTTATATGATGTCTTAAAAGACAATAGACTTAATGATAAGAGTAAAAGAGAATTAATAACATCTTTTGATGAGGTACTTAGTCTTGATTTATTAAAAGAGGAAACAGTAGAGATTAGTGATGATATTAAAACGTTGATTCAAAAGCGTGATGAATTTAAAAAAGAAAAAAATTTTGCTGAGGCTGATAAGATTCGGGATCAATTATTAGAGATGGGAATTAAATTAATTGATAGTCGTGATGGTACTAAATATGAAGTAATTTAAAGGAGAAATTAATGAAATATATTTGTTATGGCTTAATACTTATAACTTTGATAATAATGATTAGTATAGTTGTTATGCTGATGTTTTTGTATCATAAATATAGTAAAATAAAAGTAACTAAAAAAATAGATTTATTATTACTTTTAGAAAAGTTTAATTTCTCTTTTTTTTCTTTGAAAGATAGTAGATTTAGAGTTAACTTCGATTTTAAAAATAAATCCTTAAAACTTTCAGATGGCTTTTTGACTAATACAGTTTTTTCAACGGCTTGCCTTATTCATTTTTTGGGACATATATGTCAGAAGGAAAAAGATAGTTATTGGTTAAAAATACATGGAGTTTTAGATTCTTTTCTTGATTTTAGTAGTAAGTTTAGTTATATGGCACTATTAATTGGGTTTATTTTTCTGTTTGATAAATTGATTGTGGTAGGCTTTTTCCTTTTTATGTTAATTTTTCTTATTAAATTAATCTTTCTTCCCTTTGAGTTTGAAGCATCAAAGTTGGGACTTTCATTACTTTTGGAAAATAAAATGCTTACGGGTAGTGATAAGGTGAAGGTTTCTAAAGTGTTAGGGGTTATTTCTTGTTCTTCGCTTGCATCATTATTAACTACTTTGTTTACAATGTTTCAAAAGATTTGGTTTGTTTTAATAAATAATAGAGAGGGAAGATTTGATGATGGATGTTAGAATGGTTAATTCGCTTGTTTTGGCTTATCTTGGTGATAGTATTTATGAAGAGTATGTTAGATGTCATTTAATTAAACAGGGAATAAATAAGGTTAATGAATTACAGGAAGCAGCTATTAGGTATGTTAGTGCTAAAAGACAGGCTTATTATTTAGATAGTTTGTTTGATTATAACTTTTTTTCTTTAGAGGAGGTTGAAGTAATTAAAAGAGCTCGAAACTCCAAGAGTCATGCTAATCCTAAGGGATGTAGTGTGATTGAATATAAAAAGGCAACGGGCTTAGAAGCTATTATTGGTTATTGGTATTTGGAGAAGAAATATGAAAAAATAGAAGCAATGATGGAGGAAATATTTAAGATATGTTAGTATATGGAAAAAATGTAGCAGAAAGAATTTTAAAGGATGAAAATTTAGAGAAAAAAATTAAAGTGATATATACAGATTCAATCTTTTATGAAAAGAATAGTAATTTATTTAGAAAAATTGCTAATTCTAAAATAAAAATTGTGGAAAATAGAAAATTAGATGATTTGGCAAAAGGAGTTCATCAAGGTATAATCATTGATATGGAGGAGTACCAATATACTAATTTAGATGAATTTTTAAGAAAAGATAATAAATCAGTTATTATTTTAGATCATATTCTTGATCCACATAATTTAGGGGCAATTATAAGAACGGCAGTAGCAGCTTCTTTTGATGCAGTTATTATTCCTAAAGATCGACAGGCTTTAGTTAATGCGACAGTTGTAAAAACTTCCGTAGGGGCAATTTATGATATTGATGTGATTGCTGTTACTAATATTAATAGATGTATCGATCAGTTAAAACAACATGATTATTGGATTTATGGTAGTAGTTTAGATGGGGTAAGTTATGATACAGTTGATTATGATAGAAAAGTTGCTCTAATTATTGGTAATGAAGAGAAAGGAATGTCAAAGCTTGTTAAAGATAATAGTGATTTTTTAATTCGTATTCCAATTTCGTCTAAAATTGATAGTTTGAATGCATCAGTAGCAGCTGGTATTATGATGTTTGAGGTAGTCCGAAGTAGAAAGTAGGAGTTATGAATTATAATGATTATGAGTTACTTTATTTAATAGAAGAGAATGATGAAGTGGCTTACAATGTAATGATTTTGAAATATAAACCTATTATTTATAAATTTGCTAAGATTTATAGTGATTATATTAAAAATAATGGTTATTTTTGTAGTTATGATGAGCTTGTTAATCTTGGAATAGAGGCTTTGATTGATGCTATTAAAAGTTATGATGAAGAAAGAAAGGTTCTTTTTTATTCTTTCTTTTTAGTTTGTCTTAAGCATAAATATAATCTTTTTATGAGGTCGATTTTTACTAATAAAAATAAATTATTAACTTTTTATCAAGAACTTGATTTTGAAATTAGGGATGATATTGTAGTTGATCCTTTTGAATATGTTTCATGTAAGGACTTTGAAAAGTTATTTATGGAGTATATATATAAACTTGAATTTATTGATGGTTGTATTTTGATGCTTAGATATAATAATTTTAAATATCATGAAATTGTTAAATTGCTTGATGTATCGATGGCTAAGATTAGTAGAGTTGTAAATAGGGCTAAAAATGTTTTTATAAATAAAGAGTTAAGCTTGTAAAATTTATTAATTTACTATAAAATTATAATAGGGTGATGGCTATGGAAGAGTCCTTGGTAGAGTGGTATAATCGTTATCCGAAGATGGATGATGTGACGAATAAGTTTATTCTTATGGATAGAACACTTAAGTATATTCATGAGAATGGTTATTATGTGACTAATTTTAATCCTAAAAATATTATGATTGGATTGAATTCTAGTGATAATTATATAGTTTATAAAAATATTAGTCCTATGTCTTCTGATGCTAAGAATTTGGAGGCTAGTAATATTTATAATTTGGCTTTTTTGGAGCTTTCAATATATGCTAATATGCTTGAAACAATTGATTATTTAAAACCACAGTTTGTTAAGGAACATTTTAATGAGTTTAAGGTGTTTTTACCGGAAGATTTGGCTAATTATTATCAAAGGGTTTTAGTAAGTAATGGCGGGGGTTATTTATCTGATTATGTTAATTCTAAAAATGAAAGGCTTATTAATGACACGGCGGGAGCTTTAGGTAATAGTAGTAATAGAAAACTTGTTAAGAGTAATGGACATTATCAAAGTGATGATAGTAAACAAGTAGTTCCTTTGGAAATGGTTGATAAGAATTTTGATAAGAATAATAATAATGTAGGGGCATTTGTAAGTAGTTTCCTTTTAACTTTTATTGTTATAGCGCTTACACTTTTAATTCCATTAGTTATCTTTTTAGTTAATAAGTAAAATATCTAATGAAAATTGGATATTTTTTCTTTTGTTTTTTCTAGAACAAACATTTGACTATTTAAATATAATATGTTATATTTTGGTAGGTTAATATTACATTTTTGTGGTATAATAATAGGGCTTTGAGGAGTGGTATTATGGATAAAATAATTGTTAAAGGGGCACGAGAAAATAATCTTAAGAATGTGGATATTACGTTGCCTAAAAATAAATTAATTGTAATGACTGGTGTTAGTGGTAGTGGAAAGAGTTCTCTTGCTTTTGATACTATTTATGCGGAAGGGCAAAGACGATATGTTGAGAGTTTATCTTCTTATGCAAGACAGTTTTTAGGGGGAACGGAGAAGCCTTTAGTAGATTCTATTGAAGGACTTAGTCCAGCGATTAGTATTGATCAGAAAACAACTAGTAAGAATCCGCGTAGTACGGTTGGAACGGTAACAGAAATATATGATTATTTACGGCTTTTATTTGCAAGATGTGGGGTTCCTTATTGTCCGCATCATAATATTCCTATTAGTAGTCAAAGTATTGAAGAGATGACTAATAAGGTTTTAGAGCATGAAGAAGGAAGTAAAGTCATTATTATGGCTCCAGTTGTTTATGGGGAAAAGGGAACACATAAAGAATTACTTGATACGCTTCGAAAAGAGGGGTATGTTAGAGTTAAAATCAATGGTGAAATGTTTGATCTTAGTGATGAGATTAATCTTGATAAAAATAAGAAATCTAATATTTTAGTGGTTATTGATCGTTTGGTTTTAAAAGAAGGAATTAGGAGTCGAGTTTTTGAATCACTTGAAGTTGCTAGTAAACTTAGTAAGGGAAAAGTAGTAATTGATTTCATGGGAGATAAGGAAGTAGTTTATTCTGAGGACTTTGCATGTCCTTATTGTGATTTTTCTCTTCCTGAGCTTGAACCGAGATTATTTAGTTTTAATGCACCATATGGGGCTTGTCCTGTTTGTAAGGGCCTTGGAATCAAGCTTAAGATTGATCCGGATTTAATTGTTCCTAATAAAGATTTAAGTTTAAAAGATGGGGCAATTGTAACGCTTGGTGATGATGTTGATAATATTTATTTTAAACGATTAGAATGTATGTGTAAGCATTATAAGATTAGTCTTACTAAACCTTTTAAGAAACTTAGTGAAGAAGAAGTTAATCTGATTTTTTATGGTAGTTTGGAACCTATTAGATTTCATTATAAGTCTAGAAGTGGTAATATTACAGATCAGATTGATTATTATGAGGGAATTATTAATAATTTAGAAAGACGATATATGGAAACTTCTAGTACATGGATTAGAGATTGGCTTCAAAATTATATGATTGAGCAAACTTGTAGTCACTGTCATGGAGCAAGACTTAGTGATGATGTTTTGGCCGTTAAAATTAATGGTAAAAATATTTATGAAATTACTTGTATGAGTATTAAAGAATTATTAGTATTTTTTGATGAGTTAAAGCTTAGTGATGAGAAAATGAAGGTTGCGGAACTTATTTTAAATGAAATAAAGTCTAGATTATCTTTTTTAAATAATGTTGGTCTATCTTATTTAACACTTAGTCGTAGTGCTGGTACTTTATCTGGAGGGGAAGCACAACGAATTAGATTGGCAACGCAAATAGGTTCAAGACTTACGGGTGTTCTTTATGTTTTGGATGAACCTAGTATTGGTCTTCATCAAAGAGATAATGATCGATTGATTAAATCATTACTTGAAATGCGTGATTTAGGTAATACATTAATTGTTGTAGAGCATGATACGGATACGATGCTTGCTGCTGATTATTTGGTTGATGTGGGGCCAAAAGCTGGAGATGAGGGTGGAAAAATTGTAGCTTATGGTACGCCTAAAGAAGTAATGAAAAATGAAAATAGTCTTACAGGACGTTATTTAAGTGGCAAAGAATGTATTGAAATACCAAAAACAAGAAGAAAAGGCAATGGTAAGTTTATTACTATTAAAGGGGCTAAAGAAAATAACTTAAAAAATATTGATGTTAAAATACCACTTGGTAGGCTTGTGTTAGTAACAGGGGTTAGTGGTAGTGGTAAGAGTAGTTTAATTAATGAAATTCTGGTTAAAGCTGTAAGTAATAAATTATATAAATCAAAAGAAAAACCGGGTAAGTTTGATAAAATATTAGGTCTTGATAATATTGATAAGTTGGTGGCTATTTCGCAAAGCCCAATTGGAAGAACGCCTAGAAGTAATCCTGCTACTTATACTGGGGTATTTGATGATATTAGAGAGTTATTTACTAATACTAAAGAAGCTAAAATGTTAGGCTTTCAAAAAAATCGTTTTTCCTTTAATGTTAAGGGTGGAAGATGTGAAGCTTGTCGCGGTGATGGCGTTAAAAAGATTGAAATGCATTTCTTGCCAGATGTGTATGTTCCTTGTGAAGTTTGTCATGGAAGTAGGTATAATCAGGAAACTTTAAACATTTATTATAAAGGGAAAAACATTGCTGATGTTTTGGATATGCGTGTTAAAGAGGCTTTAGAGTTTTTTGATAATGTTCCAAAAATTAAAAATAAACTTAAGGTTTTGGAAGAAGTTGGACTTGGCTACATTAAGTTAGGACAGAGTGCTCCAACTTTATCAGGTGGAGAAGCAGAGAGAGTAAAACTTGCTAAAGAGTTACAAAAGAAGGCCACGGGAAAGACGCTATTTGTTCTTGATGAACCAACAACGGGCCTTCATGCTGATGATATTAAGAAGTTACTTGCAATTTTACAAAAAATAGTCGATAATAAAGATACAGTGGTTATCATTGAACATAACCTTGATGTTATTAAATGTGCAGATTACATTATTGATTTGGGTCCTGAAGGAGGAAATTTAGGAGGAACTGTGATAGCAGCAGGTACACCTTTAGAAATTATGAAAGTTAAAGAGTCATATACAGGACAATTTTTAAAAAAAATAATTAAGTAGGAGGAAACTATGAAAATAATCGTTACAAATAAAGGTAAGGTCAGATTAAATTGGTTTTTAGAATGGCTTTTGTATTTCGGTGGTTATTGTCTAGTTTTCTTTTTGGTTTCTCTTTTCTTTAAATCTTTTTATGTGGATAAAACGCATCCTTTTATATATGTTGTATTGGCTTCTTTTATCATATATATTTTAAATCAAACGTTGAAACCATTATTAGTTAGATTTACGATTCCGGTAACGGCGTTAACACTTGGTCTTTTTTATCCGTTTATTAATTTATTTATTTTAAAGCTTACGGATTGGATTTTAGGACCGCATTTTCAACTTTATGATATTTGGGTAGCTTTGGTTATTTCTATTTTAATATCTATTGCTAATGTTTTGATTGAAGAAGTTTTAATTAAACCAATTATAAGAAGGGTTAAACAGCATGGATAAAGGGTTTATTGATTTAGGATTTATTAAAATATATTATTATTCTATATGTATACTATTTGGTTTCTTGGCTGGAATTTTAGTTATTTATTTGGAATTAAGAAAAGAGAAAGATTGGGTTAAAAATAAAGAAGAATTTATTGATATTCTTTTTTATACTTTTCTTTGGGGATTAGTAGGGGCAAGAGTCTATTATGTTTTATTTAATCTTTCTTATTATTTAGCTAATCCTTTAGAAATAGTTATGGTGTGGCATGGTGGTTTGGCTATTCATGGAGGAATACTTGGTGGTTTGGCTTATCTTTTTTATTATCATAAGTGCAAACGAAAGATTAATATTTTGAAGCTTTTAGATATTTTAGTTGTAGGCTTAATAATTGGACAGGCGATTGGAAGATGGGGTAATTTCTTTAATCATGAGGCTTATGGAGCAGTTTGTTCACTTGCTTCTTTAAAAAATCAACATATTCCTAGTTTTATTATTAAGGGAATGTATATTAATGGTAGTTATCATTATCCGACATTTTTTTATGAATCTATTTCTTCTTTTCTTGGCTTTTTAATTTTGTTTTTTGCTAAAAATAAAAAGGTGAAATTGGGACAACTTTCAGGTATTTATTTAGTTTGGTATTCAATATCGCGTTTTTTTATTGAAGGAATGCGGCTTGATAGTTTAATGCTTGGACCATTAAGAGTGGCTCAGTTTGTATCTATTTGTTTGTTTTTAATTGGTATTTATTTACTTGGAAGAAGGAATACTAAATTATATCGGGAGGTTAATTTATATGATGAAGTTTGATGTTGGAATTATTGGGTCTGGTGTGGCAGGAATGACTGCGGCTATTTATTTGAAAAGAGCAGGACTTAAGATTGTTATTTTTGAGAAAAATATGCCGGGAGGACAGTTGATAAATAATAGCGAGATTGAAAATTATCCCGGTTTTGATAGGATAAGTGGCAGTGATTTAGCTCTTAAAATTTTAAAGCAGGTAAAAAATCTTGATATTTTGGTGAAATATGAAGAAGTTGTTGAAGTTGGTAAAGATAAAATTATTACTACTTTAAAAGGAAAATATGCTTGTGATTATATTATTGTGGCTACGGGAAGATCTCCACGAAAGCTTGATGTTTTGCCTCATGATAATAATAAGGGAATTAGCTACTGTGCGGTTTGTGATGGTAGTTTGTATAAAAATAAAAGAGTGTTGGTAGTAGGGGGTGGCGATAGTGCTTTTGAAGGGGCTCTTTATCTTAGTAGAATTGCTAAGGAAGTAACTATTTTATATCGAAGTGAAGTTAGAAGTAAGAATGATTTACAAAAGAGAGTGAAGGATACTTCAAATATTAAATTGGAAAAAGGAAATATTAAAGAAATTAAAAGGATTAGTGATAATACTTTTGAAGTGTATACGGATTCTTCCTTACTTGCTGTTGATGGAATATTTGTTTATATTGGCATGATTCCACAAAATGATTTCTTAAAACCACTTGATATTTTGGATGATATGGGGTATGTTGTTGTAGATAATAATTATGAAACACAAGTTGACTTTATTTATGCAGTAGGAGATTCTTTAAAAAAAGATTTTTATCAAATTGTGATGGCTGAGAGTGAAGGTGCTTATGTGGCTTTAAAAATAATTAATGATTATAATTAGGATGGTGGTTTTTGGTGAATAAAAAAGTAGTAGTTTTTGGAGGAGGAACGGGGCTTTCCTATTTGCTTAGGGGCCTTAAAGATTTTCCTCTTGATATAACAGCTGTAATTACTGTTTCTGATAGTGGAAAGAGTACGGGAAAGTTGCGGGAAGAGTTTCATGTTCCAGCTGTTGGAGATATTAGACATGTATTGAGTAGTTTATCTAGTACGGATGATAATATAAAAAAAATGCTTGAATACCGTTTTAATACTACCAGTGATTTAGATGGTCATGCCCTTGGTAATTTGATTCTTATTTCTCTTTTGAATATTACAGGTAGTTTAAAAGAATCAATTGAAGATTTATCAACTCTTTTAGATATTAAAGATAAAGTTTTACCATTAACGGAAGAAGCTGATATTACTCTTATGGCGGAGACTAAGGATGGTAATATTATTGAAGGGGAAGAGAATATTACCCTTTCAACTTCTAATATTAAAAGATTATTTTATAAAAGGGAGCCAAAGATTCTTGATGATGTTAAAATGGCAATTAAGGAAGCAGATTTAATTATTTTTAGTATGGGTAGTTTGTATACCAGTTTACTACCTCATCTTATTTCTAAAGATATAATTAAATGTTTTGATCAAAGTAATGCTCCTATTATGTATTTATGTAATATTGTAACGCAACCGGGGGAAACGGATGGTTTTTCAGTTAGTGATCATATTAAATTAATTAATGGTTATTTAGGAAATCATAAGTTGAATGTAGTTATTGCTTCTAATTCTAAAATAAGCGAAGAAATGGCTTTAAGATATGCTAATAAGGAACAAAAAGATCCTGTTAAAATTGATTATCCAGTGTTAGCTAGGTGTGATGTTGAGTTAATAGAAGCCGATCTTTTGACGATTAGTGATAATACTTTAAAACATCATAGTCAAAAACTTAGTGCGTTAATATTTTCATATTTGATGAGGTAGATTATGTCATTTACAGTTAAAGTTAAAGAAGAAGTTATAGGTAATAAATTAAGTGAACCGGCTAAAGTATCATTTATTTCGGGATTTATTCGTAATAATTATCAAATAATTGATAATAATATAGTGTTTAGTAATGAGAATTTTGCAGTTATTGATTATTTAAAACAATTATTTGATAGTTATGATGAAATTAAATATAAAGAACTGGTCCTTGATAATAATAATTTTAGTAAAAATAAACTTATTGGTTTAGAGATAATTAAGGGAAAAGAATTTCTTGATGAAACGTTTTGTCTTTTTAAAGAAGTTATTGCATCATATTTAGTTAGTAGTGATGATGAGGTTAAGGGATATTTAAAGGGGGCATTTGTCAGTAGTGGTAGTATTAACGATCCTAAAACTAGTAGATATCATTTGGAATTTTTTGTTGATAGACCTCAAGAAGCGGTGTTTATTCAAAAATTATTAAATAAATATATGTTAAATGCTAAATTATTAGATCGTGATAGAGGATTTATGCTTTATGTAAAAGAAGCTGATAAGATTAGTGATTTTTTGAAGATTTTAGGATGTAATAAGGCTGTTTTGTATTATGAAGATGTTAGAGTTTATCGAGATAAAAAGAATAAGATAAATAGAATAAATAATTGTGAACAGGCTAATATGGATAAAGTTATTAAGACGGCGTTTATGCAACTTGATAATATTGAAGTGTTAGAGAAAAATGATGCTACTGTACTTTTAGATGATAAATTAATGGAGGCATTAAAGTATCGTAAGAAGTATCCTGAAGTATCATTAAAAGAACTTAGTGGGATTATTAGTTTGGAAACGGGAAAAAAGATTACGAAATCAGGTCTTAATCATCGGTTTCGTAAGATTAAAGAATTGGCTAGTCATTTTGAAAAAAAAGATTAAAAATGTTAAAAGCATTGTTAAAGGGATCATTATTTAAGTAGTCAATGCAGTTATGCATTGGCTATTTTTTAATTACTTTAATAAAATTATTATTACCCTCAATAAAACTTTAGGAAGATAATGTTTATATAATTTTTGAGTTTTATAGTAAAAGTCCATAATTCTTTCAATAGTATTAGGAGAAACATTATTATCTGAAGCTATATCTTTTTCAGAATGTTTTTTAACTAAGTCCCTAGCTATCTTATGTTTAGTATTATTAGAAATAAAACAACTATAGTTAGTAATAGAAGTTGATAGAGTTAAACACTCTACACACACTAAAAATTATACATCCTAAAGAAAAAGAAGAGCAAATCTTCTTTTTATAATATTTTATCAATTAAACCATATTTTTTAGCTTCATGGGCACTTAGAAAGTAGTCACGATCGGTATCTTTTTCTATTTTTGTTAGACTTTGATTGGTGTTTTTAGCTAGGATTTCATTTAATTTTTTCTTGGTTTTTAGAATGTGTTCGGCGGCAATTTTAATTTCGGTTGCTTGACCTTCGGCTCCACCTAGGGGTTGATGGATCATTACTTCACTGTTGGGAAGGCAATATCTTTTTCCTTTTTGTCCACTTGATAATAAAAAGGCACCCATGGAAGCGGCTAGACCTATACAGATAGTAGATACATCACTTTTTATAGTATTCATGGTGTCATATATGGCAAATCCGGCGGTTACGGAACCTCCTTCTGAATTTATATAAAGAGATATATCATTATGGTTTATGGAATCTAAGTATAATAATTCGGCTATGATGATATTGGCTGTTTCGGTAGTGATTGCTCCACTTAACATAACAATACGATTTTTTAATAGCTTGGAAAAAATATCATAGCTTCGTTCTCCATTTATTTCTTTATCAATAATCATTGGAATTAAATTCATTTTATCACCTACTTTATATATATCCATAAATATTTTTATTTATACCCTACAAGATTAGTCAAAATAATTAGACAATGAATGGTAAGTTTGATATAATTAACTGTAGAATATGAGGTTGGATAAAATGATTGAAGAGGTTAAAGTTACAATTAATTCTAAAGAAGAGATGGTCGTACGTGGTACTACTTTGTTACAACTAAGTAAAAAATATCAAAAAGATTATCGCTTTCCAGTCGTTATTGCTAGTGTTAATAATGTATATAGGGAACTTAGTTATGTTATTAATGATCCGTGTGGTATTGTTTTTTATGATCTTAATTCTCGGGTTGGTAATAGGGCTTATATTGCGGGATTAACTTTTTTATTAGTAGTAGCTGTTAAAGAGAAGTTTGGACTTGATGCTTCTATTAAAGTTATGCATTCACTTGATAAGGGAATTTATATAGAAACATCTTTTCCGCTTACTGAGACTATTTTAAGATCTATTGCTAGAAAAATGGTTAGTTTAGTGGAACTTGATTTAGATATTACAAAGGTAAGTGTGGAAAGAATATCGGCTATTCATTATTTTGAAAGTATTAATGATCTTGCAAAGGCTAAGGTTAT
The DNA here is from genome assembly GCA_934162445.1 of uncultured Bacilli bacterium. Taxonomy (GTDB): domain Bacteria; phylum Bacillota_I; class Bacilli_A; order RF39; family UBA660; genus Onthousia. The sequence continues at coordinate 105,358 of CAKPIT010000002.1, forward strand.
GAAATATAACACTAACACATTTATAACGCTTTATCGATTGGGTAATTATTATAATTATTTTTATCATCAAATGCCTCCTAATACGGGATGTTTGAAGGATTTTAAATTAACTTATATAAATGATAATGGTTTTGTTTTGCAATTTCCAACTATTTACTCTAATAATCAAATCAAATCTTATGTTCATCATGAAAATATGTTTAAAGTATTTAAAGAATGTCATGATTGGACAAAATTGATGAAGATTGAGACGATTGCGGATTTAAATGAAGTAATTAGTACGGGTAATATTGCTGATTTAATTAGGATTGATGAAACGCTTCAAAGTAATAGACTTTTAAATTTGGCTCGGGAAATAGTTAAGAGTAAGAAGGATAAAAAAATTATTTTGTTAGCAGGTCCTTCTTCGAGTGGTAAGACGACTACGACGACTAAGCTTTGTATGTACTTAAGAAGTTTTGGTCTTAATCCTAAAATGATTAGTATGGATAATTATTTTTTAGAACGGGATAAAACGCCTGTTAATAGCAAAGGTGAGAAGGATTTTGAATGTTTTGAAGCGGTTGATAATAAGCTTTTGACGAAACAGATTAAGGAATTACTTGATGGCAAAGAAGTAGTTATTCCTATTTATAATTTCAAGGAGGGTAAAAAAGAGTTTAAGGAAAAGCTTGAACTTAATAAGAATGATATTTTATTAATTGAGGGAATTCATGCTTTAAATCCATTGGTTTTAAAAGATATTCCTATGAAAAATAAATATAAGATTTATTTATCGGCTCTTACAGAGCTTAATATTGATAATCATAATAGATTTCCAACGACAGATAATAGGTTATTAAGAAGAATTATTAGGGATAATAGGACAAGAGGCTATAATGTTGTTAATACTTTAAGTGCATGGCCTAATGTAAGACTTGGGGAGGAGAAGTATATTTTTCCTTATCAAGATGAAGCGGATGCGACAGTTAATACGGCTTTAATTTACGAGCTTGCAGTTCTTAAAACTTATGTTGAGCCATTATTATTTTCTGTTAATGAAGATTCTGTGTATTATGAAGAGGCAAAGAGGCTTTTAAATGTTTTAAGACTTATTTTGCCTATTCCTAGTGAAAGTATTCCTGATGATTCTATTATTAGGGAATTTATTGGGGGTAGTTGTTTCCATGATTAATAGAGCTTTGGCTCTTTTTTTAATCTTTTTATAAAATGATTGACATTGAGTAAAGTTAGTGATATATTATTGTTGCTTGTTTAAATTTAGTTTTGCTTTGGGCAAAACTTTATTTAGAGGTGAATATGATACACGTGGATATGTGTAAAGAAAGGAGTTAATGAATACAATGCCTACAATCAATCAATTAGTTCGTAAAGGTAGAAAGAATAAGACTCGTAAGAGTAAGGCTCCAGTACTTTTAGTAGGAGTTAATACAATTAGAAGAAAACAAACAAATAATCCATCTCCTCAAAAGCGTGGGGTATGTACAAGGGTTGGTACTAAAACACCTAAGAAACCAAACTCAGCTTTAAGAAAGTATGCGCGTGTTCGTTTATCTAATGGTAAGGAAGTAGATACTTATATTCCGGGAATTGGACATAACTTACAAGAGCATAGTGTTGTATTAGTACGTGGTGGTCGTGTTAAGGACTTAATCGGTGTTCGTTATCATGTTATCCGTGGTACTTTAGATACTGCTGGTGTTAAGGATAGAAAACAAGGTCGTAGTAAATACGGTGCTAAAAAACCTAAAAAATAGTAGAAAGTAAGGAGGAAAAAACTATGCGTAAAAGACGTGCAGTTAAAAGAGATATTTTACCAGATCCTATTTATAAGTCTAAAACCGTTGCTAAACTTGTTAATACGATTATGTTAGATGGTAAAAAGGGAACAGCGCAAACAATCGTTTATGAAGCGTTTGATATTGCTCATAATAAAACTGGTAAAGATCCGCTTGAAGTATTTAATCAAGCGATGGAAAATATTAAGCCACTTTTAGAGGTTAAGTCTAGAAGAGTTGGTGGTGCTAATTATCAAGTTCCTCAAGAAGTTACTCCACAAAGAGCTGAAGCTTTAGCTCTTAGATGGTTAGTGACTTTCTCACGTAAACGTGGTGGTCGTGGAATGGCTGATAATTTAGCTAGTGAAATTATGGATGCAGCTAATGGAACTGGTGCTGCTGTTAAAAAACGTGAAGATACCCATAGAATGGCAGAAGCTAATAAGGCTTATGCTCATTATCGTTGGTAGAAAGGATAATATATGGCAAGAGATACGTCTTTAGATAAGACAAGAAACTTTGGAATTATGGCTCATATCGATGCTGGAAAAACAACATGTACTGAGCGTATTTTATACCATGGTGGTAATATCCATAAAATTGGTGAAACTCACGATGGTGCTAGTCAAATGGACTGGATGGAACAAGAAAAAGAACGTGGTATTACAATCACTTCTGCTGCTACTACAGTTCATTGGAAGGGATATCGTTATAATATAATTGATACTCCCGGACACGTAGATTTTACAATTGAAGTTAGTCGTAGTTTAAGGGTACTTGATGGTGCGGTTGCTCTTTTAGATGCGCAAGCTGGAGTTGAACCACAAATGGAAACAGTTTGGAGACAAGCTGATGAATTTAAAGTACCTAGAATTATTTTTGCAAATAAAATGGATAAGATGGGTGCTAACTTTGAATATAGTTTAAAAACTATTAAAGATCGTTTAGGCGTTAATGCTAAGCCTATTGAATGGCCTATTGGTGCTGAAGATAGTTATCATGGGGTAATTGATCTTGTTACTATGAAGGCTTATGAATATGATGGTAAACCTGAAGAAGCTGAAAAAGAAATTGAAATTCCTAGTGAATTAAAATCTATTGCAGAGGAAAAAAGAGCTGATTTAATTGATTCAGTTGCTGAGTTTGATGATGAGATGATGGAAACTTATCTTGATGGCGGTGAAGTAACTGTTGAAATGATTAAAAGAGCTATTCGTAAAGGATGTCTTGAAGCTGTTTTCTTCCCTGTTATGTGTGGAACAGCTCTTGGTAATATGGCAATTAAACCTTTAATGGATGCTGTTATTGATTATTTACCAAGTCCTTTAGATATACCATCTATTAAAGGACATAATTTAAATGGTGATATTGAAGAAAGACATCCAAATGATTCTGAACCTTTTAGTGCTTTAGCATTTAAGGTTATGACAGATCCATTCGTTGGACGTTTAACTTTCTTCCGTGTTTATTCTGGACATTTATCTAGTGGTAGTTATGTTTTAAACTCTACTAAAGATAGTAAAGAAAGAATTGGTCGTATTTTACAAATGCATGCTAATACTCGTAAAGAGATTACTGATGTATATACTGGTGATATTGCAGCTGCTGTTGGTCTTAAGAATACAACTACTGGTGATACTTTATGTGATGATAAGAAACCAATTATTCTTGAAAAATTAGTTGTACCAGAACCTGTTATTCAACTTGCTGTTGAACCTAAGAGTAAGGCTGATCAAGATAAAATGGCTCTAGCTTTACAAAAACTTGCTGAAGAAGATCCAACTTTTAGAGTTCATACTGATCATGAAACTGGTCAAACAGTTATCGCTGGTATGGGTGAGTTACACTTAGATGTATTAGTTGATCGTATGAAACGTGAATTCCACGTTGAAGCTAATGTAGGTGCTCCACAGGTTGCTTATCGTGAAACAATTAAGCAAGCTGCTGATTGTGAAGGTAAATATATTAAACAATCTGGTGGACGTGGACAATATGGACATGTTTGGGTTAAGTTTGAACCTAATCCAGATAAAGGATATGAATTTGTTGACCAAATCGTTGGTGGAGTTGTTCCTCGTGAATACATTCCAGTAGTAGATAAAGGTTTACAAGAAGCTATGCAAACTGGTATTTTAGCAGGATATCCTATGATTGATGTTAAGGCTACATTATTTGATGGTTCATACCATGATGTAGATTCTAACGAAATGGCATTCAAGATTGCCGCATCTATGGCTTTAAAAGAAGCTAAGAATAAATGTCATGCTGTACTTCTTGAACCAATTATGAAGGTGGATGTAACTACACCAGATGAATATTTTGGTAATGTTATGGGTGACTTAACAAGTCGTCGTGGTCGTCCACTAGGTCAAGAATCTCTTGGAAATGTGGTAAAATTATCAGCAATGGTACCACTTTCTGAAATGTTTGGGTATGCTACTACACTTCGTAGTAATACACAAGGTAGAGGTAACTTTGTAATGACTTTTGATCATTATGAAGAGGTTCCTAAAAATATTGCTGAAGATATTATTAAAAAGAGTGGAAATTAAGAGAAACTCTTAAAAATTAGTTCTAAACAGTTGCAAAAATGCTAATTGTTAGATAAAATAGAAAATGTAATTAAATGAGGAGGAAATTATATGGCAAAACAAAAATTTGATCGTTCAAAACCACATGTTAACATTGGTACAATTGGACACGTAGATCATGGTAAAACTACTTTAACTGCAGCTATTACTAAATGCTTACATGATAAAAACCCTGAATGGGCTGATTTCACTGATTATGCAAACATTGATAAAGCTCCAGAAGAAAGAGAACGTGGTATTACAATTAATACTGCACACGTTGAATATCAAACAGAAAATCGTCACTATGCACACGTTGACTGCCCAGGACATGCTGATTATGTTAAAAACATGATTACTGGTGCTGCTCAAATGGATGGAGCAATCTTAGTTATTGCTGCTACTGATGGTGCTATGGCTCAAACTCGTGAACATATCTTATTATCACGTCAAGTTGGAGTACCTCGTATGGTTGTATTCTTAAACAAATGTGATATGGTTGATGATCCTGAGTTAATCGACTTAGTAGAAATGGAAGTTCGTGAATTATTAAATGAATATGGTTACGAAGGAGATGAAACTCCAATCATTAAGGGTTCTGCTCTTAAAGCTCTTGAAGGAGATCAAAAATATGTTGACGCTATCTATGAATTAATGGATGCTGTTGACTCTTGGATTCCTACTCCAGAACGTGATAATGACAAACCATTCTTAATGAGTATTGAAGATGTATTCACAATCACTGGTCGTGGTACAGTTGTTACTGGACGTGTTGAACGTGGACAATTAAAACTTAACGATGAAGTAGAAATCGTTGGTATTAAACCAACTCAAAAGACTGTTGTTACAGGAATTGAAATGTTCCGTAAACAATTAGACTTTGCTGAAGCAGGAGATAATGCTGGTGTATTATTACGTGGTATTTCTCGTGAACAAGTAGAACGTGGACAAGTTTTAGCTAAACCGGGTAGTGTTCATCCACACCACAAGTTTAAAGCTGAAGTTTATATCTTAAGTAAAGAAGAAGGCGGACGTCATACTCCATTCTTTACTAACTATCGTCCACAATTCTATTTCAGAACTACAGATGTTACTGGTGTAATCACTCTTCCTGAAGGTGTTGAAATGGTTATGCCGGGTGATAATGTAACTATGGATGTTGAATTAATTCACCCAATCGCTATTGAAAAAGGTACTAAGTTCTCTATCCGTGAAGGTGGACGTACTGTTGGTGCTGGTGTTGTTTCTGAAATCGAAGGATAATAATTTTGAAGAAGTCTTTATGACTTCTTTTTTTTATGTTATACTAATAGTGGTGAGAGTCTTATGAAGAAAAAAGAAATAATATGGGGAGTTTTAGGAATCATCTTAATTGTAATGGGGGCTTTTTTTGTGGCTGATATCATTCATAAAGATAAGAAAAGTACTAAGTCAGTACAATCTAATGCTTTAAAAGTAGATGGTAAGGCCATTAAGTTTAAAGCATATCGGGTTGATATGAGTTTCTTTATTAAAGTTCCTGATACATTTGTAATGCTTAGTGAAGAGGAACTTAAGAATGAATATGATTATAATTCAAGGCCAGAATTAGTCTTTAAAACGAGAGATAATTTGATTCATATTTTTATTACAACGACTGATGATGAATTATTAGATGAGAATGTTCTAGAATATGGTAATAATCAAGCATCTTCGCTTATGAATGTTGAGTTAATTACTGCTAAAGGTTATAAAAAATTTGATAAATCATTTTTTAAATTAGAATTTAGCGATCAAAGTGATGGTGGCCTTTACCGGAATATAAGATTCTTTTCTTTAAATAATAAACTGGTTACAGTTGAATTTAATATTAATAAAAATGACTATAAAAAATGGAAAAAAGTTAGTGATAAGATCTTAGATAGTATTTGTTTTAATGAAAAAGACATAAAAAAATAAGCCTTTAATTGTGCTTATTTTTTGTTTTTATTTAAATTTTTGTAAAGATTATAAGGCAGATTATTGATAATTAATTCAAATTCGCCGATGTATTCTGTTATTAAGGATCCAAAACCTAATTTCATTTCATTGAGACCAGTATACTTATTAATCTTATTAAATTCACCACTAATAGCATTTAAATTTACGTATTTAAAGTTCTTATTTTTGTAGTCATTTATCATTTTCCATTTGATAAGGTAGCTTGGATTAAGACTTCTAAATTGTTGATTAAATCCTTCAATTACTAGATATGAAGCGTTATCATAATTAATATTAAGAGATGTTCCAATGAAAAGACCAGTTGGATATGTTTTTAATAAATTAGTAGCCCAGACTAAATTCTTTTTATAAACATTTACTAAATTATCAGATTCAATTTTTTTGTTGATTATTTTTTTCTTTAGTTTACTATTTTTATTGTTTTGAATTTCAATGGCTAAATTATTATTTATTTCTAGTTCTTTTTCATATTGGACACGACTAGTAATAACGAATGTTTCTGTGTTTAGTTTCGCAAAGTATAAATCAACATTAGGAGAAAAATTATCAAATAAATCGATATAATAATTTAAAGGACGATTATATTTCTTTTTAACAAATTCATAGAATTCTTTTAATTGTTCTTTGTTACCTTTATATATTTCGACACCACTTCGAATGGCCTTTTTAATTTTATATCTTACGTTTTTATCAAAATCTTGATATATATCTTTAATATTTTTGTCTAAAACGACAAGGGTTTCAAATCTTGGCTTTTCAGCTTCAAAGAATAAATTTGGTCCTAAGTAGTCATAATTGTTGGCTTTTAAGTTTTCTAAAATAATATTTGCTTCCTTATTAATATTAATAATTTTGCCATCTTTATTTCTTAAATTAGCAGGGATTAAAGGATCAATTTTTAAAGACATAAAACCTTGTTTACTAAGAAGTCTTTTTAATCTTGTGGTAAATTCTGTTAAGTTTTCTAAGTTAGTGTAATCAAATAATATTCCTCTTGGAGCATAGGCAATTTTGTAGTTCATGAATACTTCTTTATATAAAATAAGAGAAGCTCCTAAAAGGTTATTATTATCATCAATAATACCGATATAGTGAATATTACAATTGTTATTTTTCATGACTTTACCATAGGCACTAGTTTGATAATAATTGCGATATTTATGAGTTTTGGTATATTTATCAAATGTAATTTCATCTAGGGTTATTATTTTCATAACTTTTTCCTCCACTTAAATTATATCATATAACGAAAAGTTTTCAATTCTTTAGGGTTTAATTATTTTAAATATTTAGTATAATGTTAGTAATGGAGGTTTATTATGTTTGAAAATAAAAAGATATTGATTTTAGGTATGGCACGGAGTGGGTATGAAGCTGCTAAGTATTTAAGCCGGTTTAATAATACAATCATTGTTAATGATGGAGGTGCAAGAGAAAAGCAGGATGTAGAAAAGATTTCAGAATTAGAAAAATTAGGAGTTACTTTAATTTTTGGATCTCATCCTGATGATTTACTTGATGATAGTTTTGACTATATTATTAAGAATCCGGGTATAAATAATAATCATAAGTATGTTACTTTGGCAAAACAGCTTAATGTTCCGGTGATTAATGAAGTGGAGATGGCTTATTTATTATTACCTAAAGATGTTACACTTATTGGTATTACGGGGTCAAATGGGAAAACTACTACTACTACTTTAACTTATGAAATGATTAAATCAAGTGGTAAAAGGGTACATTTAGCAGGTAATATTGGATATCCATTGTGTAGTTTTTTAGATAAAGTTCAAAGTGGTGATATTATAGTGATGGAGGTTAGTTGTCAACAGCTAGCTAATACTGATAAGTTTAAACCACATATTGGATTAATGACTAATTTAGCCGAAGCACATATTGATTTCTTTGGTAGTTATGAAGCTTATAAAGAAGTTAAATTGAAGTTATTTAAAAATCAAACGGAAGATGATATTGCCATTTTAAATATTGAAAATAAAGATGTAATGGAAGGGACTAAGAATATTCTTTCATGTACTAAATATTTTTCTAGTAAACGAGTAATTAATGGAGCATATTTTAATGATAATAAACTTTATTATTATGATGAAATGATTATGGATAGAGATGAGTTTTTCTTAAAAGGTAATCATAATGTTGAAAATGCGTTAGGTGCTTTGATGATTGCTAAAGAAGTAGGAGTTAGTACTGATGTAATTGTTAAGGTTTTGAAAACTTTTAAAGGGGTAACTCATCGTTTGGAATTTATTGATGAGGTTAATGGGGTTAAGTATTATAATGATACAGAGGCTACTAATACCAAATGTACCCAAATTGCTTTAAATTCTTTTGATGATGATATTATTTTAATTTTAGGGGGATTAGAGCGAGGTCAAGATTTTCATGATTTAGATAATTATATGAAAAATGTTAAGGAAATAATAGGGATTGGTCAGTGTCGTGATAGAGTTAAGGAATATGGGGCTGATATTGGAATTAAAACAACAATTTATGAGAGACTTCATGAGGCTTTTGATTATATTTCTTTGCAAGCTAAAAAGGGGGATGTTGTTCTTTTGAGTCCTGCTTCTGCTTCATGGGATCAATATAAACAATGTGAAGATCGAGGCGATGAATTTAAAGACTTAGTTTCTAAACTTAAACATAAAGGAGAAGGTAATGAAGATTAAAAATATTATAGGAAGAGAAGTTTTAGATTCAAGGGGTAATCCAACAGTTGAAGTGGATGTTTATCTTGAAAATGGAGTTATGGGGCGTGCTATAGTTCCATCTGGGGCTTCCACAGGTGAAAGAGAAGCTTTAGAGTTACGTGATTTAGATAAAACTCGGTTTGGAGGCAAAGGGGTTTTAAAGGCTGTTAATAATGTAAATACTGTTTTACATGATAATATAATTGGTATGGAAGTTGAAGACCAAAGAACAATTGACGAAGCTATGATAAAACTTGATGGTACTAAGACTAAGAGTAATTTAGGAGCGAATGCTATACTTGGTGTTTCTATGGCATGTTTAAAAGCTGCTGCTAATAATAGTGGGAAACCTTTATATGCTTATGTTGGGAATGGTAGGACTTTACCGGTTCCAATGATGAATATTATTAATGGTGGGGCTCATGCGGATAATTCTCTTGATTTTCAAGAATATATGATTATTCCGCAAAGAGATACTATTCATGAAAGAGTAAGAGTTGGGGCGGAAGTGTTTCATTCTTTGAAAAATGTTTTGAGGGAAAAAGGTTATGCTACAGCAGTGGGGGATGAAGGAGGTTTTGCTCCTGATTTAAAGAATAATAAAGAAGGTTTTGAATTAATTACTGAGGCAGTTAAAAGAGCTGGTTATAAACCATATGATGATGTTTGTTATGCTATTGATGTTGCAGCTAGTGAATTTTATTGTGATGGAAGATATCATTTAGATGGTGAAGGGAAAGTATTAACGACTGATGAGTTAATTAATTATTATAAAGATTTAGTAAATACTTATCCAATTATTTCAATTGAAGATCCAGTTGATGAAAATGATTGGGAAGGATTTAGTAAAGTAACGAAAGAATTAGGCGATAAGATTCAACTAGTTGGAGATGATTTGTTTGTTACTAATAAAGAATATCTTCAAAAAGGAATTGATAATAAAGCTGGTAATGCTATTCTTTTAAAGGTTAATCAGATTGGTACGGTTACGGAAACATTAGAGACAATTGCTCTTGCTAAGAGTCAGGGTTATAAAACTATTATTTCACATCGAAGTGGAGAAACAGAAGATACGACAATTGCTGATTTAGCCGTTGGTCTTGATTTAGGACAAATTAAGACTGGTTCTATGTCAAGAACAGATCGAATTTGTAAATATAATCAATTAATGAGAATAGAAGAAGCAATAAATAACTAGATAATATTTGCATTCTTTACTTTAATATGGTATTATAGTGTTGATTTGTTTGGAGGTATTGAAATGAAAGCTTTATTACTTGTTGTATCTATATTGTTAATTATCATTGTATTATTACAAAGTGGTAAAAGTGAAGATGCTGCTCAAATATTTTCTGGTAATTCAAGTGATTTATTTAAAAATAGAAAAGAGCGTGGTAGTGATTTAGTCATTACAAGAATAACGATGATATTAGGATTTGTTTTCTTTGCTATTTGCTTAGTATATTCATTTATATAGGAAATATTAAAGTCATTGTCAAAACAATGTCTTTTTTCTTTTATTTTTAGGAAAAATAGAGTAAACTTATATTAGAAATAGAAGGTGAAATGATGGAAGAGAGAATTATTAATATATTAAAAGAAGCAGGTAAAAGTCTTAGTGTTTTTGAAATAGAGGAAAAACTTGGGACTAGTAATTTGGAAGAGTTATTGATTGTTTTAAATAAACTAGAAGTGGAAACTAAAATTTATCATACTAATAAAGATAAATATATGTTGTTTGAAGATAGTCATTTACTTAAGGGTACTTTGCATTCTAATAAAAAGGGATTTGGATTTGTGGATGTTGATAATAGCGATGTTGATATTTATATTCCTAAGGAAAATATAAATGGGGCTTTACATGGGGATTTGGTAGTTGTTGAGCTTTCTAATAAAAAGAAAATAGGTAGATGTGAAGGTAGAATTGTTAAAGTTTTAAAACATGAGAGTAATACTTATGTAGGAGAAATTAATTTTAAAAATGATGTTGGTATTGTTAAGCTTGATGAAGATAAGGTTAATCTTGAGGTTTTAATTAATAGAGAAGATAGTCTTAATGCGGTTGATGGTCATAAAGTAATTGTGGAAATTATTAAAAGAATAAGTAATGTTAAGGCTTTGGGGAAAGTTATTAAAATTATTGGACATAAAAATGATCCCGGGGTTGATATTTTATCAATAGTTTATAAATATGGTATTAGTGTTAACTTTGATGATGAAGTTATGGAAGAAGTCAAGAATTTACCAATGGAAGTTAAAGAGAGTGACTTAAAAGGAAGAAAAGATTTACGGGATGAAGTAATTTTTACTATTGATGGTGATGATACTAAAGATATTGATGATGCCGTTAGTATTAAGAAAAATAGTGATGGAACGTATACACTTGGAGTTCATATTGCGGATGTTTCATATTATGTTAAAGAGGATAGTCCGTTAGATAAAGAGGCCCTTGAGAGGGGAACGTCTGTTTATTTGGTGGATCGAGTTATTCCTATGCTTCCTCATGAATTATCTAATGGAATTTGTTCTTTGAATCCTAATGTAGATAGATTAGCTATTAGTTGTGTTATGAAGTATGATGATACTGGTAAATTGCTTGATTATGATATTTTTCCTAGTGTGATTAGATCAAGAATTCAAATGACTTATAAAAAGGTTAATAATATTTTACTTAATAATATTATTGATCCAGATTATAAGGATTATGTTGATGATTTGTTCCTTATGGAAGAGTTAGCTGGTATTCTTCGAAAAATGAAGATAAAAAGAGGTTATTTGGATTTTGATACTAATGAGGCTAAAATATTAGTTGATGAAAATTGTCATCCATATGAGATAACTAAAAGAGTTCAAAGTGCCGGTGAAAATTTAATAGAAGATTTTATGATTGCTGCTAATGAGTGTGTGGCTACTCATATATATAATATGGATTTACCGTTTATTTACCGGGTTCATGAGAGTCCAAAGGAAGAGAGAATTAGAGAATTTTTAGGATTTTTAAGTAATATGGGGTATAGTATTCCGGGAGATATAAAAGGAATTAATAAACCACTAACTATTCAAAGGTTACTTGATTTTGTACATGATAAAAAAGAAGGAGAAATTTTATCTACTTTATTGTTGAGATGTATGCAAAAAGCAGTTTATTTACCTACTAATTTGGGACATTTTGGATTAGGTAGTAAGTGTTATACACATTTTACATCACCAATTAGAAGATATCCTGATACGACGGTTCATAGATTACTTAGAACTTATTTGTTTAATCATCATATTGATTCTTATACGGTTAGAAAGAATCAAGAAAAGCTTATTTTTATTGCTGATCATTCGAGTGCTAAGGAAAGAGCTTCTGTCGATTGTGAGAGGGAAGTTGAAGATATGAAGATGGCTGAGTATATGGAAGATCATATTGGTGAAGAGTATGAAGGTATGATTTCTTCTGTGATGTCATTTGGTATGTTTGTTGAACTTGATAATTTAGTGGAAGGATTAGTACCAGTTAGAAATATGAATGATTATTTTGTCTTTGATGAAGCAAGAATGTCTTTAACAGGAGAAAGAAGTAAGGTGAGATATACAATTGGTGAGAGGGTTTTGGTTAAAGTGGTAGCAGCTTCTAAGGAGGCTAAGACTATTGATTTTCAAATTATTAGGAAACTTTGATTTATGAAAAAAAGAAGATTAACGAAGTTTGGAAAATTTATTATTGTATTTACGATTTGTTTCTTATTTGGATCTAGTCTTTCTTTTTATTGTTTGTTAAGAAAAAGTGTAAAGGCTTCTAAAAAAAGTTCTCCTAAAACTGAAGTTGTGTCTAAGAAAGAGATGGATGTTTCATTAGTAATGGTTGGTGATGCTTTAATTCATGATACTATCTATAATGATGCTTATAGTGATTATGGATATGATTTTAAACCAATGTTAAGAATGATTAAACCGATTGTTGCTAAATATGATTTGAAGTATTATAATCAAGAGACGGTTTTAGGAGGGACTTCCTTAGGATTATCTAGTTATCCAAGATTTAACTCTCCTTATGAAGTTGGTGATGCTTTTATTGATTCTTCTTTCAATTTGGTGTCACTTGCCACTAATCATACGATGGATAAGGGTGAAGAGGGGGCTCTTAATTCTTACCATTATTTTCAAAAATATAAAGATGTGTATACAGCAGGCAGTTATGATTCTTTTGAGGCTAGAAATAAGGTGGTTATTAAGGAAATAAAAGGAATTAAGTATGCTTTTTTCGCTTATACAACATGGACTAATGGTCTTAGTACTCCTGAAGGAAAAGAATATCTTAATAATGTTTATAGTGATGAAGTAGCAAAAAATGATATTTTAAAGGTTAAAGATAAAGTTGATGTTATTATTGTAGCTATGCACTGGGGAATTGAATACAGTACTGATATTAGTAGTGATCAGGAACGAATAGCTAATTATTTGGCTAGTCTTGGGGTTAATATTATTATTGGTAGTCATCCTCATGTAGTGGAACCCATTGATTTTATTGGAAATACTATGGTAGTATATTCATTAGGTAATTTTATATCTGATCAGGATACGACTTTAAAACTTACTGGGTTGATGGCTAGTGTTGATATTCATAAAGAAGTTAATGATGATAAGGTGACGATTGAGTTAAGAAATCCACAGGCAGAACTTTTGTATACTTCTTCAGCTAAAAGTGGTAAAAGAAACTTTGTGGTTTATCCTTATACAGAATTAACGGATGAAATATTACCTAATTATAAAACTTATTATAATCAATATAAAAGTATCGTTTTAGCGAAAAATCAAAATATTAAGATGCCGGTAATAGAGTGAGGTGATAGATGTGGAAATTGTTAATAGAAGAGCAAGACATGATTATTTTATTTTAAATGAAATAGAATGTGGAATTGTATTAAAGGGAACAGAAATTAAATCTATTAGGCTAGGAAATACTAATATAAAAGATAGTTATGCAATTGTAAGAAAAGGGGAAGTCTATCTTTTAAATATGTTTATAGCTCCTTATAAAGAGGGAAATATTTTTAATCATGATGAAATGAGGACAAGAAAGCTTTTGTTGCATAAAAAGGAAATTAAGAGGCTTGATGATAAAATTAAATTAGAAGGATATACCCTTGTTCCTTTGAAACTTTATTTTGTTAGAGGAAGAGCGAAGGTTTTACTTGGTCTTTGTAAAGGTAGAAAAAATTATGATAAAAGAGAAATGATTAAGGAAAGAGACATTAAAAGAAATATAGCTAAAGATATCAAGTATAAGTAGAATTGGACAGATGCCTTTATTTATGATATAATTAGCTTGTATTTGGGGATGAAATGGTTTCGACAGGAATAATGGAACATAAACGGCAAGTCGAGTTGTTTACGTTACAAACTAACAAATAATAACTGGAAACAGTATAAAAACAGCATTTGCTAATTTATTTGGTAAAAGAACTCCAGAATTAGCTTTAGCCTAGTTTAGGTAGATGCACTGCTTATTCTTAATTTTCTACGTTAAGATGTAGTGGTTTATATTTAGTAGAATATAGTTATAGAATGTCTTGGCTATAACTGAATTATTAAGACTTGAATTGATTTATAGTTGATGATTACTAAGAATTAATTTGAAATTTGCTTAATCATCTAAACTTGTAGATGTTTATGAGGATTTATTTTTGGACAGGAGTTCAACTCTCCTCATCTCCACCAAATTGATAGGAAACTCGAATTTTTCGATTTAAAAATATAAAGATTTGATAAAAGGATACTTTTATGTTATTGGTATATAGATGAATTAAAAAATGTTGATAGATTGTATTCATCTAATTATGTTAGAGCAATATCAACTGCTAAATATATAGCTAAAAATAATAATATTGATATTTGTGTAGTTGTCAATGATGTGACACCCAAAATAAATCAGAAAAAATATTAATCCTAGAAACTTGAAGTATTTCGTGCTTCTATTATTTTTATTCTTTTTTCAAGTGGAGAAGGGCATCTCAATACTTGCATAGGATATTGTTAGAACGTTTTAAATAAGTTTTCATTTGATGCTTTAAATCTTTGTAAGAATAGAATTTTAAATAATTATAAAATCTATTAATGATTCTTTTGTTCCATTAAATTTTTTATTCCATCTCATTAATGATGATTTAGATATTCTATATAATTTGTAGTATAATACTTTGTGTTTATTTCATGCGGTATATAACGTTGATTTTGTGATATACTTGTCATAAGCAATAAGTCCTTTCTATATTTTAATATTTTATCGGATTTTTTGCTTTTTTTTATATGTGTGGTGTCACATCAATTGTAACGCTATATTATTCAAAATACAAAATAGGAAACTTAGTTTTCTTTTTTTATTACTTGTGTTATACTAATATTATTAATTTGCCGACTTAGCTCAGTTGGTAGAGCAACTCATTCGTAATGAGTAGGTCGAAGGTTCAAGTCCTTTAGTCGGCACCATATGTTATTAGATGGATCAATATTTATTGATCTTTTTTGGTGTTTTAATATTTATATGTTAAAATAATAGTGGAGGTATTATGGAAAAAGAAAGAATGAGAGTTAGTATTTTACCTAATCAGTTCTTAGGAAGTGATGGGGTTTTTGATAAAGAGGGGGCTATTAAACTTTCTGCTAAAATAGCAGGGGTTTGTTATGATAAATTAGGATTTAATAATCTTGTTAACGAACCATTGGAAAAGACTAAAAGACGGGCTGATTTAACGCTTTCAATGGGACATTATAGTGTTTATGATCATATTTTTATAAGTTTTAATTTAGAAAATATTCCTAAGATGTTAGCAATGGTTTTAAACAATGAGAAACAGTATACGACTAGTGAGAAATCGGCTCGGTATACAAAAATTGTTAAAAATGAAGGATCTAATATTACTTCTTTGGAGGAGGAACTTTATAATAAGTGGTTAGATATTTTTAAGTTTAAAATTAAAGATACTTATGGTGATGTTTTAAATGATTCTAAAATTGTTAAGTTGGCTCAAGAGAATGCAAGATATTTGGTAACGGTGTTTATGCCAACTGAGATGATTTATACTACATCGTTAAGACAAGTTAATAATTTAGCAGCTTTTATGAAAGAATATATGGCTAATATTGATACAAATAGTAGTTTTGATAGGAAGCTTGCTGAATCTATGGGTGAATTGATAACTTGTTTTGATAAACTTAATGTTCTTGATGAAAGACTTATGAAAAATGAAAAAAATAGATGTTTATCTATTTTTGGTCATGATTTAGCTAATAAGCAAGAATATTTTGGTGATATTTATTCTACTATATATATGGGATCTTTTGCTTCTTATGCTCAAGCTCAAAGACATAGAACCCTTTCTTATCAATTTGAAATGCTTGATGATAAAAAGTATTTTGTGCCACCTATTTTAGATGATGATGAAAAGTTAGTGAATGAATGGAATTGTGATATTAGAAGTGTTCATGAGGTTATACCACAAGGGGAGATGCTTTTAATAAGTGAAGTAGGAAAGTATGATGACTTTATCTTAAAAAGTAAAGAAAGATTATGTACTTCGGCACAACTTGAAATAATGTTACAGACTAGGAATACATTATTAAAATATAAGGAAGCATTAGAAAATACTAATAATCCACTTGCTGAAGATATTTTAAAATATTCACATGGGGCAAGATGTACATTTCCGGATTTTAAATGTCCTAATGATTGTAATTTTAAAGAAGGGAAGACTTTAGTAAGAAAAATTTAAAATATTTTGACAATCTTTATTGTTAGTAATTCTTAGTTGAAAAAGAATTTATAAAATGTTATGATAGTAATAGAGAATAAAGGTGGTGTTTTTTGGAATGGATAGTTTTGTTAAGTTTTTTAGGGATACACTTAATGGCCCTTTATATATAGTAGTAGTAGTTATTTGTGTTATTTTGATTTTTGCTTGTATTGGTTATTTGGCTGAAAAGAGCATTAATGCTAAAAAGGAAAAGGAAAAGTATGCCGATGTTAAAAATGATGATGTTGTTAATGTTAAACCACTAGAAGAGGTTAATAATGTTACGTCTTCTGTTTTTGAAGAGGGGAGTGCACCTAGTAGTGGTGTGAGTCAAGAAGTGGGGCAACAGGAAGTCGTTCAAGAGGTGGTTCCTACTACTCCTTTAAATGATAATACAAATAATGGTACAACTATGGGTCCTCAAGTAGTAACTTCTACTAACGTAGTTTCTGTTCCTGAGGTTTTAGTAACACCAACTGATGAAGTGGTTATACCCACTGTAGAGAATAAGTAGAGAAAAGGAGAGATTTTATGGTTATTACAGTTACTAGTGTTCTTACAATTGTTAAAAAGATTATTGATATATCAATTGTATGGTTAATGTTTTATGTGATATTAAAAAATATTAGAAATAGTGTTAAACTTACCCTTTTATTTAAGGGACTTGTGGTTATAATTTTATTAAAAATAGTGAGTGATGTTTGTGGTTTTACAACTGTTGGTTTATTGCTTGAATATGTAATTATGTATGGACCACTGGCAATTATTGTTATTTTTCAACCGGAAATTAGAAATATTTTGGAGCAGCTTGGAAGAAATCAATTATTAGGTAGACATAAAGTTCTTACGGTTGATGAAAGAGAAAGACTTGTTTATGAAATTGTTCAAGCAATGGATTATATGCGTAAACAAAAAATCGGAGCTTTGATTGTTCTAGAACGTGATATTAGTCTTGGTAATTATATTGAGAAAGCTAAGAAAATATATGCTGATATTTCAAGTGATTTATTGATTGCTATTTTCTATGAGGGTAATCCATTACATGATGGTGGAGTTATTATTCAAGGGGATAGAATTACTTGTGCTGGTGCTGTATTCCCAACTAGTAGTAGTTCTAAAATTAATAAAAGATTAGGAACAAGACACAGAGCAGCACTAGGTATTTCTGAAGAGACTGATGCAATATCACTTGTGGTATCTGAAGAAACTGGTAGACTTTCTGTAGCTATTAAGGGTGAATTATTCTATAATCTATCACTTGATGATGTTAGAATGATGTTGATTGATGAGTTAAAACCTAAAATGGCTAGTGAATATGAAGAAGATGAATTAGAAGAGGAAGAGATATATGAAGAAGATAATTAGAGGAATAGGAAAATTTTTTCATCATATTGGGGCTTTTTTTGATAAATGGTTGATAAGTCCTATTACAAAACTTATCTTAAAAATTACGGATTTTTCTAAAAGTAATGGTAAGGGAATTGAAAGATTCCTTGGGAAGAAACAAACGCTAATTGTTGTAAGTTTATTGTTAGCTCTTGCAGTTTTCTTTATTATTGATAGTGAAGGTAATACTACGATAGATCAATATGCTGAAGTTTTATATAATCAACCAGTTACAGCTACTTATAATGAAGAAGCTTATGTGGTTGAAGGTCTTCCTAAGTCTGTTGATATTACTTTGGTAGGGCAAAAACGTCATATCTTTTTGGCTAAGCAGTATCCAAATGGTGGAGTTACAGTTGACTTAACGGGACTTAAACCGGGACAACATAAGGTTACACTTAAATATAGTCAACAGTTACGGTCAATAGATTATAGACTTGATCCATCAACGGTTACAGTTACTATTTATGATAAAGTTAGTACTACTAAGACTTTAACATATGATGTTTTACATCAAGATGATTTAGATAAGAAATTAAATGTAGAGAGTGTAGAACTTGATCGTTCTGAAGTTATTGTTAAGGGTGCTCAATATAAGCTTGATAAGGTAGCAACAGTTAGAGCACTTGTAGATGTTTTAGACTTTGCTAAACAAGAAGCAGGTACACTTACACTTGAGAATGTACCACTGGTAGCTTATGATACTAATGGTAAGGTTGTTAATGTTGAGATTGTTCCTAAATCAGTAACAGCTAAAGTTGTGATTGCATCACCTAGTAAAGAAGTGCCAATTAAGATTGTACCTAAGGGTGATTTAGCATTTGGTAAGGCCATTAAGTCAATGAGTACTAGTACTTCTAATGTAACTATTTATGGTAATAAAGATGCTCTTAGCAATATTGAAGAATTGAAAGCAGAGATTGATGTTACTGGTCTTAATGAAGATAAAGAATATACTGTTACTTTAAAACGACCTAATGGAGTTACAGAAATTAGTAAGAAAACTATTACGGTTAAAGTTAGTCTTGATGAGTCTACTACTAAGGAATTTGATAATATTTCTATAGCGACTGAAAATCTTGATACTTCAAAATATAAAGTTCAAGCGTTAAGTGAAGCAGATAGTAAGGTTACTGTTGTTGTAACTGGAAGTAAATCAATTATTGATAATATTGATCCATCAATAATTAAAGCTTATGTTAATCTTGATTCACTTGGTGTTGGAGAACATGAAGTAGAGGTTAAAGTTAAGGGGGATGATTTGAAACTTAGCTATGCTTCAAAAACTAAAAAGGTTAAAGTTAGAATAACGGCTAATAATTAGATAAATATAAATAATGTAGATATTTAGGTATCTACATTTTTTTATAAAAAAATCACCTTTAAAAGATGATTTATCGGTCTTCAAATAACATACTTATATCTATTAGACCTGCTATACCAATAATAATGTAAATTATTTTGGACATTACGGCATCAGCACCACCAAAGATTGAGGCAACTAGATCTAATTCAAATAATCCTACAAATGCCCAGTTTATGGCACCAATTATAATTAGTACTAAACATACTTTTTTTAATGTATCCATATTTTCCTCCTTTATTTATACATTTATATAATGAACATATTTCTTATATTTATTCATGAATATTAGAAAGTGATTATTAATATAATAAATTAGAAATGAAAAAGAGGTGTTTTCTATTTATGAAAAAATTTGGTTTGTTAGGTTTTTTTCTAGTTTGTTTATTGATTACTGGTTGTGGAAAAGATAGTGAAAGTACAATTTTAAAAAAGTTAGATAAGAAAATTAATAATAATAATTCTTATTTAATGACTGGAACACTCGAGGTTTTAAATAATGATGATATATATAATTACGAAGTGGAAACTGCATATAAAAAGGATAATTATTATAAAGTAACGCTTAAAAATACAGCGAATGATCATGAACAAATAATTTTAAAAAATGATGATGGTGTTTATGTATTAACACACAAGGGTTTAAAATAAAAAAATTTAAATAGATATAATAAAAAACAGGTAGTATTGTTAATATACTACTGCTTTTTATATTTTTAGAATATTTTGTTATGCTATATTCAAAAGCACTATTTACCACCTATTTTTTTAACTTCTGCTGAAGCATTTTTTCCGTGCCATCCCATTTTTTGAGTGTTTGGGTCATACCATGTGTGTTCGCCATCCCAAGTTTTAGAATTTTGTTGAGCTGTACCACTACTTAAATTGTGTTTTTGCCAACTATAACCATATTCATCTTTTGTTTTGTTTGACATATATATTCTCCTTTCTTATTTTGGTTATTCTAATGACGAATTGCTTCTTTGTCAACTTTTTTCTACATATTACTATATAAAATAGTCCGTTGACATATTAATGATTTGCTTTATAATATTCATAAGAGAGGTGAATAGTATGCAAATTGTGTATAATCCTAATGATATAGATAAATTGTTATTTACGGAGTTAGTAATTGCTAAAAATCAAAATGCTTCTGATAAAAATATATTTGAAGATGAGATATATCGAAGATTTAGATTTTGTGGATTTGATGATAGATTTACAAAAGAAATGATTGAATATGAAGAAACTATTTTAGAGGTAACAAAAAAAGAGTATGATAAATATTTTTATCAGATAAAATATTGGACTAGTCTTGGTGATAATGAAAAATTATTTAAAGATAATATTGAGTCATATGCTTTGTATATAGATGGTGAAATGTCTGATAAGGCTTTTACTACTAGTGAACTTATAAGTATATATGATGAAGGTGATTTTATTATTAGATATGGTAGTGATATTTATAGTAGTCATTTAGAAGAAATTGATATGGTTACTTCTAATAGTAAATATAATTTATTAGATGAGTTTAGAAATAGAATTGGTTATATTCTTTTTAGGGAATTTAAACAAGAATATGATTCTAATATTGATATTTGTGCTGCTAGGCTTTATAAAAATGAGGCTCATATATTGTTCATAAATAAGTATAAATATGCTGATAATGATGATAGAAAGTGGAAGCCATATACGAGGGAATTTTTTAATTATTATGATTAAATGTTTGTAGATTACATTTTTATGTGTCTACTTTTTTATTGTTTTAATAATATGACAAAAATAGTAAGTAATAATTAAGTATTTAGTTCATATGTTTTAATGGGTGACTTTTTATGAGAGTGACATGTTATTTTGATGAGAATGGTAAATCATTTCAAGAAATTATAGAGCAATTTCTAGTTCTTTATTATAATGAAACTTTAATAGAAAATGGTTAAAAAATTTAGGAGGTAATTATGGTAAGTAGTGAAATGTATAAAGTAGGTATTTATTTAAGATTATCTCATGAAGATAAATTAAAAGGTGAGAGTGGAAGTATTTCTAATCAAAGAGACATCATTCATAAATATATAAAAGAAAATAATTTATTATATGTAAGTGAATATGTTGATGATGGTGTCAGTGGGACGCAATTTGATAGGGTTGGATGGAATAAATTAATTGAGGATATTGAATCCGGATGTATTAATATGGTAATTACTAAGGACTTATCAAGATTTGGAAGGAATGAGGGACAACAGTTAAGGTATTTAGATTATTTCTACGAAAAAGGAATAAGATATGTGGCGTTACTTGATAATGTTGATACATTTGATGAATATAATACATCTAATGAAATGATTCCAATACAGTGTTTTTTTAATGAGAAGCATGTAAGAGATACTTCTAAAAAGATGAAGGCGAGTGTATATAATAAAAGAAGTCAAGGTAATTTTTTGGGTAAGACTGCTCCTTATGGTTATAAGAAAGATCCTAATAATAAATATAAGTTGATTGTTGATGAGGTGGCTTCAAAAGTGGTTAAAAGAATATTTGATTTATTTGTTAAGGGAAAAGGAATTTGTGAAATATCTAGAATTTTAACATATGAGAAAGTACCTATTCCTACTGAGTATAAGGGCCTTAAATCTGGTCATATGTCAATAGGGTATGGTATTTGGAATAATAGAACTATTAGTGATATGTTGACTCTTCCTACTTATGTTGGTGATTTAACGCAAGGGAGGTCAAAAAAACCTAGTTATAAATCAAAGAAAAGAGTAAGGGTTAAACCTGAAGATTGGATAATATGTGAAAATAAATGTCCAGCTATAATTGATAGAGATACATTTAATCTGGTTCAAGACATATATAATAGGAATAAAAACCAAGGTAAACATACACAAGATATATTACTTAAGGGTTTTGTGTATTGTAAAGAATGTGGTCATACAATAGGTTTTAGACTTCAAAAAGTTAATACTAAAAAGAAAGGTGAAGTTACTAGATGTTATGGTAATTGTAATTACTGGGCTAAACATAAAAAATATGATTTATGTACTCCTCACAATATTAAGTACTATGAATTAGAAGATTTAGTATTGAGTGAGATAAAGAAAATGTGTAAAAATTATTTGAAAATTAGGGATTTAGAGAATGTATTAGCGAATAGTGACAAAACTAAAAGAATAGTAAATGAGTTAGAAATAAATTTAAAAAAATTAGTAGCAGAAGTTGAATTTAGTAATAAGAAAAAAGAAGACTTATATAGTGATAAATTAGATGGCATTATTGATTTAGAAATGTATAAAAGAATGACTAATAGAATAGCTGAAGAAACAATCACTAAACAAAACGAGATAGCAGAAATAAAAACTAGAATATATAATATAAATAATAATATTACTAATAATAATAAAAAATATGAAAGTGTTATAAAAGAATATTTATCTATGAAAAAACCTAGTGTACAATTATTATCTAGTATCATAGATAAAATAGTTATAGATGAAAATAAAAATGTAGAGATATATTATAAATTTAAGCCATTTGAAAATGGTTATTAAAAATAGAAAAAAATTAAACCTTTGTTAGTATATGTTCTCACTCCTAGTTTAAATAAAAGTTTTAAATTTCAAAGTGATTGGCCGTATAATAATTCACAGATCTATTTATTGGAATCATTGATTAATGATATTAAAAATGATAATAAAAGTGAATTTAAAACGAAAAGTGATGGCTATATTTTTACTAGTAAAGTAAATTATCCTAATAATCGTAATTTGGTAAGACAAAAGGTTAGTCTTGATAAGAAGGTTAATTTAAAGAAAGTAATAGTTTTGGATAGTGATAGTGTTCCTAATATGACTTTAAATATTAAAAAGATTGATTATAATCCACATTTTAGTAAAAATTATTTTAATCTTGATGATATTATGGGTAGTAGTTCTAGTAAAGATACTAAGACGGAGAAAACAGGAATTATTAATGATGTTATTTATCCTTTGGTTCTTCCTGAGGGGACTAAGTTAACTAATGAAGAAACAGTAAAAAAAGATGATGGTAATCGGGTTATTCTTACTTTTTCTGGGGAAAAGCCATTTACTTTAGTGGAAGAAGTAGATATGGTTAATGATCAGTTTACGGTAATACCAACGATGGGGGAACCGTTTATGATAATGGATAGTCTTGGGGTATTGGGTGATAATTCAGTTAACTTTAGTTCAAATGGTATTAGTTATTACTTGGTTAGTGATGTTATGAATCAAAGTGAACTTTTGGAAATTGCTAATTCGATAAATGTTTTACCAACAATGAAATAAGCACGAAAGTGTTTATTTTTTTTAGTTTTTATGGTACTATTTAAGTGGTGATATATATGAAGAAAACAACTTATGGAAATGAAATGCAAGGACAAGTTAAAAAAGTTATAATTATTCTTGTAGTTATAGTTATTTTATTAGGAGGAACTTATTTATTAACAACTAAAATATTAAAGAAAAGTAATAGTACTACTTCTAATAAGGTTACTAAAAATAGTATTCAATATGATGAAATTTTAGCAGGGGAATCATTTAATCAAAATAATGATGAATATTATGTTATATATTTTGACAAAAGTAATAACTCTTCTTCTTTTAGCTCATTAGTTAGTTCTTATCAGTTAAATAATACTAAGACAAGAATGTATAGTGTTGATCTTAGTAGTGGCTTTAATAAAGATTATGTGACTGATGGTGAAGCTGTTGTTCACGATATTAATGACTTTAAAGTTAAAGATGGAACATTAATTAAAGTTAAAAATGGGGAAGTAGAAGAGGTAATAACTGATACAACTGAAATTACAAATATTTTGAATAGTTAGTGTAAACAAATAGTGTTATTTCACTATTTTTCTTTTAGACTTCTTTTTTTTATGTTAAAATTAAAGAAGATTAGGGTGGTAGATTGTATGAATAGTGAAGATGAAAATATAAGTAATGATAATGTACGAGAAGTTATTGTGGAAAGAAAAGTAGGCTTTAGTTTCTCAGAAGTTATTATTATTATGATAATTGCTATTATGTTTGGGTTTCTTTTAGGAAATATTATTAATTTTACAGTAGTTGATAAGAAAAGTAATGATAAAGACTTAAAGGAACTGGTTAGTACTTATAATAATATTATTGATAATTACTATAAAGATGTTAATAAGGAAGAGTTAATAGATGCGGGAATTCAAGGAATGATTAATTATTTAGATGATCCGTATGCTACTTATTTTAGTGATGATGCTTCTAAAAAATTTAATGATGAGCTTAGTGGTACTTATGAAGGAATTGGTATTCAAATAAAACTTGATGGTGATAAAGTGGTAATAACTGATGTTTTTGATGATAGTCCTGCGAAGGATGTGGGCCTTAAAAAGAATGATATTATTTTAAAAATAGATGATAATTCTGTTAATGGTAAAACGTTAAATGAAGTTGTTTCTATGATATCTATTAAAAATAGTAAAAGCAAGGTTAAAGTTACAGTGGAGCGTGATGGAGATCAAGTCGATTTTTCTCTTAGTAAAGGAAAGATTGAAACTCCTAATATTGTTAGTAAGATGTACGAGAATAATGGAAGAAAGATTGGATATTTAAGGATTGAAGTTTTTTCTTTAAATACTTATAAACAATTTAATAAGGCTTTAAAAGAACTTGAAAAGAATTCGATTGATGGTCTTGTTATTGATGTTCGGGATAATCCGGGAGGCTATTTATCACAAGTTAAAGATGTGTTGAGTTTGTTTTTAAGTAAGAAGCAGGTGTTATATCAATTACAAACTAAAGATGTTAAGGAGAAGGTTTATGGTAGTAGATCTACTATTAAAAGAAAGTATCCGGTTAGTGTAATTATTAATGAAGAGAGTGCTTCAGCATCAGAGATTTTGGCTAGTGCGTTTAAAGAGAGTTATGGTTCACATATTATTGGAGTTAATTCTTTTGGTAAGGGGACAGTGCAATCAGCTTCTGATCTTAGCAGTGGTGATACAATTAAATATACAGTTCAAAAATGGTTAACGCCTAAAGGTAATTGGATTAATGAGAAAGGTGTTGTTCCTACTGATCGGTGTGAAAACGTCTTAAAAGAGGGCGAAGTTTTGACTGATGATAATGATGTTATGTTGAAAAAAGCTATAGAAACTGTTAGTTCATAGCTATTTTTCCATAAAATAAATTAGCACTCTATATTGACAAGTGCTAATTTTTGTAATATAATAGAAATGATTTGAAAGGAGGAAGGTGTATGTATCAAAATAATCAAAATGAAAGTGAAAATGTTTTGGAAAAGTATGGTCGTAATATTAATGAGGCTGTTAAAAATGGAAAAATCGATCCAGTGATTGGTCGTGATGAAGAAATTCGTGGTATTACAAGAGTTCTTTCAAGAAAAACTAAAAATAATCCAGTGTTAATTGGTGAACCGGGAGTTGGTAAAACAGCAATTGTGGAAGGACTTGCTCTTAGAATTGAACGTGGTGATGTTCCTAGTAGTTTAAAAAATAAAACGATTTGGGAACTTGATATGGCTAGTTTAGTAGCAGGGGCTAAGTATCGTGGTGAGTTTGAGGAACGTTTAAAAAATGTTTTAAATGAAATTAAAAAAAGTGAAGGTTCTATCATTATGTTTATTGATGAGATTCATACTATAGTTGGTAGTGGTAATATGGAAGGGGCTATGGATACTTCTAATATTTTAAAACCAATGTTAGCGCGTGGTGAGATTCATGTGATTGGGGCTACTACGTTAAATGAATATCGTAAATATATCGAAAAGGATGGAGCTTTGGAAAGACGTTTTCAAAAAATTAAAGTTAGTGAACCATCTGTTTTAGATACTATTACTATTTTAAGGGGTCTTAAAGAGAGATTTGAGATCCATCATGGGGTTACTATTCATGATAAGGCTTTGGTAGCTGCTGCTACTTTATCCAATCGTTATATTACTGATCGTTTTTTACCAGATAAAGCGATTGATTTGATTGATGAAGCGTGTGCTACTATTAGAGTTCAAATGGATTCTGTACCTAATGCTCTTGATAGTTTAACACGAAAGATTATGCGTCTTGAGATTGAAAGACAAGCTATAAAAAAAGAAAAGGATCAATTGTCTTTGAAAAGAAAAGAAGAAATTGATAAAGAGCTTGTTAATTTGAAAGGTGAAGAGAAAAAATATAAAGATGCTTGGGATGAAGAGAAGAGTCTTAATGATAAGATGCAAAGTAAGAAGAAAGAAATTGAAAAATGTCGTTTTGAACTTGAACAAGCAGAGAATAGATATGATTTAGAGACAGCGGCAAGACTTCGTCATGGAACGCTTCCAAGACTTGAAAAAGAACTTGAAGATTTAAAAAGTAAAGATAAGATGAAACTGTTAAGTGATAATGTAACAGAAGATGATATTGCAGCCGTTATTTCTAAGTGGACTAATATTCCGTTAAGTAAGTTAGTTAGTAGTGAAAAAGATAAGTTATTGAATTTGGAAAACAGTATGAAAAGTAGGGTTATGGGTCAAGATGAAGCACTTCATTTAGTTAGTGAGGCTATTATTAAAAGTCGTAGTGGAATAAAAGATCCTAATCGACCAATTGGATCATTTATGTTTTTAGGTCCAACAGGAGTTGGTAAAACAGAGGTTGCTCGTACACTTGCTTATGAACTTTTTGATGATGAAAAACATATGGTTAGAATTGATATGAGTGAATATATGGAAAAATTTAGTGTTTCTCGTCTTATTGGTTCGCCACCCGGATATGTTGGTTATGAAGAAGGAGGACAATTAACGGAGGCTGTTCGTCGTAATCCTTATAGTATTGTTTTATTTGATGAGATTGAAAAAGCTCATCCTGAGGTTTTGAATTTATTATTACAAATTCTTGATGATGGACGAATAACGGATTCTAATGGTAGAACAGTTGATTTTAAAAATACAATTATTATTATGACTTCTAATCTTGGTAGTCAAGATATACTTGAAGGTAAAACGGAACTTGTTGCATCTTTATTACAAGAAACATTTAGACCTGAATTTATTAATCGTATTGATGAAATTATATTCTTTAAGCCTCTTACTAAAAAGGTAATTTATCAAATTCTTGATAAAATTGTTAGGGATATTGAAGAACGTCTTAAGGTTAATGACATTCATATTGAATTAACATCTAAGGCTAAGGATTTCTTAATTGATTCTAGTTATGATGTTACTTATGGAGCGAGACCGTTAAAACGGGAAGTTAGTAAAACGATTGAGAGTTTACTTGCTCATGCTCTTATTAAAGGTGATATTAAGTATGGTGATACAATTACTTTTGATTGTCATGATGATAAAATTGTTATTAAATAAAAGAAATATGATTTTAATTAGTCATATTTCTTTTTTTATAGTACTTCAATTTCATCATTAATATCATGCCATGTCCAGTTTTTGATTTCGTCTAAATCTTCACCATATTCTTTGATATATTCAGAATGTTTGATTAACTGGTCTTTACACCATTCATATAGAGGTGTTCTTTTATCTTCTAAGAAGTCTAAATATTTTAAGGCATCCATGACAAGGTGATATCTATCTATTTTGTTTTGAACTCGCATATCAAATGGAGTGGTAATAGTTCCTTCTTCAATATAACCATGAACGTGAATATTTTTATTTTCGCGTTTGTAGGTTAATTGATGAATTAAAGATGGATAGCCATGGAAGGCGAATATAATAGGTTTATCTTTAGTGAAGAGCATATTATAATCTTGATTACTTAATCCATGTGGATGTTCATAGTTTGATTGTAATTTCATTAAGTCAACAACATTGACACATCTTATTTTTATTTGTTTAAAATAGTTATGTAAAATGGAAATGGCTGCAAGAGTTTCAACAGTTGGAGTATCTCCACAACAAGCCATAATTATATCTGGTCCTTCTTTTTGATCGTTGCTGGCCCAGTTGAAAATACCAATTCCTTTACTACAATGATTAACAGCTTCTTCCATTGATAACCATTGCATACTTGGATGTTTAGATGCTACTACAACATTTATGTAGTTTTTACTTTTGATACAATGATCAATTGTGGATAATAAACAGTTAGCATCTGGGGGTAAATATATTCTTGCAATGTCAGCTTTTTTGGTGGCAATATGGTTTAAAAAACCGGGATCTTGATGAGTATATCCATTATGATCTTGTTGCCATATATGGGATGTTAATAAATAATTTAGGGATGATATCCTACGGCGCCAATCAAGTTGTTGACATACTTTTAACCATTTTGCATGTTGACTAGTCATAGAGTCCACAATTCTAACGAAAGCTTCATAAGTATCAAATATTCCGTGTCTGCCAGTTAAAATGTATCCTTCTAATAGTCCTTCACAGATATGTTCTGATAAAAAAGAATCAATTACTTGTCCCGTTGGAGCGAGATATTCATCAGTATCTAGAATTTGGCCGGTGAATTGTCTATTGGTATAATCAAAGATAGCATTTAAACGGTTTGATAGAGCTTCATCAGGACCAAAGATACGGAAGTTATGATTTTTCTTCATAACGTCTTCAAGATAGTATCCTAAGACTTTGGTATCTTGAGCTTTAGTAGTACCATGTTTTGTTACTTCAACTTTGTAGTTACGAAAATCTGGTAGATGCAATTCTTTTAAAAGAAGGCCACCATTAGCATATGGATTAGCACCCATACGTCTAATGCCTGTAGGGGCAAGAGCTTTTAAATCTTCTTTTAGGGAACCATCACTATTAAATATATCTTCTGGATGGTAACTTTTTAACCACTGTTCTAATAGATCAACATGTTCCATATGATCTTGATCAACAGGAAGTGGTACTTGATGGGAACGAAAACTTCCTTCGATAGTTTTACCATCATAGGTTTTAGGACCGGTCCATCCTTTTGGTGTTTTTAAAATTATCATTGGCCAAAGGGGTCTTTGATTAGTGTTTGCTTCTTTTATTTTCTTAATTTTTATAATAGTACTATCAAGGGCTTTAGCCATTTCTTCATGTAATAGGGATGGGTCTTTTCCTTCTATATAAATGGGATCATAGCCATAACCTTTAAATAAATTCAATAATTCTTCTTTTGAGATTCTAGCTAAAATAGTGGGATTGGCAATTTTATAACCATTTAAATTTAAAATGGGTAGGACAACACCATCGGTTTTAGGATTTAGTAATTTGTTACAATGCCATGAGGTTGCTAAGGGACCAGTTTCTGCTTCACCATCACCAACGACGACAGTGGCAATTAAATCTTTATTATCAAGAACAGCTCCAAAACCATGAACAAGGCTGTAACCTAGTTCGCCACCTTCGTTAATTGAACCCGGAGTTTCAGGGGCAACATGAGATGATATTCCTTTGGGAAAACTGAATTGTTTAAATAATTTTTTTAGGCCTTCTTCATCTTGTGAGATATTAGGATATATTTCACTATAGGTTCCTTCTAGGTAAACATTTGATACAATAGCATTACCTCCATGACCCGGTCCTGAGATATAAATCATATTTAAATCATATTTTTTGATTATTCTATTTAAATGTGCATAAATAAAATTTTGGGCAGGAACAGTTCCCCAATGACCAACTACTTTCTTTTTTAAATCATCTTTTTTTAATGGCCTTTTTAAAAGGGGATTATCTTTTAGATAAAGTTGTCCTACTGATAAGTAATTGGCAGCATTAAAATAGCGATTTATTCTTTCTTTTTCTTCGTTAGATAGTATCATAAATGCCTCCCTTTATTCTATTACATTATAATCTAAAAAAGTTATTTTCACAAGAGTTTAGGTTATTAATTTACAAGTAATTACTAATTGTTTGTAACTACTTTTTAGACTACAGGTGGTTAAAATTAATTTTTTATTATTAGTTTTATTTATTTCAATAGTTCCATCTTTTTTTTGTTCTTCTATTTTTTCTATTTGATAATTTGTTAATTCATTATTCAAGTTTATTGTTATTTTGTCACCTTTATTTAATTGATAAAGATCATTAAACAAGGCTTTAGGACCAGTTCCAGAATGGGCTGCTAAGACTAGAAGATTATGTTCGTTTTTTATAATAGTAACATTTTCTTCAATATTGTTTTTTTTACCTTTATAAAGAGGTTTTTGAAAGTTTATTTTTTTAATTTCTAAATAACCAATTTTATCATCTTCTATCTTTTCTTTTTCTTGTTTATAATTTAAGTCTTTGCTTTGATATATGAAAAGACAACTACTAGAATAAATTATGATAAGAAGAAGATTAAGAAAACTTTTTTTTAGCAAGATATAGTCCTAGTATTATTATACTGAATGATGAAGTATAGTCTTTGGTATTAGTATTTGGTACTTCGATTGATATTATATTATCATTTGGTTTTTCTTCTTTATAATCATTAATTTTATAATAATAGGTTTTATTTATATCATTTATAAAGACTTTAAATGGTTCAATTTTAGAGTAACCTTTGGTTGTTGTTAGTTGTACAAATTTATAATGACCATAGGGTAGTGTTATTTTAGCTGTTCCATTACTATCGGTTACTATTTCTTTAATCATGTTACCATCTTTGTCAAAAACTTGAAATTTAACATTAGCTTCTTTTTCCATTAATTTACCATTTCCAAAATATTTTTTTATAATAACATCTTTTTTGATTACTTCATTTTCAATGATTAGATTAATATTATAATTATCTTTAGTGAATTCTATTTTATAGGTGGTGTCATTAGGTAGATATCCTGTTCCTGTTTTACTTTCTTTTAGGTAGTAAGTTCCATAGGTTAGCCATGGGGTATTATCACTATTTAAGTTTAATTCATAATTATCATCAAGGCTTAGTGTAGCCATTTCTTGCATTTCGCTGTTATAGATTTTAAAAGTTGTATCTTTTAGACTGGCTTCGCCTAGACTTTTGGTTGATTTAGTATCTTTATTAATCTTTTTAATTTTTAAATTTAAATTTTGAACACAGTATTTTACTTTTATGATTCTGTTATCAGGACTTCCAGCAGTAGCAAGATTTTGGGTATCTTTGTTGTAATAGAATAATACGGATTCATTATCATAGTTCAAATATCTTGTATACTCACGTTCATAACATCCCGGATTTTTCTTGGTTATGGTTAAGGTGTTATTTTTAACGACAAAATCATTATCATCAGGAATGGCAAAGAAAGGAATAATATTATTGGTATCAGTTATAGTAAAGGGTCTATTGGTTATTCCATAGAAGGTTTGGTTACTAAATGAGGGAAGGGTATAACTTTCATTAATAAGATTATTAATCATGTTCATTTCACTAGTGAAAAGTTCTACTTTCTTGCCATTTAGAGTTTTGGTAAAATAGAAATCGTTATTTGGATCGACGGTTTTCCAGATTAGCATTTGGGTAGCAGCATACCAATTATAACTATTATGGCCTTGATAATTATAGCCAAAACCAATGATATCTTTAATTCTATTTAATGTCTCTTTGCTGATATCTTGATATTCGTCTACTGTTTCATAAATGTTGTTTTGGGGATCAAACTTCCTAAATGGTTGGAGACAATAGGCTACTTTGTTGTCTTTACTTCTTCGGTATAGTCTAGCTTGTTGTTAGTATTTGTCCTTAGTTTGTTTGTTGTATCTAACCATACAGATGTTACTGATGGTTTCTGCTTCATAAAAGCTTTCAGTAGCAGCATTTACAGTTAGATTAGCTCCTAGTAAATAAATAAAACTGAGTGTTAAGAATAATAATAATTTTTTCATTAGATCTCCTCCTTTTTCTTAACGGTTTCTAATTTAACAGGCTAAGGAGGTTGAGGCAAATCGGGAATTTTAAAAAATTAAGTGATTTTGATGAGCAAATTTAGTGATTAATCTAAGTGTTTTGACTTTTTTAGATTAGTTTGTCAGGACTTTTTTAAAATTTAAAGTATTTTTCTTTACAAATAAAAATAATAATGATATATATAATAATTGAACATATATTCATATGAGGTGATAAAATGAAAGATGAATTAATGATGAAATTAACTAATTTTTACAAAGTATTTGCTGATTTTTCTCGGCTTAAAATTTTGTTTTTACTTAGTGAAGGTAGTTATAAGGTTAGTGAAATTACAAGTAAACTTGCTATTAGTCAATCGGCTGTTTCTCATCAATTACATTTGTTACGACAACTTGATTTGGTTAAAGTAGACCGTGTTGGGAAAGAGTCATATTATAGTTTAAGTGATCATCATATAAATATTATCTTAGATTATGGACTTATGCATATTATGGAGGAAAAAGATGAAAAATAATATTATTAGACTTGCTTTTGGACTTCTTTTCTTTATTTTAGGACTTATTTTTGATTTATTACCATTTTATTTAGTGAGTTATATAATTCTTGGATATGATATTTTTATTAAGTCTTTTAATAATATTAAAAATAAAGATTTTTTTGATGAGAATACTTTAATGCTTTTGGCTACGGTTTGTGCTTTTTTGATTTCTAAAAATAGTGAAGCGGTACTTGTTATTATGCTTTATCAAATAGGGGAAATTTTATCTGATTATGCAGTTGATAGTTCCAAAGAAAAGATTGCTAAACTTATGGATCTTAGGGTTGATACTGCTAGAGTTGTTGATAATAATAAGGAAACGATGGTGGAATCTTGCGATGTTAAAATTGGGGATGTGGTTTTAGTTAAACCGGGGGAAAAAGTGCCTCTTGATGGAGTTTGTCTTTCTTCTTCTGTTAGTTTAGATACTAAGAGTTTAACAGGGGAAGCGCTACCAGTTGTTGTTTCTTTAGATGATGAAGTACTTAGTGGTAGTATTGTGTTGAATAAACCAATTATGGTTAAAGTTACAAAGAGATTTGACGACTGTACTGTTAGTAAGATTGTTAAATTTATGATGGATGCTGATACTAATAAAACTGATAAAGAACGGTTTATTACAAGATTTTCAAAAGTATATACACCAATTATTTGTGCTTTAGCACTTCTTATCTTTTTAATTCCGACAGTTTTAGGCTATGATTTTAAAGTTTACTTATATAAAGCCTTAATTTTCTTAGTTATTTCTTGCCCTTGCGCTTTAGTGATTTCAGTACCACTTAGTTTCTTTTCAGGAATTGGTAGATGTAGTAAGGAAGGAATACTGGTTAAGAATACGATGATACTTGAAAAAGCCCTTTTGATAACTACCATTTTTTATGATAAGACAGGAACTCTTACTAATGGTGAATTTGAGGTTGTTGATATTGTACCGTCTAAAGGAGTTAGCAGTGATAAATTAAAAGAATTAAGCACAGCAGCAGAGATTTATTCTAATCATCCGTTAAGTAATGTATTATCATTTGATTATAAAATTCTAAAAAAAGATGTTAAAGATTTAGAGGAAGTAGCGGGTAAAGGGATTCGTTGTTTATATAAAAATAAGGAATTGTTGGTAGGAAAGTTTAAAGAGAACAACTTAGAGGTTTTTGGAAGTGTTGTTAATATTATATATGATGATAAATATATAGGTTATATTGTAATTAGTGATACCCTTAAGAAGGAGTCAAAAGATGCAGTGTCTAGGCTTAAAAAGATGGGAATAGAACAAGTAATGTTAACTGGTGATAATGAGACATTTGCTAAAAAGATAGCTTCTAAATTAGGAATTAATTATAAAGCATCATTACTTCCTATTGATAAGGCTAAAAATGTGTCTAAGGCTCTTAGTAATGATAAGGTTGTAGCCTTTGTAGGTGATGGTATTAATGATGCGCCATCATTGGTTACTAGTGATATTGGTATTTCTATGGGAAGTATTGGTAGTGATGTGGCCCTTGAAGCTTCACAAGTGGTTTTAATGAATGATAATTTAAACGGTATAGAAAAACTTATTAATATTAGTAAGTATACAGATCTTAAAATTAAAGAAAATATTATATTTGCCCTTTGCTTTAAAGTATTAATTTTAATATTAGGACTATTTGGTAGTGTTTCTATTTATATGGCTATTTTTGCAGATGTAGGAGTTATGTTATTAACAATTTTGAATAGTTTATTAATCTTTAAAAAGAAATTTGATTAGAGTACTTTAAAAGTATTCTTTTTTTTAATATAATTAAAATAAAGGAGGCTTTTATGGGAAAGTTGATTGTTATTGAAGGTGTTTGTGATGGAGTAGGTAAGACTACTCAGACTAAGGAACTTATTAAAAATTTAATAAACGATGGAAAAGAAGTAGTTACTCATCATTTTCCTACATATGGAAGTATTGGGGCTTCGTTAGTAGAAACTTATTTAAATGGTGATTTAGGTTCAAGAGAAGAAGTGGGAGTTTATCCGGTTAGTTGTTTTTTTGCAATGGATAGATATTATGTTTATAAGACAAAGTTAGAAAAAGCTCTTAATGATGATAAAATTGTAGTTCTTGATCGTTATATATCTTCTAATTTAATATATCAAAGTAGTTTACTTAAGGGGAAAGAAAAAGATGATTATTTAAATTATATAACGGATTTTGAGTATAATAAATTAGGTCTTAGAAAACCTGATGTTGTTATTTTTTTAAATCTTGGTAAAGAGTATGCTACTAAGCTAAGAAAAAAAAGAGTTGATAATGAAGGTATTGTTAATGATATTAATGAACGGGATGATTTCTTTTTAAATACAGTTTATGATAATAGTTTAGAGATTGCTAAGAAATATAATTATAAAGTTGTTGAATGTGAAAAGAATGGTGAACTTAGGAGTATTTCTGATATTAGTTTGGAAATATATAAAATAGTTTCTAGTTTGTTCTAGTTTTTTTTAGTATTTTGCCCTATAATAATAGTTAGTTTGGAGGTAATATTATGAATGATTTATTGATTGCTAATGATGCTTCTATTAAGGATATAAAAGAAGTTATAAAGAAGTTATCTTTAACTGATGATGATGTTGAGTTATATGGAAAATATAAGGCGAAGGTTACTAAGACTAAGGGAGAAAAGAATGGTAAAATTATTTTAGTAACGGCTATTAATCCAACCCCTTATGGAGAAGGAAAGACAACGGTTTCAATTGGGCTTGCTGATGCTTTTGGCCAGCTTGGAAAAAATGTTTCATTAGCTTTAAGGCAGCCTTCGTTAGGACCTGTGTTTGGGCTTAAAGGTGGGGCTACGGGTGGCGGTTATAGTCAAGTAATACCAATGACTGATATTAACTTACATTTTACTGGGGACTTTCATGCTATTACTTCGGCTAATAATTTAATTAGTGCTGCTATTTATAATCATATTCAAAATGGAAATAGTCTTAATTTTGCAAAAGTTGTTTTCAATAGATGTTTGGATGTTAATGATCGAAGCCTTCGTAATATTTCTTTTTCATGTAATGATGAGATATATGAAGATCATTTTAAGATAACAGCGGCATCAGAGATAATGGCTTTGTTTTGCCTTGCAAAGGATCTTGATGATTTAAAGAAGCGTCTTGCTAATATTATTGTTGGCTTTACAGATAGGGATGAAGCTATTTATGTTAAGGATTTAAAATTAGAAGGGGCTCTTACTGTTTTACTTAAAGATGCTTTTAATCCTAATCTTGTGCAAACCCTTGAAAATACGCCGGCTTTTATTCATGGCGGACCATTTGCTAATATTGCGCATGGCTGTTCTTCTTTAAAGTCTTTACTTTTGGCTAAAAGTTTTAGTGATTATGTGATTACGGAAGCGGGTTTTGGTTCTGATTTAGGAGCAGAAAAGTTTCTTGATATTGTATGTCCTTTAGGAGAAATAAAGGCTGATGTAGTTGTTTTAGTGGTTACTGTTAGAGCTTTAAAATATAATGGTGATGGTAGTTTAGAAAAAGGTATTTCTAATCTTCAAGCGCATTTGGATCATTTAAAACATTATGGAGTTCCGTTAGTAGTTGCTATTAATAAATTTAGTGATGATACTTCTTCAGAGATTGATTATGTTTTAAATTATGTTAAGAGTAAAAATATTGAAGTATCAATTTGTGATGCATATTCAAAAGGAGGAGAGGGGGCTATTTCTTTAGCTAATAAGGTTCTTGCTAGTTGTTCTTTAGAAAACAATTTTAAACCTTTAGTTTCTAGTCATATGAGTATTACTGATAAGCTGAAAAGATTAGGAGAAGTTATTTATCATGCTTCAGAGATTGAATATAGTCCTTTAGCTCAAGAAAAATTGAATTTAATTAATAAATTAGGCCTATCTCAGCTTCCAATTTGCGTAGCTAAGACACAGTATTCGATATCAGATGATGCTAAGAAGCTAGGGTATCCTATTGATAATAAAATAGTTGTTAAAGATTTAATTATTAATAATGGAGCAGGATTTATTACTGTTTTACTAGGAAAAATTAATACTATGCCGGGATTGCCGGTTAGACCTAATTATGAAAAAATAGATTTAGTAGATGGAAAAATAGTTGGAATATTTTAAGGGGATGATTTGATGTTAAAAATATATAATACGGATATTACTACTAATTCATTTAGTAGAATTGATAATTATGAAATTGGTTGTTGGGTTAATTTAGTTAATCCTACTGAGGAAGAAATAGATAGTGTTTGTAATGCTTTAAATATTAAGAAAAACTTTATGGTTAATATGCTTGATATGGATGAAAAACCTAGGATTGATGAAGAGGATGGCTGTAATATGTTACTTTTGGATGTTCCTTTTAAGGAAAAAAAGAACAAAATGGAGGCTGTTGTTTCTATGCCACTTGGAATTCTTGTAGTGCGTGATGATTATATAGTAACTTTATCTAAGGAAAAATTCAAAATAGTTGATGAATTTACAGAAGGTATAGTTAAAGGCTTTTTTACTTATAAAAAGAGTAGATTTGTAATTCAACTTATATATAGAGTAAGTCTTTTATATTTAAAGACATTACGGGATATTGATAATAAAATTGAAATAGCCGAATCAAAGATTTTAACGGCTACTAAGAATGAAGAATTACTTAATTTACTGGCTCTAGAAAACAGTTTAACTTATATTATTACAGCGTTAAGGTCTAATGGGGTAGTCCTTGATAAGATATTAAAGGGTAATGTTATTAAACTTTTTGAAGAAGATGAAGATTTGTTAGAAGATGCTATTATTGAAAATAATCAGGCGGTGGAAATGGCGGAACTTTATAGAGGTATTTTAAGTAGTACAACAGATACAGTAGCAACTATTATTTCTAATAATTTAAATACAATTATGAAGTTTTTAGCGGGTATTACAATTGTCTTTTCAATTCCAACAATGGTAGCTTCATTTATGGGAATGAATGTTAATTTAGGGGAATTTGCAAGGAATCCACATGCATTTATTTTACTTATTTGGATTTCATTATTATTATCAATACTTTTGGCTATTATTTTAAAAAAGAAAAATATGCTTTAAATTTGTTTATAAATAATAAAAAGGAGTATTAATATTTACTTCTTTTTATTGTAGTTATATCATTTATGCATTTTGTATTTATTCTTTTAAGGTTAATGACTTTCTTTTTTCGGTTTTTTTGTATGTTTTTAAAATTTCAATCGTACTTGGTGGAGCAATTTCTTCTATTTTGTTCCAATCCTCTTTCTGAAGTGCTTTTCTTAATACTTTAGCACTAATTGGTTCGTTGCATTTATCTAAAAATCTTGGTATTTCAATTACTTCTATACCATATAATGGTAAATTGTTTTTTAATTCTCTATTATATGCTGCTGTGATTGTGTCATTTTTTTCTTCACCTATAAACCTTTTTTTTACATGTAGAGTAGGTGCTATATAATCAGTAAATATTTCTCTGTCTAATGAAACGTCAATTGTTACATTTGTTTTTCCGGAACGGTTAAAATATTCTGGAAAAATCATTGAGGAACCAAAAATTTTTCCACTTGGGATTACATCGACATTACTAAAATCTTTACAACCATTTTTTGCCATTTTAAATCTATCTTCAAATTTAAAAAGTGATTTATCATCTTCTACTACTATTACAAATAATTTTTCTACTTGTTTAGTTGCATATTCTATTAATTTGTAATGTCCATATGTAAATGGATTACAATTCATTAGTATTGCTCCATTAGGTCCTTCTGGTATTTGAAGACTTTTTAACATATTTAAATATTCTTTTAAAAATAGGTTGTTGCTAAATACATTGCGCTTTTTTACTTTTTCTATAGATTTGGCAATTTTTTTATTGTCTGGATTTTTATTCAATAAATTATGCTTTATATGTTCATATATGAAATCTGATATAAGTGAATTGGCTATGTGGTTACAATGTGTTGGTTTATCTATAAAATAATCGTGAATATCTGAATCGTTAAAAATAGGTAATAATGAAATTATTTTATTATATCCATAACTATTAATTTTTTCTTTTTCTAATGATGAAATAATAAGAATTAATTTATCTCCTCGTTTAATATTAATAGAATCTAAAATTCTAATTTGTTCTGATAAATTCATTGCGCGTAATCCATAATTGTTTACACTATAGTCTTTTTTTTCAAGATTTATTCTTCTTTGTAGATAACTTGATATTGTATGTTTATCGTCGACTAATGCACCATATACCATACATGGTCCAAGAATGTTAATGTCAAATGCATAATCATAAATTTTATCAGTTGTATATCTAATTCCATTTATGCTTTTACAAAAATCATTATTGGAGTTACCTAAACAACATATCCCATTTTTTAGAATTGTTCCGGGTGAAAGGTTTTCGTGATTTACATATTTTTCATTATATAATTCTCCTAAAACTTTCTTTAATAGCTCATTTATTTTAGGATTTTTTGTTGCTTCATTTAAATAATATATATAGTTTAAATTTGAATTTATTCTATTTTGTTCTTCTTGATTTAAGTTCTTGAATTTATTAGTATCAGGAAATTCAAAAATAGTTATATCATACTTATTACTTGTTAATATTTCTGTAATAAAATAATAAATTTCCGCTTCATCACATAATTTATTTATATCAATAATTTTTGAATTGCTAATATTTAATAGTTGATTTTCTTCAATTATTTCTTTTTTTATGCATGCATGAATACTGTTAGTATCAATTAAAATTGAATTTTGTTCATATATAAAATTTGCATAGCTATCAAAGCAATTTGGTAGTAGTATTGTTTGAAATTCATTTCCATATACGTTTATATAATTATATAATTCCGTAGAAAGTTCTCCTAAAATATATACTTTTACTGGTTTTATATTTCTCAAATATTTTATAATTTTATCATTGTCTGAATATAAGCATTTCCATCTGTTTAAATCAATTGTTGTTGCTTTCCATGCATTATTTTGTGTTTTCATCAAATGTTTTTGATAATAATATACTTCAGTAGTGGTTTTATATAGGTTTTCACCATTTATAATATTGTTTACTAATGAATCATATGTTATATAGCACTCATCTTTAATTTTTATAATTGCTTGTTTGTTTTGTAAAAAAATGTTTATTATATTGATTTTCCAATTTTTGTCCATAATGTCTAGCTGTACAAGATTTTCTTCATTTATTCTTTTCATAAATTTATTCCTTTTTTACTTAGTCTTTCCAGACTTTCCACTTTGCTTGTCCTTTTTTTAATAAGTTGTTTAATAATTCTCGTTCGTTTTGATAATCCATACATTGCCAAAATCCTTCATGTTTATATGCTGCTAATTCATTGTCATTAGTTAATCTTTCTAATATTTCTTTTTCAAATGTTTTTGAATTTCTATTTAAATATTTGAATATTTTTCTGTTTATTACCATAAAACCTGCATTAATCCATTCATTGTTTTTAATTCTTTTTTCTTTAAAATCTGTTACAGAATAATTATTCACTTCAACTATCCCAAATCTCTCTTTTTTCTTAACTACTGTAATAGTTGCTAGTTTATTTTCTTTTTTATGAAATTTGTATAATTCATTAATATTGATGTCTGATACCGCATCTGCATATGTCAAAAAGAAAGATTCATCAGTTTCATCTAGATATTTTTCTATACGACTTAGTCTACCTCCTGTCAATGTTTCTAAACCAGTATCAATTAATTTTATATTCCAATCATCATTATGATTACTCAATGAATTTATTTTTTTGTTTTTAAAATCTAATTCTATGTCTTGATTTTTGTTCATTAAATTTATAAAATATTTTTTAAATTCTAATTGTTCATAACCTAAACATATTATAAAATCTTTTATACCATAATGACTGTAATATTTCATTATGTGCCATATAATTGGTTCAGTACCTATTTTTATTAATGGTTTAGGAGTGGAAATTTCTTCGGTTTTTATTCTGTTTCCTTTTCCTCCGGCAAATATTATGCATTTCATTTTCAACTCTCCCTTACTTTGAATATTAAAGCTATTTTTCAATTATTATTATACTTCCGATATTATTATATTTGTTATCTCTTTATCAAAGTTATATAATTCATGTGATCCATTTTCTATTGGTATGAATTTTAATTTGTTTTTTTGTGCAAATTTTTTTTGATCCTCATATGAAACAGTTTTATCTAGTTTTCCTTGAATAATTACTATATTAGAGTAATTAGTTTTTTTTACTGTGCTATCTGCTTTTCTAAATTCGTTATAAGCTTTTTTATAAATATTAACTTTTCCATATAAATGTAAATAATCGTTTGACTTAAAATATTCTTTATCAATTTGCATTTTTTTATTTATTATTTCACAAAAATTAAAGGCAGGACACATTAAAAATGTTTTATAACATTCTTTCTTTTCAATTAGATAGTTAAGTATTACGTATCCACCATAGCTGGAACCAAAAAGGTATATATCTTTATATTTGGTTTTAGCATATTTTATAACATTATCAATGTAATTGATAGATTCTTTTAATGTAAAATTTTTAAATTCGGTTTTATCTTCACCATGTGCTGGTAAATCAAAGGATATCATTGATATATTATTTTTATAAAATTTTTTGTAAAATCTTTTATATTGATTTTTGTTGCTACCTAATCCGTGACAATATATGATAACTTTTTCTTTATTAATTAAAGAAGTTACTTCTGTAATATAAATTTTTTTGTTTATTATATTTTTAGTTATATTGAAACCTTTTTTTATAAAATACTGTTTAATTGCTTCTTTTTGATAGGGCAGTGGAAGTAAGTTGATTATATCTTCAAATTCAATTAGCACCAATTCTTTATTTTCTTTTGGAATTAAAATTTCATCTGTTATTTCTACTATGAAAATATTGCTTAATGAATTCATATATTTTTTATCTTTAGTTTTCCAATAACAATTTATTGTACACAAATCTTTTATTTTATCAATTTTACGTCCTGCTTCTTCAAAAAATTCTCTTTTGAGACATTCTTTGTGTGTTTCTCCTTTTTCTATGCCACCACCAATTAAAGATATTTCATTGTTTTCTTTTACACATAAAAATTTATTATCTTGTATTACTAAACCAAAGCATGTTTCACGAAATGATTCGGCCTTTTCTTTTAATTTTTCTCCAATTATTATTTTTTTCATATTTTTTCCTCATTAGTTATTTTTATATCATCTACTATAATTTTTGTTTTGTTTTTAATTTCTTGTTCCAAGTATTTTATTATTTCTAAAAATACTATTTCTCTGTTATCCGCTATTTCCCAGTATTTTATATTATTTTTTTTACATGTTTCTTTAATCACTTTGTTATTATTGTATATATTTTTTGCATATGATTTTTTTTCTTTTGCTGTACAATTATATGTCCAATCATAGTATTTATCATATCTATTTAAATTTCTTTCTATTTTTTTTGAAGTTAAATTTGTTAATAATACTATGATAATTGTCTTTTTATGGTCCACTTTTTTATATACTTCCTTAATGTCAAGATAACATCCTTCCATTACATAATTCATATTGTTTATTCTACTTGAGTAACTACTTAAATTATTAAAATAATCTAATGAAAACGCACTCATTTTTTTTTGACTATAACCACTTCTATCAGAATGATTTATATTAAGTTTTGGAAATATGTTATCAAAAGATGCTACAAGCTTATCTATTGAAACGACGTTGTAATTAAAGTTTTCTGCTATTTTTTTAGCTAATGTTGTCTTCCCAATTCTACTGGGTCCGTATATGATTATATTAGGCTTGAGATAGTGCTTTTTTTCATCATGTTCCATTTTTAAAGGTATGGCTAATTTACGTATTCCTAAATATGCTTGAAAACAATTTTTATATGCACTTCTTAAATAGAATTTCTTTTTATAATTAATCTTTTCTTTTTTTGCATAATTACATAATAAATTAGCAATTTTTAAATAGCATTCATAATTATATAAGTTCGGTGTATTAGTAATTGAGTGTTCTCGAATGCGATACGTGTAGTATTGCTTATCAAAGTAATAGATTGTTTTTGCTTTGCATAATAATTTTGGTACCCATTCTTCGTCTTCGTGAATTATATTATCAATAAAATATATATTATTATTAGTTATTGTACTTCTTTTAATAATAAATCTCCATACCGTGTTTATCATCCTTTTTATGTAAATATATTCTAATATTTCTTCATGTGTTTTGTCATTAATTCTTTTAGCATCAAATTCAATGTCAGTTACTTCTCTTGCTTCGGAATAATCTTTTTTTATTATAAATTTAGATATTAGCACATCATATTTCTTTTTAGTTAAAATTTTATTAGCTTCTATAAGAAAATCTTGATTATAAAAATCATCAGAATCTATGAAGATAATGTAGTCTTTAGTTGCTAATTTCAATCCTTGATTTCTAACTT
The DNA here is from genome assembly GCA_934162445.1 of uncultured Bacilli bacterium. Lineage (GTDB taxonomy): Bacteria > Bacillota_I > Bacilli_A > RF39 > UBA660 > Onthousia. The sequence continues at coordinate 148,684 of CAKPIT010000002.1, forward strand.
TAGAAATACCTTTGTTTTGTTTGTTATTAATATATTTAATAAAACTATATTTTTTATTATACTTTTCACATATTAAAGAACTTTTATCGGTACTACAATCATTAATTAATATAATTTCATAATTTGTGTATTTTTGCTTTAATATGCTTTCTAAACATTCTTCTAAATATTTCTCAACGTTATAAACTGGTATTATAAATGAATATTTCATTTTGTACTCCTTAATACTATATATAAATTCTTTGTGTATATTAAAAATTTATATATTGTTTTTTTAAAAATTGGTATATTACTTTTGGTAATTCTATCTAATGATTTATCAAAAAGTTGTTTTATATCATTATCTGTATCTTTACTATCCAAATTGTACTTTTTAAATATATTTTTATTGTTTTTATATATTGATTTTAATGTTTGATGATAATATTTTATATATTTATACTTATTAACATTCATTTGGTCATAATGATATAATTCTTTATTTATAAACTTAATATTATTTATGCAGTTAAAATAATTATAGCAAAATTCCTGATCTTCTGCTGCTTTTTTGTGAGTATTAAAAAGCAAATTATTACTAGTTATAATATTTCTTAAAAAAATTTTATTGTGAACCCAATAACTTATTGGTGCTTTTAAATATTCTTTTGAATATTTTTCTAAGATTTCTTTTATTGTTTTAACACCTTCTATGTTACAAGAATAAATTTTTTGACTGCCTTCTTTTATCTCTATTTCATTATATATGTATAAGTCTATTTTATCTTCTAATTGTTCAATAATTATTTTTTTATAATTATCTTTTAAGTAGTCATCTGCATCTAAAAAAACTATATATTTTTTTGTTGCTTTTAAAATTCCAATATTTCTAGAGTATGAAACACCTTTATTTTTTTTATTTTTAATTAATATAATATTTTTATATTTTTCTAATATTTTTAATGAATTGTCAGTGCTTTTGTCATCTATAACAATTATTTCATAATTGCTAAATTTTTGATTTAATACTGAATCAATACATCTCTTTATTAATTTCTCATTGTTATAATTTGGTATTATAAAACTAAAGCTTTCTATTTCCATTTAACGCCTCTTTTTTTGACAACTGCAGGAACTCCCGCTACCATTGTATATTCTTCAACATTTTTTGTAACCACACTACCAGCAGCAATTACTGCTCCATCGCCAATGATTACTCCTTTTAAAATGATACTTCCTGTTCCAATCCAAACATTATCACCAATTTTTATTGGTTTTGACTTTGGTTTGGAACTATCTATATAATGTTCATCTGAATCTCTTATTATTACGTTTTCACCTATGAATACATGTTCACCCATTTCAATATTTTCATAACAATATATTTTTGAATCAGCGTTCATAACTCCACTTTTTATTTTTAGTATAGCATTTTTGCCAATTTTTAATGTGCAACCTGTGTAAAATGAATATTTATTTTCTATGATACACTGTGCATTTTCTTCTAAAATAAATGTTGATGGTCTATAATTGATATTTCCTCTAATTCTAGCAATGCATATTTTGTTTTTTATGTTCATTTTTGCTGTTTTATCAACTTTATAATTACATTTTTTATATATTAGAATGTTTGATTTATATTTTAATTTGGCTTTAATAGTATTTGATAAACTAAGTTTATGAAAATCTTTTATAAAATCAGATGTAAAAAATTTATTCATATTTACCTCATATCTTTAGTATTTTTTTGTTGTTTATTGATGTATTCCAATAGTAATCTTCTTTTGATGAAATTGCTATTGTTTTGATTCCTAATAATTCTGTTATTATTGAAATTTCAGTTCTTTTTAATTCTTTATTTTTTAAATATAAAATATTATCTTTTATTTCGATGTTTTCGTTTTCAATATATATATTTAGTTTTTTTAGTATGTTTTTAACATGCTTTTTTGTTATTGCTTTTTTTTGCTCAGCTGCTCTTTTACATATTTTTCTCTGTTCAATTGGACATAAATTACATTCTTTGCATATATCGGTTCCATAGAAAAATTTTCTTTCTGGTTTGTTTAAAATGGATGCAATAGCACAAGAAGTTGTTTGATATAAGGGATAATCATCCTTAAATTTTAATTCATTCCATACATAGTTATATGCTTTTTTAGGCCAAACATTATCCGATTCTTTTGCAATCTCTCTAACATCTTTTAGTTCTTTCCAATTTATATTATTTATTATAGAATCTGTTGTTTTCAATCCTATAACAACGGAAGCATCAGCATACTTTTTAACGAAATTATATATTTCATTTATTTTTTCTTTTGTGGAATTTTGTGGCAAGAAGGGTCTCCAATAATGGATTATACTAAGTTCATGTTTTTTTAATTTGATAAAATTATTTTCTATTTGTTTTTTTATAACTCCTTGTTCTATGTCGTTTTCTAAACCAGAATAGCTTAGTAGAAATATGAATTTATGTCCTTTTTTTATGTATTTTTTCAAATATTTAATGAATGTTTCTGGTATATTACACTTACTTATAAATATAATTGGATTAATAATATTATTTTCATCTATCAAATATATTAATTGCTTTAAATATTCGATATTTTCTTTTGTGGAAAATGCATCGGTTTGTGAAAATAAACATAATGGTATATCTGACGTGTAGAATTTTGAGTGTAGTAATTTTTGTATTGCTTCTTCTGGATTTACTAGTATTATAGGTGCTATACCATTTAATTTGTCTTTATCTAAAAAACAATATTTGCATTTTTTTGGACATCCTTGAATTGGATTTAAAACTAACCATGTAGCATGCATATCCACGATAGGATAATATACTTTCTTTTCTTTTTCTTTATATCTATCTAGAAAACGATTTGCATCATTTAACATTTTTTTGTATTCTTTATCTATGTTTATATTAAGCTGTTCAATTATTGAAAATATTATTTGAAAAAAATATTTTAATAGACTAGTTATGTATTGTTCAACTTTTGGAAATCCATATCTTATTTTATAATGACGATATTTTTCTTTTTCTAATGTTATTTCATTTAATTGTCCTATAATAGTTAACAATGTTATTATATTATTATTAATTGTATCATTATTTATTTCTTCATTGAATTGAATTTTTCTGATGTCAATTTTTATTTTTGTTGCATATGAGAATAATTGCAAGATAACGTCTGATATTTCATCACCAATTTCGCTGATGTTTCTTCCTTTTTCACCGTAAGATTTATTAGGGCTTATTATATACGCTACATGACCAATTTGTACTTGTAATTCATTTAGTACTGTTAGACTATTCCATTCTTTTTTTTCTGTTATTTTAAATTTTTCTTTAAGTGTTATTGAATCAGTATAGTATTTTGATATAAACTCATTTATTTTCATCAATGACCTCCTTTAAATTTAATAATTTTTTATATTTTTTTTGATCTTTATTTGTTAATTTTTTGTATTTTTGATATACAACTTTTTTAATATACTTAAGTATAATTTGATTATTAATTTTTGATTTTTTAAATTCTGAAAGTAAAAACTCATAATGATATAATACATCAAAAAACTTTTTTAAAGTGTTGCTGTATTCATTATTTCTCATTATGCTATTATTGCTTTTGTAATAAAAGTAACCAACATAATCAATTGATAATATTTTTTTTGCTTTGCTTATAATTAGTGGTGTTAGTCCAAAATCTTCTTGAATTCTTCCATATGCGTATTTTAACTTATTTTCTTTGAAGAGTTTTTTCTTATAACAATATAACCATGGTGGTCCAAATATTTCATTATTTGCACATAAATTTTCAAGTAATTTTATTCCAATATATTCGCCATAAAACGAAGTGTTAAATTTTCTTTCTATATTTTTATCATTTACCATTATTGCCTGATATCTTATTAAATCATAGTCATCTTTTAAGTAATTGGATATATTTTTTAATAGATCTTTAGCTATATAGTCATCACTGTCAACAAATATAAAATACTTACTTTTCACTTTGCTTATTCCATAATTCCTCGCGTTTGATATTCCTTTGTTTTTTGTATTATATAATTTTATATTCTTATAAGTTAATTGATAATTTTTAATTATGTTAATTGTTTTATCGGTACTTCCATCATTTATGATTATTAATTCGTGTATATAATTTAATTGAGTAATAATGGAGTCCAAACATTTTTGTATATATTTTTCGGAATTATAAACTGGTATAATGATACTAATCTCTTTCATATTTTTTTACTCTTTTCATAACTAATTTGTAATTATCAAAACTATTATAATTTTCATTTGTACCATATAAAATAGGCTTCATTTCTAATTGTTGAGCAGGAAAATAATCGTTTCTTAAATTATCTCCTATCATTATAGAATTAGTAGCTGGTATTTTGTTATCTAATATTGCTTTTTTAAATATTTCTAAGCTTGGTTTGCATATTTTTATATCATAACTAAATAAACAATAATCAAATAAGTTATTTATTTTTAATTCTCTAAAAATTTCACTTGCAACATCACCATATATTGGCATATTTGAGATGATACCTAATTTATAGTTTTCTTTTTTTAATTCTTGTAATGTTTCTAATGCAAATGGTTCTAGTTGAGCATTTACAAATGTTTGATGGTATAATATTCTATATAATTCTATTGCTTCTTTTTCTGTGAATGTAAGTCCATATATTTGAAAGAAATCATTTAATACTGGTAATATATCTACTTCTTTATTTTTTGATTCATATATTCGTACTTTTTTTTGCCATATCTCATAATATGTTTTAAAGAGTTCATGTGTTATATTTATACCATAATATTTTTTTATATAACTAGTTGCTTCTTCTATTGATGAATCTAAAGTTGTTTTTTTATTATTTTTGAAATTAACTAACGTATTTCCTACATCAAAATATATGATATCAATATTGTTCATTTTCTTTTTCCTCTATATTTTTAATGATGTCACTTAAATATTCGTTTTTATTGAGAATAATTTTATTTTCATTTTTGTTTTTGATACAATCATTTATATGTTCATTCCATCTTGAGAAGAAGCCATCTATGAAGTCTATATCACTTCCTCTTTTAATTGCTCTATTGCGATATTCTTCTTTTAATTCTTTTTGAGGGTATACTAGATAATATTTAATATTTTTTTTATTTAGTTTTTGTAATACGTCTCCATATGTTGTTATTAAAACGTAATCATATTTTTCTTTTAGAGCTAGGATACATTCAATATATATATTTACCCAATCATCAATTTTATTAAAATAGCGTGTATCCATGTCAATGCAATTAACGTTTTTATTTTGGGTAAGAAAACTTTTACCGATATTTGAAAATCCACTAATAATGATGCCCAAAACAATCATCTCCTTTTTATTGGGTATTATTATATCGTTTAATATACTTTTTATCAACTATTTTAGTTAATAAAAATTTTAACTTATTCTTATCTATTAATTGGAGATTTTTTCAATTAAAAAATTATTTATATAAAGAAAAAGATCTCATAATTAATTGAGATCTTTTTTAGGAGTTTTCTTTAACTTCTTCTTGTTGCTTTTCTTGATTATTATCTTCTTTAGGCTCAGTAGGAAGTGTTTCTTCCTTGCTTGGGGCAAGGGTCGGTTGATCATTAGTAACAGTGATAGTTCCTGTGTAAATACTATTATTATATTTTATAGTATATTGATAACTTCCCGGTTTATTAACGTTAACATTGCTTAAATCAATAATCATAGTACTTTTAACTTCATCTGTTAATGGTTCAATGATGTAGTTAGATATATCAGTAGGAGGAATTGTTCCTACTTTGATATTTAAAGTTTTTAGAGTTATACTTTGTAAGCTTTCTGTACTTTTTGGTGTTTCTTTAACGGTTATTAAAGCTTTATATACTTTCTTTTTATAGGTTACAGTATAACTATAGGTTCCTACTTTAGTAACATCAACACTACTAGTATCTAATTTTAAATTAGCAAGTACTTCATCACTAACAGCACTTTCTAAGTAATCAACTATTTTGATACTTAGTGGTGTATTTATTTCAATAGTTAAATTTTTTAATTTTATATTAGCATCGATTTCTTTTTGTATTTGTTTTTGTTCTACTACAACTAAAATGGTTTTTTTACTTGCTTTTTTCTGTAATGAAGAATACATAATGCCTGATGCAATTGATAAAATACCAAGTATATTTAAAGTTGTAATGAGAAGAAATCTAGTCGATTTTTTCATAATATCATCTATCCTTTATAATCATTATAGTCGAAAAGAAAAAGATACGCAAGAAAAATAATTATTACTTGACAGGTAATAATTATTGATTTTTTTCTTTAAAGTTTTGATACCACTCTTTGGTTTTTTGTTTGGCTTTATTACCAAGATCTTTGGCGTTGTCTTTTAAATCATCTTTGAATTCTTTAATAGCATCATATTTCTCTTCACCAATAAGTTCTTTTATTTTGTCTAAAGAGTTATAGTATTTATCAGTTATAAAGTCTTTTACGACTGTATATTTTGTCTCTAAATTATCTTTGTAATCAGGAGCGAAAGTACATATTTTTTGATCAATGATGCTTAAGTTTTGGAAGGTTGTCTTTTTAGCTTCTTCTTTTAGTTCATCGAAAGTAATACCTTTGATTTCTTTATCATAAAAGATGAAATCAGCAGCATTTATAAAGATATTAGTCGCCTTTTGTTTGGCTAAATCTAAATTGTTATTAGCAATTAGGGTATTGATTTCTTCTTTGTCTTGTTCAAAATTATCAAATGTTTCTTGATGTTCTTGCTCTTGTTGTCGTTTTATTTCTTCTTGTTTATTATCTGTGGTACTAACATCTTCAATTTCAGAACTTTTTACTTGTTTTTTTGTTTCTTTTTTCTCACATCCAGTTGTTATTAGGACAAGAGATGTTGCTAAACTTAATGATAATAATATTTTTTTAATTTTTAAATTTTTCATAATTCTCCTTTGTTTTATCTCCTTGGTAAATATCTTTTTTTACCATCAATTTATCAATATCATTTAAAACGGTGAATTTCTTTATTAACCATGTCGGTTCAATAATGTTTTTAGGATCAGGGTCACCTGTTAGTCTGTGGATAACTATTTCTTTTCTTAGGTATTCTAGTTGGGTGGTAACAATATCGACATATTCTTCCTTTGTTAAAACTTTAAATTTGTGTTTTTGATAATAGATTTCTAGGGGCGTATCTTTCAATATGTGTAGCATGTGGATTTTAATACCAGTGATATCTAAAGTGTTTAGATATTTAACGGTTTCAATCATCATGTCTTTGGTTTCGTTGGGAAGACCGTTAATGATGTGAACAACGACATTTATATTTCTTTCTCTAAGTTTTTTAACCATGTCTTCAAATTCTTTTAATGATGAACAGCGGTTTATTAATTTGGCTGTTTTATCATGGATAGTTTGGAGTCCTAGTTCTATGGTTAGGAAGGTTCTTTGGTTGATATCTTCTAGATAGTCTAAGCATTCATCGGTAATGCTATCGCTTCTTGTTGCAATAGAAAGACCAATAACATCATCTCTTTTAAGAAATGGTTCATAATATTCTTTTAATTTACTAACGCTAGCATAAGTATTGGTATTAGCTTGAAAATAGGCAATAAATTTGGCATTAGGCCATTTTTGGTGCATTAGGTTTTTTCCTTTTTCAAATTGAACTTCTAAAGGATCTTCTTTATTTCCAGCGAAATCACCACTACCAAGTTTGGAACAGTAAATACAACCGCCATAGCCCTTGGTACCATCAATATTGGGACAAGTGAAACTAGCATTTAGACTTACTTTGCAAACTTTACAATTAAATTTTTGTTTATAGTAGTAGGTTAGGGTATGATATCTTTTGTTATCAATACTATAAGGGAATTTATTTATCATAAGTAACTCCTAAGGTGAATAGAATTTGGGCTAGTCTCTTTTCTTTTTTAAAGATTAAATTAAGTTTAGAAGTGTTTTTATTTTGCTCTAAATTACTTAGAAAGAATAATGTTATTAATTTCGTACTGGCTTTAGTCTTTAATGTTTTTATTTCTTTAATAACACTTGTGGGAATCTTTTTTTCATAACTTATTTGTTGTTTGAGACATCTTTTATATTTTGCTAAGGAATAAATTTTGGTATCATCAAGTTTAAAGATTTTTCCTAAGCTTTCAAGAGATGATTGAAATTCTTTGTAAGTAATATTGTCAAGTTTGGTTTTATTTTTATTGTAGTAATTTTTTAGATGATTATTTTTAAAAGTGAAACAGTTACCTTCTAATTTATGAAAAGCTTTTAAGGTATCGTTATAGCCATATTTAAAATTGGTCTTTGCTTCTTTTTCATCAAAAGTTAGAAAGAAAGAGAGTTTATTTTTAGGCTTGATAATAATTTTATTAAGTTTTTTATTTAGTTTTCGTTTAATTCCGGGTGCTTCTAAGTCAACGATGATTAAGTTATCAGCGCCCATTTCTATAGCAAGATTAACGGGAATGTTATCATAGAAACCACCATCAATAAATTTACTACCATCAATGTCTTTCATTTTGAAAGCTGGAAAACAGGTGGCAGAAGCCATCAAGTAATCTAAAAGTTTATCTTCAGGAATTTCCCTTTTAGTTAAACAAAGAGGAGTTTTATCTGTAAAATTATAGGTAATTAATCCAAAGTCTATATTGCTTTTATAAAATTTTCTAATGTTGATAGTCTCTTTTAAAATTTGTTCAATTTTTTCGGTGTTTTCGCCACCATTTTGTAAGAAACTATCGCGAAACAAATTAAAAACATCAATATTTTTCATAGATTTTGGTTTTTTGTCAAAGAGATATTCAAGATTTAGTTTTTTCCATATTTTTTTGGCCTTAAAGTATGATTTTTCAGTCATTAATGCTCCATTTAAAGCCCCAATGGATGTTCCTGTGACAATACTATATTTAATATGTAATTTTCTTAAGGCTTTCCAAACTCCTAATTCATAGCTTCCTTTGGAACCGCCTCCAGATAAGATAATAGCTGTTTTCATATGTAACACCTCGCAAATATTATACCATAAAATGTTAAGTCATGTTATAATTAAATAGTAGGTGAAGTATTGTTTATGAAAAGAAAAATAAAGTTAAAAGATAGTGCAAAAAAAATGTTATATATAATAGGAGGAATAATTGTTGTTTTAATTATTATTTTTATGTTTTATTTAAATAAATGTAATCAATTAAAAAATCTTGGTTATTCTTCTTCTGCAGTTCATAATATTATGAAAAGTTTTAGTAGTTCGAAAGTGATGAAGGTCGGTAAAAATAAGATGCTTAATGCCGCCTTTGAAAGTTCTTATTATAATGAAAAATATTTTAATAGATATACAAAAATTGAATATCAAAAGCAAAAGAACATTGTACGAAATGTAAATTTATTAATTAAAAAAGGTTATACTAATAATGAGATATCACTTATTTTAAAACGGGGTGATGATGATGATGTTTATCAATTTGCCAAACGTGATAGAGTTAAGTATTTGGAGAAGTTTTTGAGTGTTAGTTATGCCAAACTTTCTAATTATGATAGATACTTAGCATATCAAGAGAAGGAAAATAATGATGAAGAGACAACGGTTTTATATGTAAATATGGATTTTGATAAAGAAAATTATGTGGATTATAAAACGATTGATAAGTTTGATTCTTATGTTCTTGTTAATAAACATAGACAACTTAGTGCTAAGTATGCTCCTACTAATTTAGTTAGTATTAAAAAAGAATATGTTAAAGGTAGTGAAGCTATTAAGATTGAAAAAACAGTGGCTAATGCTTTTTATAAGATGGCGGAAGATGCTAGTAAGGATAATCTTTCACTTATGGTTAGTTCTGGATATCGTAGTTTTAAAGATCAAGAGGAGACTAATCAAATATATTTAAATTTATATGGGCAAAAGTATGTTGATAATTATGTGGCAAAACCGGGATTCAGTGAGCATCAAACAGCAATGAGTCTTGATATTGCTAGTAAGAGTGTTAATGTTTTTGTTAATAGTGATGAGTATACTTGGATGATGGATAATGGATATAAATATGGATTTATTCTTAGATATCCTAAAAGTAAAGAGGATATTACTGGATATAAATGTGAAGCTTGGCATTTTCGGTATGTAGGGAAGAAAATAGCTAAATATATTAAGGAACATAATATAACTTATGATGAATATTATGTAATGTTTTTAGACAAATAAGGTTAATTAATTGTCTTTATTTGTCATAATTATTTCTTTTCAATAATTGGGTTTTATGATAGAATTAAAGAGAATATGAGGTGGTCTAGATGTATCCTTTGGGTAAACAGTTTGAAATTGATACTAGTAAGGCTATAAGTGATGTTAAGTGTGTTTATAAGGGGAAGAATTATCGAATAAGTATTCTTAGTGAAAGATTGGTGCGACTTGAATATAATGCAAATGGTACTTTTGTGGATAATCCTAGTCAGTTTGCCCTTGAAAGAAATTTTTTGTTACCAAATTATAAGGTTCGCGAAGATAGTAAAATTTTAGAAATTACGACAAGTTATTTTAGATTAACATATGTAAAAGAGGCACCTTTTAGTGGTACTAAGCTTGATCCAATGAAGAATTTGAAGATTACATTATTCATGGGTAATGGTGAAAATGATAGGGACTGGTATTACGGTCATCCTGAGGTTCGTAACTTAGGAGGCAATATGATTAGTGAAGATGTGGCGGTTCCTAATTCTTTGAAAAAGGGTCTTTATTCACTTGATGGATTTGCTAGTATTGATGATAGTAAGAGTTTGTTATTTAATCCGGATGGGACACTTTTTAATAGACCATCTGAGGGAATAGATATTTATGTTTTTATGTATAAAAATGATTTTAATTTGGCTTTAAAAGATTATTTTAAGTTGACGGGTAATCCCGAACTTATTCCACGATATGCCCTTGGTAATTGGTGGAGTAGGAATACTAATTATAATGAAGATGGTGTTAAAGAGGTTGTGGCTAATTTTGAAAGAAGAAATGTGCCATTAGCAGTTTTTCTTTTAGATAGTGATTGGCATTACCGCGATGTTGGTTCTTATAAGAGATTGCATACGGGTTTTACTTTCAATAAAGAATTATTTCCTAGTCCCCTTGATATGTCACATTACCTTCATGAACATAATATTAGATTTGGTCTTAAAATTAATCCTGAAGAAGGAATTTATCCGCATGAAGCTTATTATCAACAGGCTTGTTCTTATTTAGGTGTTACAGATAATAAGATTATTGTTTTTGATCCGTTGAATCCAAAGTTGTTGGATGTTTATTTTAAACTTTTCTTGCATCCGTTGGAAAGTGCTGGAGTTGACTTTTTTTGGCATGATTATTTAGCCGATAAACAACCTCTTAAGTTACTTCTTTATAATCATTATAATTATAAAGATATTGGTAGAAATCCAGCGAAGAGAAGTTTGATGCTTAGTAGAAGTGGTCTTTATGCATCGCATAGATATCCAGTTCTTTATGCAGGAAGTAGTGAAGTTTCATGGGAAAGTTTAAGAGAGATTTCGGCGTCATTAATGGCAGCTTCAAATATTGGGGTTTCTTTTTGGAGTCATGATGTCGCTGGAAATCATGGCGGAATTGAAGAGAGTGAACTTTACATTAGATATCTAGAACTAGCAACGTTTAGTCCAATTTTACGGTTTCATGCTTCGCGAGGACATTATTACAAAAGAGAACCATGGCGGTGGGATATTAAAACAGAGACGATTGCTAATGATTATTTAAGACTTAGACATCGATTGATCCCTTATTTATATACCGAAAGTTATCATTATTATAAAGATGCGAAGGTATTAATTGAACCATTTTATTATAAATATAAATGGGTAATTGATGATGATAATTATAAGTATCAATACTTTTTAGGTAGTTCTTTACTTTTATGTCCTATTTTAACCAAGAAAGATTTGGTAATGAACCGAACGATTCATAGATTTTATATTCCAAGTGGTATTTGGTATGATTTTAAAACGGGGAAAAAGTTTCCGGGAGATAAGAAGTATGTCGCATTCTTTAAGGAAGAAGATTATCCAGTGTTTGCTAAGGCGGGTGCAATTATTCCACTTTCGAATCGAAGTGATGTTAATAATGTAGGTTTACCACTTGATATGGAAATCCATATTTTTCCGGGGATGTCTAATACCTATACTCTTTATGAAGATGATGGATTAACATCTTTATATAAGGAAGGCTTTTATTTAAAAACGGATATTGATTATAATTATATGCAAAATAACTATACAGTAATTATTAGATCAGTAGAAGGTAAGAGTGGAATTGTACCGATAAGACGTAATTATAAATTCCGGTTTCGCAATACGAAAAAGGCAGAGATGGTTAAAGCTTATTATAATGAAGAAGAGATTAAAATTGATTCTACTTATATTGAAGAGAATGATTTTATTGTTGAAGTGTCTAATGTTAATACAATTGGACAATTAACAATCAATTGTAAAGGTAAAGATATTGAAATTGATGCAGTACGTCTTATTAATGAAGATATTGACAGTATTTTGATGGATTTACAGATTGAGACTTATTTAAAAGAGAAAATTGCAAAGATTACTTTTAGTGATATGTCTGTTAAAAAGAAGAGAATTGCAATTAGAAAATTACGTCATGATGGATTAAGTAAAGAACATATGAAGCTTTTCTTAAAACTTATGGAATATATTGAGCAAGTATAATTTAAACATTAAATTTAGAAGTTCGAAGTCTTTTGAACTTCTATTTTTGTGTCCTAATTATTGACATAAGTTCAATTAAAAAAATATTTTTTTTATGATATAATAAGGTTATGGAAGATAGAGGTGTTGTCAAGTGATAGTATAACAGCACCTAGTAATGTAACATCTAGTGAAGATGTATCAGAAGCGGGTGATGGGTCTGTTATGGTTTATGTTACTAGTGATAATACTTTAATCATTGCTGCTGATGGTAATATAAAAACAGGAGCATATTTGAAATTTAAAAATTTGGCTAGTGTTACTAGTATTGATTTAACTTGTTTAGACACTAGTGAAATAACTCAAATGAACAGTATGTTTTATTATTGCACATCTTTATCAAGTTTAAATTTAGGTAGTTTTAACACCTCAAATGTAACTAATATGAGTTGGATGTTTGTTGGTTGTACTTCTTTATCAAACTTAGATTTAAGTAGTTTTGATACATCAAAAGTAACTAGTATGGGTCGTATGTTTTATGACTGTTCAAAAATGCAAAGTATTAAAGTTGGTAGTAAGTGGGTAATTGGTTCTGATTGTACTACTACTGATATGTTTACAAATTGTGGTGTTTCTTCTGTTACTTATGTTTAAGTTTTTGATACATATTGAAAAGTATGTATCTTTTTTGTGTTTTCTTTATTTTATCAGTTCATATAGCTTTCTTTTTTTCTTTGTGATAAAATTTAGTTAGGGAGGTGTTTGTTATGAAGGTTATGATTACAGGTGCTAGTAGTGGAATTGGAAGAGATATGGCTTATTATTTAGATCAATTTCACTACGATTTTATTTTAGTGGGAAGAGATAGAGAGGCTTTAGAGGATGTTAGAAGGAGTATGAAATCTAAAGTTAAAATTGTTGTAGTTGATCTTAGTAATGAACAGAAGGTTAAAGAACTTTATGTACTTACAAAAAATGATGATATTGATATTCTGATTAATAATGCTGGTTTTGGGGTGTTTGGTGAATTTATTAAAACGGATATAAATAAAGAATTTGCTATGCTTGATGTTAATGTTAAGGCTTTACATATGTTAACAAAATTTTACCTTAAGGATATGGTAAAGAAGGATAAAGGTATGATTCTTAATGTGGCAAGTTCAGCTGCATTTATGCCGGGTCCATTATTAAGTAGTTATTATGCTTCTAAAAGTTATGTTTATCGTCTTACGTTAGCGATTAATGAAGAGTTAAGACGGAGTGGTAGTCATGTTAAGGTTTCTGTTTTGTGTCCTGGTCCTGTTGATACTAACTTTAATAAAACGGCAGGGGTAACTTTTAATATTAAATCACTTAGCAGTAGTGCTGTGGCAAAGTATGCCCTTGATAAGATGTTTCAAGGTAAAACCATTATAATTCCGGGAGTAAAAATGAAATTTGTTAAGTTTATAGTGCGGTTTTTACCCGATAAATTTATAACAAGACTTAATTATAATATTCAAAAGAAGAAGGATAGTTAAAATGATAGTAGTAAAGGATGTAACAATTGGTCCCTTTTCTAAGTTTAATATGGAACTTGAAGAAGGTGTTTTTTCAATTATTGCAGGAAGTAATAATAGTGGAAAAACATTACTTTTAAAGATATTAACTAATCTTGTTAGATATAAGGGAAAAGTTAGTTATGGGGATATTACTTATAAGGAAGTAGGTCTTTATTTAAATAATTGTTTTCAAAAAGATAGGGTTCTTGAATCTTTACGATTCCCATTAGAGAAAAAGGGTTATGATAATGATAAGATTGTAAAACAGGTTAATAGTATTAGTAAAGATTTGTTACTTGAATCTTTTTTGGATAAAAATATTAGTGATTTAACATATTATGAAAAGATAAGATTGCATATTGCTATTTGTCTTATGGATCAACCGAAAATATTGTTTTTAGATGATCCGGTTCTTTATCTTTCATTTGATGAGAAAAAGGAATTGATGGAGTTATTTAATCGTCTTAATGCAACGGGACTTAGTATTATTATGACGACTTCTAATTTGGATATAACGGTTTATGCTAATAATAGTATTTTATATATTTTAGATAAAGGGAAAATTATTAGTAAGGGGTCAATTTATTCAGTATTAAGTAATGACAGTTTGATTAATAAAGCAGCTTTGGAACTTCCGTTTGCTGTTGATCTTTGTGTTAAGTTAAAATATTATAATGTAGTGTCAAGAATTGATTATTCGTTACAAGAGTTGGTGGATGTTATATGGAAATAAAGTTTTCGCATGTTAGTGGTCTTTCACTTAATAATTTATCATTTGTAATTCCTAAAGGAGAAATTGTAGGAGTTTATGGTAAAGGGGGAAGTGATTTACTTAAATTAATTAGTTTAAAAGAAAAATCTAAAGGAATAATTTATTATGATAAAATTAGAAAATTAAGTCGTAATTATTATTTATTTAAAAATGAAATGATGCTTGTGGAAAAAGAGTTTGTAAATGATTTTGGTCTTGATAATATTTATGAATATTTTGTTTATTATATTAGCTATTATAAAATTAATGTCAAAAATACTGATAAAAAAATTAAAGATGCTATTAAGATTGTGGGCTTAACTGAGGATATTTTGAATAGGCGATTTTCTAGTTTGACGCATAGTGAAATGAAGTTTTTACAATTGGCACTTGCTTTTATTTATAATCCAAAAGTTTTGCTTTTAGATGATATTTTAGCAGGGCTTGATTTAGTTAATAAGCGTAAGATTATTAAAATATTTTGGCGACTACGGGATAAGTTTCATAAGACAATTATTATTTATAGTAATGATATTAATCTTTTATATCAATTTACTAGTTATATGATTGTTCTTTCTTCTTCTGTTTATTCTGGTAAGAGTAAAGATATTTTTTATAAGATGGATCTTGGTGATGAAAATATTCCGGATATTGTTTATTTTAATAAGTTGGTGGAAATGAAGAAGAAAGTTAAGTTACCACATAGAGAAGATGTTAAAGATGTGATTAAAGATATATACTGGAATGTGAGGTGGTAAAATTTGCGATATTTAATTCGATTTAGTTATGATGGGACACTGTTTAATGGGTTTCAAAGGCAAAGTGGTCTTCGCACAATTCAAGAAGAGATGGAGGAAGCTTTAAAGAAAATAAACAATAATCAGGATATTAAATTAGTAGCGGCGGGAAGAACGGATAAAGGGGTACATGCTTTTGATCAAGTGGCGCATGTGGATATTGATGTTAATATTACGCCTTATAAATTAAAAAGAGCTATGAATAGTAATCTTAGTGATGAAATTCATGTTAATGAAGTTTTTGAAGTTAGTAGTGATTATAATGTAAGGGGTAATGTAGCTAAAAAAGTTTATCAATATCGAATAAATACTAATGAGTTTAATCCGTTAAGACGTAATTATTGTTATCAACATGGATATAGTTTAGATATTGATAAGATGTGTAATGCTATTAAATATTTTGTGGGAAAACATGATTTTAGGGCATTTGTAACGGAGAATAAAGTTAAAGAAAATTGTGTAAGAGAAATATATGAGGCTATGATTGAATATGATGAAGTATTAAGAGAAATTGTTATTACTTTTATAGGTAGTGGTTTTTTAAGATATCAGGTTCGGAATATGGTAGGATTACTTTTAAGAGTGGGAACATTAAAGGTTGAAGAAAGGGAAGTTAAGAAAATACTCGATAGTAAGGTTAGAGGATGTGAAGGTGTAACAGCAAAGTCATGTGGTCTTTATCTTGTTAAAACTATTTTAAGGGAGGATTTATGATTGGAATTTTAGATTCTGGAATTGGTGGTGTTACAGTTTTAAGGGAAATAATTAAAAAGTTTCCTGTTTCTAAGTTTATTTATTATAGTGATTCTTTAAATAATCCTTATGGAGATAAGGAGTTTTCTTTTATTTATTCTTGTGTTAAGAAGGCTATTGGTTATTTACTTGATAGAGGATGTAAAGTGGTTGTTTTAGCATGTAATACGGCTTCTTTTTTATGTTTAGATAAATTAAAGGAAGAGTATCCAAATGTTTTATTTGTGGCTACTTTTCCTCCGTATCAAATGGTGGATATTAAGAAAACATTAGTAATGGCAACGGTGGCTACACTTAAGAGTGAAAGGTTTTTAAAATTTTATCAAAAGTATGATAATCATAATACGGTGTTAGTTCCTTGTAGTGGGTTAGCTGATTTAATAGAAATGGGTAATGATTTAGAAATAGATAAGTATTTATTTAAGCATCTTTCTAAGTATAAAGGGGTTAGTAATGTTTTTTTAGGATGTACCCATTATCCACTGGTTAAAGATAAAATTAAAAAAGTACTTGGTGATGTTAAATTTTATGATGGAGCTTTTTTTGTGGCTTCAGAATTAGAACAAATATTAAAACATAGTAAAATAGAGTATCAATTTGCTAAATTAACAGTGGAATTTGTGGATAGTAGTAATGATTTATTAAAAAGAGAACGTTTTTTTGAATATTTGAGGAAAAACATTTGACTTAAGGATAAAAAATTGATATTATTTTTATAGATTTCTTATGAAATTTAGAAAGTAGAAATATAGTTTATGTTTAGAGACTTAGTGGGTGGTGAAAACTAAGAGAATTATATTTTGAAGTTACCTAAATGGAAGAAAACGTGACTTAAGCGTTAATTAGATAAAGTGCATAGTTTCTATGAAGTAAGGTGGTACCGCGATTTATAAGTCGTCCTTATGATTAGAAACTTTTTTTAATGAGGAGGGATGGAAATGAAATTATATGATGAGCTTAAATGGCGTTGTTTAATTAAAGATGAAGCGGGAGATATTGAACAGTTATTAAATGGTAAACCAATTACTTTTTATTGGGGTACTGATCCAACGGCTGATAGTTTACATCTTGGACATTATTCATCATTAGTAACAGCGAAACGATTGGCAAGGGCCGGACATCATCCAATTTTATTAGTAGGAGGGGCAACGGGCTTAATTGGAGATCCAAGACCTACTAGTGAACGGGAAATTATTTCTAAAGAGGCTTTGAATAAGAACTTGGAAGGAATTAAAAGACAAGTAAGTAATATCTTTGGTAATGAAGCGGAAGTTGTTAACAATTATGAATGGTTTGAAGATTATCGTTTTACAGACTTTTTACGGGATGTTGGTAAGTATATTAATGTAAATTATATGCTTGATAAAGATATTATTAAAAGAAGACTTGAAACGGGAATTACATTTGCAGAGTTTGCCTATACGCTTATTCAAGGATATGATTTCTTATGGTTATATAAAAATAAAAACTGTGTATTACAAGCTTCAGGAAGTGATCAATGGGGCAATATTACAACTGGTCTTGAATTAATTAAAAAGAAAACTGGTAAGGATGCTTATGGCTTTACAATGCCTTTAGTATTAGATAAGTATGGTAATAAGTTTGGTAAGAGTGAAGGGAATGCTTTATGGCTTGATAAAGATAAAACTTCTAGTTATGAACTTTATCAATATTTAATTAATGTTGATGATGAAATGGTTATTAAGTATTTAAAGATTCTTACATTCTTGAGTGTTGATGAGATTTTGAAGTTAGAGAAATCTAATATGGAAAATCCACATTTAAGAGAAGCTCATAAAGCTTTAGCTAGAGAAGTTATTACCGATTTACACGGGGAAGATGCTTATCTTGAGGCTCTTCATATTAGTGATGCTTTATTTAAAGGTGATATAAAAAGTCTTAATAGTGAAGAGATTAAAATGGCTTTTAAAGGATTACCTTTTACAAGAATTGCTGAAGATATGAATATTGTTGATTTTTTAGTTCTTAATAAAATTTGTAGTAGTAAAAGAGAAGCGAGAGAGTTTGTTAGTAATAATAGTATTTCTATTAATGGGGATAAGGTTAATGACTTGGAGTTTGTAATTAATAAAGAAATAGCTATTGATTCTAAATATATTATTGTAAGACGTGGTAAAAAGAAATATTTTATGGTTTGTTATGGAAAGGGTGAAGATGATGAAAAATAAGAAAATTAATCCTAATCAAAAGAAGATATTAAAATGGTTAAAACTAGTTATGGTTCTTTGTATTTTAATTGTTGTTTTAGAACTTGCTTATATTGGTATTACTTATTATAAGAATAAGAGTAAAAAAGTTTATGTGGATACATTAAGTACTATGACTAAAGTTAGTGATGGATATTTAGTAGCGGGAAATAGTGATTTTAAATATAGTGAGTTTAATAAATATCAAGATAAGAATAAGGCTAAGTTTACTAAGTATGATAAAAACTTTAAAGTTGTTTTTGAAAGTAATTATACGAGAGGATATAAATCTTTCTTTAATAATATAGCTGAATATAGTGATGGTTATATTGCGGTTGGAGGAGCAGAATTTACTAAACAACAAATTGATGATAATGCTACTGATGGTATTATTGTTAGATATGATAAGAATGGTAAATATAAAGATTATAAGCGAATTCAAATTGCAGGGGATACAACTTTTACTAAAGTTTTAGTAGTTGATGATGGCTTTATTGTTATTGGTCAAAGTATTTTACAAAATATGGTAATTGGGTCTAATGATAAAGGTGGGGCTTTAATTATTAAGTATGACTTTGATATGAATGAAGTTTGGAAACATAATTATGGTGGTAGTAAATCGGCTATTTATAATGATATTTTAATGGATGATGGTTATTTATATTTAGTAGGAAAGGATGCAACAAGATATGGAGTTATTGCTAAATATACTCTTGATGGAGAAATGGTATTTGCTAAGTCTTATGAATATACTGATACGGTTGGATTTAGTTCTATTGTTAAATATCAAGATGATTTTATTGTAGCAGGATCTAAAACAATTAATATTGATGCTAAAGATGGTGAAAAAGTAACAAAGGCTAATCTTGTTAGATATAATAGTGATGGGGATAAGATAAAAGATGTAGGTTTTACAGCTAATAGTCAAGCCCGGTTTAATAAAGTGGTTGTAGATGGTGATAAAATTGTTGCTATTGGCCATACATCTATTAAGGATAAAAAAGAGTCTACGGACACTTATAATGTTTTTAGATATAGTGGAATTATGGCGATTTATGACGGTAATTTAAAGAAAGTGGAAAGTCATATTGAAAAGGGAAGTCGTGATAATTACTTTAGTGATATTTTAATACAAAAAGATGGTTATTTAATTGGAGGATCAACTTCTTCTAAAGAACTTGGAGGAAACAATAAAGATTTTCGAACTTATTTCTTAAAATATGATAAAGATTTAAAGAAAGTTTGGTATAAATAATGATATATCTATTAAAGTCATTTAAAGAATCTAAGGATTATAATAACACTAATAACCCATGGTTAAGTGAAGAAGGAGTTAAGGAAGGAAAGCTTTTAAAACTAAAAAATAAACTTGAAGAATTTGATAGTTGTTATAGTTCTTTCCTTCTTAAGGACTTTGGAAGTGCTCTTGTTGTTCTTGGAGATAAAATGGTGGTTGATAGATGTCATGAATTAGATTCTTTTACAGATAAAACGCTTGATTTTATAAAGAAACTTGATCATGAAAAAAACATCCTATTAGTTAGTAATGAGGATGTTATTAAAGAAATTAATAAAAATATACAAAGTATAATTATTAATTAAAAAAGACTGTTTCGTACAGTCTTTATTTGTTGTAAAATTCAACGATTAATGATTCATCAATATCCATGTTAAGTTCATTTCTTTCTGGATATCTAACATAAGTACCACATTTTTTGTTATCATCGAATGTTACGTATTCAACACGTTTAGTAACTTTGCTTAAAGCTTCATTAGCAGCTTTATGATCAGCTGAGTTTTCTTTTAAAGCAATAACACTACCCGGTTTTACACGGTATGATGGAATGTTTACTTTAACACCATCAACGGTGATATGACCATGGTTAACAAGTTGTCTTGCTCCACGACGAGTAGTAGCAAAGCCCATACGGTATACTAAGTTATCAAGACGAGATTCTAGTAAAATTAAGAAATTAGTACCATGAACACCTGATAATTTACCAGCTTCTTCAAAAGTCTTTCTAAATTGTCTTTCACTAACACCATACATAAAACGTAATTTTTGTTTTTCTTTTAATTGTAGTCCATAGTCACTTGGTTTACCATGTCTAGCATTACCATGTTGACCGGGACCATATGGTCTTTTTGCTAATTCTTTACCAGTTTCAGTTAAAGAGAAACCAACACGTCTAGATTTTTTATAACTTGGTCCTGTATATCTTGACATAATTTTGCTCCTTTCTTTATATTTGCATTCCTTGAGTTGTTTTCACCATTTACTTAGGGTGTTATTTATTTCGCCTTACAGCACAAAAGTTACTTGTTAGTAAAACACACATTAAGTAAAGTAAAACTTTGCTGTTTCAAGTAAATATGCGTTATTATCATAGTATGAAAGTGCAATTTTGTCAAGCTTTTATCACTTATTTACTTCCTTTTCTTAAAAACTTTCTATGGTTAAATCTTTACTTTTATGGTATGATGTTATAGTAGGTGGTGGTGTACTGTGAAAGGAACCTTTTTATTTGTAGTTAGTGGAATAATTATTTTAGTAATTCTTGTTATTGTAATTATTGTGTTACTTAAAAGAAAACAAAAAAAATATTATGAAAATATATATAATGACTTAGAAAGAGAAAAGAATTTAATAGGAAGTACACCGGTACTTTTAGAACTTTCTAAGCTTGAACCTATTATAAAGAATGAAAAGATGGAAGAAAAGTATCAAAAATGGGAAGAGAGTTTTGATAAGATAAAAAATGAAATGCTTCCTAAGATTGATGATATGTTAGTAGAGTTAGATACTTTAATTGATAAAAAAGAATATAAAACAGCTCGGTTTAGAATTGCTAAATGTGAGATTGAGGTTTATAAAGTGAGAGAACAGGCTGATGATTTATTAGAGCAGATTAAAGAAATAACGTTAAGTGAAGAAAAGTATCGTAGTATTATTAGTAAATTAAAGACTAAATACCGTAAGTTAAGTAAAGAATATAATGAACATAAAAATTTATATGAAGAAATGGCTGAAGCGATATCATTACAACTTGAAAATATTGAAAAAAGATTTTTAGAGTTTGAAAAGTATATGGATGAGAATATGTATACTGAGGTAGTACACATAGTTAAAGCGCTTGATACGATGATAAGTCATATGGAAATTGTAGTGGAAGAAGTTCCTGATTTGATGCTTATGTGTAAACAGTTAATTCCAAAACGAATTAAAGAGATAAAAGATGTTAGTATGGAAATGACGGAGAAGGGTTATCCTTTGGAGTATTTGAATCTTGATTACAATTTAGAAGAATCACAAAAAAATGTAAATGTTATTCTTGATCGGATTAAAGTTCTTAATCTTGAAGATTGTATGTTTGAACTTAAAACAATTCTTGATTATTTGGATAGTATTTTTGTGGATTTTGAAAAAGAAAGATTATCTAGAAAAGTATATGAAGAAGGTATAAAAGATTTTGCTAAAAAGCTTAAGAAAACTAATAAAGTGGTTACGGATATTTATGAACAGTTGGATGACATTAAGAATATGTATGATCTTAATGAAGAGGATGTAAAAATTATTAATGAAGTTAATAAAGATTTAACATCAATTAAAGATGAATATAAAAATATTGTTGATAGAGTTAAAACGAAAGCGACACCTTTTTCACTTATTACGAAAGAAGTAGATGAGTTATCAATTAGATTAAAACAGACGGAATCAACGCTTGACATTGCGTTAAAGAGTCTTGGTAATATGTATGAAGATGAACAAAGAGCAAGAGAACAACTTGATGAGATTGATAAATTACTTAGAGAATGTAAAGAAAAGATGCGGGAATTTAAATTACCAGTTATTAGTGATAATTATTTTGTAGAGTTAAGCGAAGCGAATGAAGCTATTAATGAAGTAATTAAAGAGTTATCACGGAAGCCGATTGTTATTAAAACGCTTAATACAAGAGTAGATACCGCAAGGGATTTAGTATTAAAATTATATAGTACAACTCTTAATATGATAAAGAAAGCGAGGTTAAGTGAAGCTTGCATTACTTATGGAAATAGATATAGATTTTTACATGAAGATATTGATAGAGGATTAGATAAGGCTACTAGTTTATTCTTTGGGGGAAGTTATGATAGTTCTTTAAAAGTATGTATAGATGCTTTATCTATTGTGGATAGTAATATAGAAAGTAAGTTGAAAAAATTATGAGAAAGTTAGATAAAAAAGGAATTGGGGGCTATGAATTTATAACGGTTGCAGTTGTGTGCTTAATTTTGTCACTTATTCTTTTATCTATGACAATTAAGACGGGAGAAAAAGAAAAGTTTGATGTTTTTAAATTAAATGCTCAAAAAATAGGGGTTAATTCTACTGATTATAGTGATAAAGAAAGTGGAGTAGTTTATCTTTATGAATTAGTAGAAGAAGGCTTAGTCGGAAGAATGAAAAATAATTTTTCGGGGGACTTATACTGTGATATGTATGAGTCAAAAGTAGAATTTAATAGTGATGGAAGAAAAGTAACTCTTCAATGTGGAGAATATTTAATATATAGACAAAACTTATCTAAAAAGAATTATCCTATTTATCGGGTTGGAGAATGGACTTATCAAAAGATTGATGGTGATGATGTTGAAAAGAGAGTAGCCTATAATATTAAGGATAAAAAAAGTGGTAAGTATCTTTTAGATGATGATTATGAAAAGGAATTATTTATTAAAAAAGTAGTTTCTATCTATGGGGATAAATATAATGATTTTGAAGCGATAGAAAAAGATTTTAAAGTTGTTAAAAAGAATATGTACCGGAAGATGATATTAGTGAGTGGGGTGAAAGATTAATATCAATTGTGAATATAATTATATGGAAGAGTTATTCTTCCTTTTTGTTTGTTTTCATGTTATAATTTAAGAGTAAGGATGGTGATTTAAGTGGAAAGAAAAGATGAAAAAGATTTTTTTGATAGTCCCAGTATGATTACATTTATTATTATTGGGTTGTTAGTGGTTTTGATTATTTTATCGCAATCTTTTGCTATTCAAAGTCATTTAGGGGCTAAGGAAGTATTTAGTTCTATTATTAATCATAATAGTTTGTATTTGGTTAGTTTACTTTATTTTATTTTAATTAGATTTAGAGTAGGTAAGCGTTATTTTGATTATCTTAATGTATTTATGTTTATTTTCTATTTATTAGTTACGGTTGCTAGTTTATTTACTATTTTTCAATCTTTTGGATTTTCTTCAGTTATTAGTTTGGCATTTAATATTTTAGTGACAATTTATTTTGGATATTCATTTTTTAGTCATACACAAATAGGAAGAGATTTAAAGTTGTCTGATAGTCCGTTAGCAGAGATTAAGAATGGGCAATATTATTATATTTTAATTAGT
Organism: uncultured Bacilli bacterium; assembly: GCA_934162445.1. Classification (GTDB taxonomy): domain Bacteria; phylum Bacillota_I; class Bacilli_A; order RF39; family UBA660; genus Onthousia. The sequence continues at coordinate 172,847 of CAKPIT010000002.1, forward strand.
CTTATTATTCTTTCTTTGATTGTATCTTTAATTTCAGTTGGTAATTTTGAAGATGTTGTTGTTTATTTACTAGAAGCAATTTATCATTTCTTATTTGTTAGATATATTTATTTATATAAAGAGTATAATGAGGAAAAGATTTTGAAAAATGAGAAAAATAAAAGTGCTGAGAAAGATAAAAAGGTTAAAAGTAAGAAAGTAGATAAAGATAAATAGGAGGGATTATGAGAGATTTGTTTGATGAGATTGATGATGAGAGAAAAGAGTTACCTAAATTAAAGAAGATAAGCAATGAAGTTAAAAAGAAACGTGAATATAATTTTTATCAACAATTAGCAGTGTTCTTATTTATTTTCTTGTTTGTGGTAGGTATTTTACTTGGTAATTTATTTCCTGCTTGTAGTAGTACGTCTAATTTGTTTGAAGGATGTACTAATACAGAGTATAATTTGACATTAACATTAATGTTTTGGCTTGCTAGTTTTGTATTTTGTAGTTTAATATATGGTTTAGGAGAAATAATTAAGTTATTAGGAATAATTGCTAATAATACGGGAAGAGGTAAATAAAATGCGTGATGATATTGATATTATAAAGACAAAAGGGGATATTATTCAGTTTCCTACAGATAGAGTTAATGATGCTGACAATGATAGAAGTGAAAAGAGAACTATTAAAAATGTTAATATTAGAAAAAGTGCATTAGAAGTTAGTAAAAAGCAAATTGCAAAAAAGAAAAAACTGGCTCTTAAAAGGAAAATTATTGGTCTTATTGCTGCTGCTACTGCTGTAGTTGCTACTAGTTGTGCAGTTAGTAATATTTTTTCTTCTGATGATTCTAATGTATTTCCTACTCCAATTAATTCTTTTTCAAAAACTGCTGCAAATACAGTTATAGATGCACTTCCAGTTGATGTTTCTGTTGATGAAATTAATGGACTTGATGTGGTTTTAGTTAATGATGGTATTGATAGTGATTCTCTTGATAAATGTCAGGCTGATTTAGCGGAAATGGGTATTAATGTACAGGTTAAGGATATTAATGATAATGATCTTGATGGGGCTAATACATTTATTGCCTTTAAGACTTATAAGGGTGATAAAGAAATGGCTGTAGCTAATTACGAAGGAGAACAGAGTAACCATGCTTCTGATTTTCTTACCGTTGCTATGGCGGCCTCTTTTAATGATAAAGATGGTGATGTTGAAGCTAGTGATATTCAAAGAGGAAATTATGAAATTACTTATGATCATACTTGGCTTACTTCTACTAATATTGAGCAGAAGGTTAATAGTGGTCTTGCAATGGTTACTGTTGATGTTCCTAGTAATCAGGATATAGATGCTTCTAAGATTGCTAATGGTCTTGCTAGATACTGGGGTTATTATAAATTGGGAGGATCTGTTTATGATGAGTCTTATTTAGAACGAAAAAGTAATGATCCAGAAGGCGGTGTTAGAGTTGAATTTACAAGAAGTCTTGAAAAGCCATTTAGGGCAGCTGATAAAATTAATTTAACAGGTGTTAAGGAAAACACTAATAATAAAGAAAACGGACTTTAAAATCCGTTTTTTTGATATATTTCTTGGAGTTCTTTTTTTTCTTGATCAGTGGTAAATAAATAGGGAATACTATTATAGTTACATTTTATAATGTCATTAATAGTTAAATTGGTGTTTGTTATTATTTTTTGATATTCTTTGGTGATGTTTGTATTGGAGGCGGTATCATTATCAGTGTTTATGGATATATTGATACCTTTTTTATAGAGGCTTTCTATAGGATGAGTGGTGGTTACAGCTTTAGTTTGATAGTTACTGGTGTAACATATTTCTAAGAGAATATTTTCTTGTTTTAGGCGATTGATAGTTGCCTCATCATTTATAGCATTGATACCATGACCTAGGCGTTTGGTACCAAAGTCTAAGGCACTGTTGATACTTTCATAGTTATCAGCTTCACCAGCATGGATAGTGAAGGGAATATTTAGTTTTTTAGCAGCAGTAAAGATATATTGAAAGTCTTTTGTTTTATATCTTTTTTCATCACCAGCGAGATCGATGGCACTGACACCTTTATTTAGATAGTTTTTGGCAAGATTAACAATTTTTAAATTATCTTCTTTGGAGTCATTACGCATACAACATAGAATAATATTACCTCTGATATGAGTTTCTTCTTTGGCTTTGTTCATACCGTTAATAACGGAGGTTACAACCTCATTTAAACTTAGGCCCCCTAAAGTGTGTTTTAAAGGAGCAAATCTAACTTCGGCATAAATAACATTTTCACTATGTAGTTTTTTAAAAAGGGTATAGGTAGCTGTGGTTAGATGATTTTTAGTTTGTAATAAGTGACAGGGAAGGGTAAATTTTTCAAGGTATGTAGCAAGGGAGGCACAATCATCTTGCACAGTTAATTTATTGGTAACTTCATCTAATGATAGGTTTTCTCCTTCTTCTTTTAACCATTTTGCGGCAATATTAATATCTAATGAACCGTCAAGGTGAAGATGGGTTATAATCTTTTTTATGTCTTTTATTTCTTTATTCATTTAATCAGCTTCTTTCTATTTCAATTATAGCATAAAAAAAGACTATTAATGATAATAGTCAATTTTTTATTTAGCATTATTAATTAGATAGATGAATTTAGTAGTTCCTTTGGTATTTTCATCAATCATAGTATAACTTTGATAGTCAATACTTAATTTTTTTAATACTTTGACAGTATCAGCTTTATCTTTTAGAGTGTTATTAATAAGGTTTGCTATTTTGGTAATTACTTCATTATTGAAAGTATTCATACCATTATCTAAGGTGATGGCTCCTTCTTTTAAGGTGTTAGAACCATTATATAGTTTTGTGCTACCAGTTTGAATAGTGTTTAAACCTTGATTTAGGGTGTTTATATTTTGATATAATAAGGTTAAAGCTTGTTTAGTTTTTTCAGTGGCAATCTTTTTAGTTTCGTTACCAACGATAGTGGCTACACTACTACTTACTTTACGAGCAGTTTCTTCAGCGGTTAGGCTAGCAGTGTTAACTGCAGTTTGTTTTGTTACTTCTTCCATTAAAAGGAGCATTTGTTTAGCGCTTATTAATGAAGTTAAGTTTTCATTTTGACAGATTGCTTGATTAGTTTCATTGATGTTATTAGTGGCACAATCGGTAATGATGGTATCAGTAATTCCTAGAGCACTAACGCTATTTAGTCCAGCTTCATATTTTTGATTAATTTCTTGATATTTAGAAGAATTTTTAAGAGTTAGAAGAGCTTTTGTTGCAATATTATTTTTTTGCTCATCAGTTAAAGTAGCACTTGCTGCTGCTTTTTCAACGATGGTATTTAGAGTAGATTCATCAATAGCATTTGATTGATCATTATCTAAATCACTTATACTTTTTTCAAGGGCATTTTTAAGAGCTGTAGTGCCTTCATAGGCTTTAGTAATCCCATCGTTAAGGTCTTTAGCTCCCTCAGTTGTTTTTATTAATCCTTCTTTTAGACTATTAGTACCACTAGCAAGAGCTTTACTGGCATCTTCAATAGAGTTTACTTTGTCTAAAATGGTATCAAGCTTATCTAATTTATTAAGATCACTATCTTCTAATAATTTAGGAGTAAGGGCTAAATACATACTGTTTAAATTGAATTTAGTAGTATTATATTTAATAGTTATAGTGTTAAGATCTTTTAGTTCGTCTAGATCAAGACTTTCTGATAAGCCGGGAGCACTGATAGCAGTGATAACGTTGTTAGTTCCTGTGGAAATTACTTTACCAGTACTAACTTCAATATCGCTATTATTTTTAGCGTTAAGGGTTGTTGTAAACATACCAACGAATGGAGTGTAAACAGCCTTACCATTTACAGTATGTTTTTCATTGTTAGTGAAACTTAAAATAATTTCAATATTTCCTTTTTTGTTTTTCATTTCTTTATAAGTTTTAACTTCACCATTTAATTTATAGGTTACATTAACAGTTACGGGAAGATTATTAGTAGTAGTTCCTTCATAGTAAATATCTTTTTTCTTTTTGTTTTCCCATGTTAATAAATTGTTATTTAGGGTGAATTTTTCATTACCATTTAAATTTTTAATGTTTGAAAGATTTGTTAAGTCATTAAGAGTTTCATTTTTTTCATCATTAATTAAATGCTCTGTTACACTTACTTTTTTAACCGTACCATTTTGATTTAGTTTAGCATACACTGTTTCGTCTTTAGTCATAGCATAGGTGTTAAAGGGAAGAGCTAAGATGCTTAACAAAATGACGGTACTGGCTAGTTTAATATTCTTTTTATTTTTCATATTTTTCTCTCCTTTGGTTAATCCTTTTGTACTTTTGCAGATTAACTTATCAAATATTATTAAGATAGCAGGTAGTATCATTACAACACTAAGCATGCTGATGATAGCACCTCTAGAAATTAAGGTACATAGTGAACCAATCATTTCTAGTTTTGAATAGACGCCAACGCCAAAGGTGGCGGCAAAGAAACACATTCCTGAGACAAAGATGGAGTTAATGGAATTATCGAGAGTTATTTTGATAGCACTCATTTTGTCTTTGGTCTTTCGTTCTTCAATATATTTAGTAGTCATTAATATGGCATAATCGATGGTAGCTCCTAGTTGAATGGTACCAATAACAATGGATGCAATGAATGGAATAGAGGTGTTGGTATAGTAAGGAACAGCCATATTAGTAAAGATAGCAAATTCAATAACAGCAATTAATAGAACTGGTAGGGTTGGTGATTTTAAAACGAAGAACATGATAATTAGGATAATGGCAATAGATGAATAGTTAACGTTTTTAAAATCAGTATCACTTATTTCTACTAAGTCTTTCATTAGGGGACCTTCACCTGCGACAATGGCATGTTTATCATACTTTTTAACAATTTTATTGATTTCAGTAATTTGATTATTTAATTTAGTAGTGGCAATATCATATTTAGAATTCAAAATAATCAGTTTATATTTGTCACTTTCAAGCATTTTAGTTAAGTTGCTGTCAAATTGATCAAGAGGTATTCCTAGTTCACTAATATTAGCATAGCTAAGAGCAAAATCGATACCTTTGATATTTTTAATCTCGTTAGTTAGATCATTTATGTCATCATTACTTAAGTTTTTATCAACTAAGATCATTTCTGGTGATACTATTTTGTAATCTTTTTTTAGAGTGCTATTAGCAATTGAACTTGGTAAGTTACTTGGTAAGGTTCGATCAAGATTGTAATAGACATTCGTTTTAGATTGACCGATTGTTGCTGGTATTAAAAGAATAAGGAAGATAATAAAAATCAATTTATAATGGTTGGTAGTAAAGTTTTTGATATGAGTAAATTTAGGAAGTAAAACCTTATGAGTAGTTTTGGTTATAGCCTTATCAAAGGCAAGGAGTAAAGCAGGGAAGACAGTGATAACACAGATTACTCCGAATAAAACACCTTTAGCCATAACAATACCAATATCTTTACCAAGGGTTAGAGTCATGAAACATAATGCTAAGAATCCAGCGATTGTAGTAAGGGAACTACCAGTTACAGCGGTAATGGTTTCTTTAATAGCTTTTTTCATAGCCTCTTCTTTGGTTTTAGATTCTTTTTTACAACTTTCATATTTATGATATAAGAATATAGAAAAGTCAGTTGTAACTCCTAATTGTAAGACAGCACTGATGGCTTTAGTGATATATGAAATATTACCTAAGAAGATGTTTGTTCCCATATTAAATAAAATAGCGATACCAATATTAATTAGTAATAAGAAGGGAACAAGATATGAGTCTAGGGCTAATAATAAAACAATTAAACAAAGACTAACCGCAATCATAATATAAGCCGTTATTTCTTCATTTGATAGATTCATAGTATCAAGAACCATGGCACTCATTCCCGCTACTTTGACATCATCTTTAGTAAGTTTTCTAATTTCTTCAACAGCATTTAAAGTGGTCTCTTCTGAGGTACCATCTTTAAAAGTAATTAGTAAAAGAGTACTATCTCCTTTAGCAAGACGACTTGTTACTTCGTCTGGTAACATGTCAAGAGGAATGGTAGTTCCTACTACGTCATAAAGACTTTTGACTTCATTGACACTTTTAATTTTTTTGATTTTTTGTTCTAATTTTAATACATCTTTCGCTTCCATATTATCGATTATGGAAATAGAGAAAGCTCCCATATTAAAATCATCAGTTAAGATATTTTCGCCTTTTATAGTTTCAATATCTTTGGGTAAATAGACTAAAATATCATAATTGATTTTAGTTGCTTTTATTCCAATTAAAGATGGAATTAAAAGTAACAAAGTAATTACTAATATAATAGTTTTGTGTTTACAGATAAATTCAGTAAATTTGTTCATTTTAACCTCCAATATATATTATGACTTTAAGTCATTTATAATGATAGCATAAAAATGACTAATAGTCAATGTTCTTTTCTTGGATGGTGTTTTTTGTTTGACTAACTGTTTTTTAAGTGTTACGATTATGGTGATTAGTGTAGGTGATGTAATTGAAAAATGATAATATAATTAAGAAAAGTAAACTTGTGGAAAAGAAAGAGGAGAAGAAACAAAAACTTTTGGAATCTTCATTTAAACTTTTTACAAAAAAGGGAATTAAGAACACATCGGTTGAAGAAATTACTAATGAAGCGGGGACTGCTAAAGGAACTTTTTATTTATATTTTAAAGATAAATATGAAGTGCAAGATCAGTTAATTATTAGAAAAAGTAAACAGTTATTTAATGATGCGGTGAAAAGACTAAGTAAAGAAAATATTACGGATTTTTTAGATAGCCTTATTTTTGTAATTGACTATGTTATAGATCAACTTAATAAGAATAAATTGTTATTGAAGTTTATTAGTAAGAATTTATCATGGGGAGTTTATAATGAGAAAGTTACAAAGATGGTAGATGATAATGCTTTGGGTGTTCATGAACTTTTTATAAAGGGAATTAATGATAATAAAATTAAACTTAAAAATCCGGATGTTACACTTTATATGATAATTGAACTTGTTAGTTCTACTTGTTTTAATTCAATAATTAATAAGGACCCCTTACCAATTGATTTGTATAAACCATATCTTTATAATGTAATTAGAAAAATGGTAAAGGAAGATGATAATGAATTTTGAGTTAAAGGTCTTGAAGTTACAGGAAATGATTGGTGAGGCTACTAACATAGTTTGTCTTACTGGAGCAGGGGTTTCAACGGCGTCTGGTATTAAGGATTTTCGTAGTGATGATGGACTTTATAAGATGGTATCTTCGCTATATAAAGATCCCGCTTATATGCTTTCTCATGCTTGTTTTGAAAAAGAACCGGAAAGATTTTATGAGTTTTATAAAAAGTATATGAATTGTTTGGATAAAAGTCCTAATATTGTGCATGAATACTTAACTAAATTAGAAAAGAAAGGGAAGCTTAAAGGGATAATTACGCAAAATATTGATGGGTTACATGAGAAGGCTCATTCTAAAAATGTTTATGAGATTCATGGTTCAATTTATCGTAATTATTGTGTTAAGTGTCATAAATTTTATAGTGCTTCTTATGTATTTGGTTCGAAAGGAATTCCGTTATGTAGTTGTTCTGGAATAGTTAAGCCGGATGTTATCTTGTATGGAGAGAGTTTAAATAATTCTTTTAATGAAGCAATTAAGCTTGTTGTGAATGCTGATCTTTTTTTAGTAATTGGGACATCTCTTACGGTTTTTCCGGCTAGCAGTTTAGTTGATTATTTTCATGGTAAAAATTTAGTTATTATTAATTATGATAAAACTAATTATGATGTTGATGCTAATTTGGTTATTAATGCTGATTTAGTTAAAGTATTTAAAAAATTAAAGTAATATGCTATTATATGGCAAAAAGGAGTTTTAGTGATGGATAAAGAAATTGACAGTGCAATTAGGGAGCTGGTTTCAAAGTTTAATGATATTTCTTCTAAGGGATGGATTGAGAGTACAAGAAGACATAATACGGGAATTGGCAAAACTTTTGAAGATTTACTCGATAAGCTGGAAGATAATTTGATGGATCCTGATTATAAGGGGATTGAAGTTAAGACACATCGTAGTAAAAGTAGTTCATTTACAACGTTATTTACGGCTAGTCCTGATGGTCCTTTTAAAGCTGAGAATTCAAGATTAAGAGAAGAATATGGTCATAAGGATGATGTGAGTGGTTTGAATATTTTACATAGTTCTATTTTTGCTAATCGTATGACTAATTATTTTAATACTTATAAGTTTCAAATGGAAGTTAATAGACTTGATGAGAAGGTATATTTAAAAATATATGATAACGACGGGAAATTTGTGGAAAAGACTACTTATTGGACTTTTGATTCTTTGAAGCAGAAATTAAATAGAAAATTAAAGGTGTTGGCATTTATTACAAGTAAAAATAAAGTAGTAGATGGAAAAGAATATTTTCTTTATGAAAAATGTCGGATTTATAAGTTTAAAGATTTTGAAAAGTTTCTTGATTTACTTGAAGATGGGACTATTATGTTAGATATTAGGATTGGTGTATATAAATCTGGTAAAAGTAAAGGAAAAACTCATGATCATGGTACGGGCTTTCGGATTAAAGAGAAGGATATTACGAAGTTATATGATGAATATATAGTAGATTAGAAAAAGGAAGATTAATTAGTTAGTCTTCCTTTCTTAATATTACGATATATTCATGATTCATAGTAGAGACAGTTTTACCTTTTTGGTTAGTGGGAGCAGTTTTTTTGGGTTGTCTTTTTTTAGGAATATCTCTAATGATAGTTTCAAGATGTGTGAATCCTTGTTGTTCAAAGACATATTTGGTGAATTCATCAGTAGGTAGTTCAATGTTAGTTACTCTTCTATTGCCAACGACAAAGGCAACGATGCCATGGGGTTTGATAGTTTTACTGATGTTTTCCATGGATTTTTTGTAGTCTTTATAAAATGACCAAATTTCTTTTGCTCTTTTCGGTTTTTCTTTATTGATTTCACTGATGATATTATCAAGAGGAAGGTAACCAGTTTTTTCAATATCAGTAATCGTTCCTCCCATTAATTGATTGTCTAGTTTTCTAGCATCAGTAATACCTAACCATTCATTGGATAAAGTAGAAAATTGGCCATAGGCTACCGTAGTTCTACTATCACCATAGGGGGGAGAAGTGATAACGATATCAACGCTATTTTCTTTAATTAAAGTGTTAGGTATTTCAGTTATTGAGTTAAAATTATAAATATGGTGATCAAACTGATTGTTATGATCTTTAAACTGAATATAACCATTAATATTTCGCGTGAGTTTTTCTAAGAATAATTGATAAGTATCAGGATCCCAAGTTTCAATTTTTTCTTTTTTAATACGATATAGTTTAAATTCATTATTTCTGGTGAGACTGACTTCTCTTAGGGTTTCACTAAAGGGTACTAAGAAGAAGTTTTTGGTATTCTCATTATCAATAGAATCAATAAAATCTTTGATATGAGATAATTCTTTTATTTGTTTTGGCTTGAACCAAAAATCAAGATTGGTAATGGGGGGAGTTTGATAATTATTTTCTTGAGAAGTTTGTAAATATATTTTTAATTTATCTTTTAGAGTAAGTATTTTATTAATATCAACTTCTGTTAGTTTGGTTTTACTAATTAATCTTGCAAGGGGATTTAAATCGGTTCCAATACATTTTAGGCCCATAAGGGAACCTTCGACTAAAGAAGTACCAGTTCCACAGTAAGGATCGAAGAGAAGGTTCATATCATCTGTTTTATAACGTGTTAATATTTCTCTTGCGACTTGAGGAATCATCATGGCTGGATAAATATGAAAACTGTGTGTAAATTCTTTGGTATTTGCAGTACTGAAATTCCAATATGAGTCATAATATTTATTTTCTTGTTTCATATTTTCTACCTCCATTATGATTATACAGTATAAAAGAAATAAATTCCAGGGATTTTTCTTATTTAATATTATTTATGTTTTTTAGTATTATTAAAATATTTAGTTATTGTTTAATTTTTATGCTATAATCAAAATAAGTTAAGATATGAATTATAAAGTGAGTGATGGTATATGGAAGAATTACAAACGCTTGTAAATCAATTTGAATCTAGTTTTAATTTTTATATTTTAAAAAATAATTATGGCTTTGATGATAATGCAAAAGAGTTCTTGGATAAGTATAAAAAAATTAAAAATCATATGTATTTTGATGATGAAGCTAAATATAAATATTTATCTGATTTATTAAAAGATAGTAAGGATGTTACCATATCTACTATGCAGTCTATAAAGAAAATCAATCATTTGTGGAAACCTGATTTTGATAATCTTAAAAGAGTCGATAAATATTATATTGCAAATTTACCACAAAGAAGTAAAACGGTTTGTGAAGCAATACAACAACTTTTTGAAAATCCTGAAATTAGAAAAAATTTATCTACTACAGATTTATATAATTTATATGGTAGCTATCGTCAAATATCAAATTATATTAAGGACAATAAATTAACAAATGAAATTTTAGATGATATAGAAAAAAATCTTGGATATATAAGTAAGAAGATTTGGACTTCTTCCATAACTAATCCTGAGGATTATAAATCTGGAGAACCATTCATGTTTATAGTACATAATGTGTCAAAAACAGATATGGAAACAACTAATATAAATGAACATATTGCTAGAAGTGGCAGGGTATCAGCATCTTTAATTACAGATAAAGAAATGGGCGTTTATGGTGCACATAAATATGGATTTATATATCCAAGTGATTCTAAAATTGTTACAGCTGGATACAAAGATTTATATAGTTATGAAACAAAAGGAGAAGGAAGATTTTATCAAAATAGTAATAATTCAATGCTAATTACACCACAGGCAATGGAAAATTATTCTGCTAATTTATGTATACAAGAAAATGGTAAAAAACTAAATAATGATAATGCTAATATTTATAATGAAGTTTTACTTGATTCAACAAACGGATTGGACCCAGTTGGCATATACTGTATAACTTTTGGGGAAAAAGAATTAAGCTATGATTATGAGTCAGCAAAAAAGTTGGCAGAACATACAAACTTGCCATTAATAGATATTGATATTTCTCTTTATAGAACAAAGGAAAATCTTGGAACCTATTTAACTGATGAAGAAGCTTTAAGTGTTAAAGAACAAAAAGAGTTTGCAGAAAGATTTTTAAAACAGTATTATAAAAGCAAAAACTATGATTTAAAACTATCACAGGATTTTACGGAAGCAGATCTTGAATTATATCAAGATATGATTGTAGATATATTTTTAAATGAAAAGAAAAATAATAATATTAGTAAAGAAAATCTATTTAAAATTTATGAAGAAAAGAAACAATTAAGAAAAAATAAAGCTGAAAATTATAATACTCATATTAATGAAATGTCTGATTTGAAGGAATCACTAGATAATTTTAAGCAAGCTTTATCAAATTGTGATGATGAGGAAATTAGAAAATCTATAATAGAACAAAGTAATAAAGTTGTTAAAAGGATGAAATCTTTAAATAGATTGATTGAAAATACAGATAGTATTGGACTTTCGGCTGACAATTATATATATCAAAGTAATCCAGTGGCAAAAAAAATTATGGGTGATTTTTCACCGTTTAATACTGAAACAATAGTGTTCAATGATGAAAAAATAACAATTATAAATGGTTATAAATCTAAGCAAGAATTGGAAAAAACAAAACAAGAAATGCTAAGTGAAGTTGATTTGTCACATGATTCTATGCAATCAAGATTATATCATGCCAAACGTGTTATTGAAGTTGAATTTAATGGCTATGAAACAAATTCTACAAATATAGATATATCTGCATATAAACAGAAAACACCTGAGTTAGCGCAACTGAAAGCAGTTAGTAAATCATTTGTTGATATATCTTCACTTGATAAAAATATAAAAAAATATGATGAATTATTAGCATTAAAACAGCAATTGACAAATGAAATACAAGTTTTATCTGAAAACAGAAGAATTTTTACTGGATCTTATCGAATAGAATTGGTAGAACAACAACGAAAGGAATGTGCAGATAAAATTGAGGAGTGTAAAAAATCTATTTTGTCAGATAAACAGGAGTTGAATTTATTACATCAACGTCAAGATAAGTTAATGGAGGAAAAGTCAAAATTAGATAAAAAAAGCTTTTTGGGTAAAATATTTGCTAATAAAAAAATTAATGAAAATACATCTAATCTATCTGACAATAAAAACAGAATTGAAAAATTAGAATATGAAGTTAGGTCAACAGAATATACAATGAAATCTGAAAAAGAACATAGCAAGTTCATTACTGATAACTTTTTATTAAATTATGGTTTGGATGGTATGACATTAGAAGATTATAAAAAAAGATTGGAAACACTTTTACCAGATGCACAAAAATTGAGCGATTCTTCTGTGCAATATGAATTAGAAAAAAAACTTGAAGCAGTAGACCAAAAAATATCTGAAATGCAAATTGATAAACATAAAGAATATGAAATGAGAGAAAAATTAGAGCAAAAGAAAGTAGAAGTTGGATTATCGGTTCCTAAGACTGTGATTAATTCAGATGTGGAAGAACATACTGTTGAAAAAAGTACAGGTGTTTCTAATAAGTATATCTGATATATAAAAATAGACAAAAAGGAATAAAATAAATATGATGATAAGTCCAGAAGAATATAGAAAAGAACTTAAAAATTTAACACTTGAGGAATTATCTGAAAGAAAAGAAAAATTAGAAAAATTTATAAATGATTATGAAAATAATAATCTTTCTGAGCAAAAATATAAATTATTTAAAGAATATTTGGGTGAAGTAGCGATTGAATTTGGATTGAGAAGGCATCAGTCTGAATGGGAAGGTGTTAAAGTGTTTGAATCACAATGTGCTAATTGTAAAAATTATCTAGGAGATATAAATTATAAAATATATGGTGAAATAGCTTTTGATATTTTGGAAAATAAAAAAGTATGTCCCGATAAAAAGGATAATGTTGAAAGAAATGATGAAAACCATCAAATATATATTGAATGCTATGGTCATAAAATAAAGATTACTTGTTATCTAAAAAAACTAATTGATAGCTTAAAAGATGTTTGCAATGATTTTATCATAGATGAATCATATTCAAATAATGAAAAATATTTTTTTGCATATTCTGAAGAATTGGGTATTATATTGACTGGAATAGAAGAAGTTAATCAGCGTTTAATACATTACTTATATTTTTGTGGAAAAGATTCATTTGCTCAAGCACTAAGTACATATAGAGATTCGAAGTTATATGATGAAAATATAGAAAACTAACAAAAAAGTTAGCACAAGCTTATGAAAATAATGATTAAGAACAAATAATTAAATTGCAAAATGAGATTAAGGAAGCTACTAATAGGCAATTGAAAAAAAGATGTAAATAAATTGGTTAAGGAAGAATTAAAACCAAAAATTGATAAACTCGATTTTGAAAAACAAAATGTTATTATTAAAGAAACATATATCGATGAAAATGGTCATGAGCAAGAACGAAAAAGGTGTGTCCAAATGACAAAATTTCCACCAAAAGAAGAAAAGGTCGATTTGATTTTAAAAACAGATCCTAGATTAAAAGATGAAAAACACGGATAAACTCAAAGCTTTCCGTGTTTTTATATATGTTTGCTCCAAATTTTTGGAGTTTCCTTTTATATGGCAGGGGCGGAGAGAATCGAACTCCCATCAAAAGTTTTGGAGACTCCTATGCTACCATTATACCACGCCCCTATATGGGTCTTGTTAGACAACTTAATTATAGCATAGGTTGGATCTTTTTTTCAATCTTTTTTTAATGAATAGGGGGACAGACGTTTTCATCGGGGATGTAGAAGCAATGATTTTTATATTTCCCTGATAGTGATTGACCATACCATGTTTTAACACAATTACTAGTGCCGGGAGCATAAAACCATAAGGCATTGGTGGCTGGATAATAGTATTCTCCTTCTATGACTCTTTTGGCTAATTCACGTTCTTTGATTGTGGAACCTGCATTGAACTTGGAACTGTTGATACCGGCGAAACCACCGGGGCTTTGATAGATCATGTTGGTAATTGTTTTGATATTTTTAAATGTATAGCAATTGGCTAGGACTCTATTTATACAAACATTACCTACCATTAACATACCATAATCACCTTCACCAACGGCTTCAGCTCGCATTAATCTTGCTAGTAAATCTAATTCTTTTGATGTATAAGATACTATTTGACTCATAATAAACACCCTAATATACTATATGTTTTAAGAATGAGAAAAGGGACTATTAGTTTTAGAGATTATATGATAAAATTAAGGTAGGTGGAAGGTTTTATGCGAAGGAAGAAGAAAAGAAGAAAAATTATTATTGTTTTAATTTTATTATTAATAATAGGCTGTGGTGGTTATTATTATTTTGTGATGATGAAGGGAAAGGTTCCTGATATTTTTGAAGAAGAGAAACTTAATGTTTATGATGTTAAAAGTAAGAAAAGACCGGTTGCTGTTATGATTGATAATAATGTAGGAAATAGTAATCATGTAGGACTTCAAGATGCTTATCTTAGTTATGAGGTAATTGTTGAAGGTGGACTTACTCGGATTATGGCTATTTTTAAGGATAAGGATCCAGTGGTGATTGGTCCTGTTAGAAGTAGTAGACATTATTTTTTAGATTATGCTTTGGAAAATGATGCTATTTATGCTCATTATGGTTGGAGTCCTTATGCTGAGAATGATATTAAGGCCCTTGGGGTTAATAATATTAATGGTCTTTATGATGATTATTTTTATCGAGATAAGAATTACCGAGCACCACATAATGTGTTTACTAATTTAGATAAACTTTATGAAGGGGCTAAGAATTTAGGATATTCTGTTACTAGTAGTAATTATCAAAATTTGAATTATACAGCTAAAAATGTTTCTTTAAAAAAGCTTGATAAAGAACTTAATTGTGCAAATGATGTTTGTGCTTTAAAGGGAAGTGTTGCTAGTAGTGTTGATATTTACTATTCGAATAGTGAGACTAGAAGTTATAAATATGATAGTGAGAATAAATATTATGTAAGATATATGAATGGAAGTATTCATAAGGATCGTGATAGTGGCATTGGATATCACTATAAAAATATTATTATTATGAGGGTTAATAGTAAGATTCTTGATAGTTATGGTCGGTATGATGTTGATACGGTTTCAAGTGGTGATGGTTATTATGTTACTAATGGCTATTTGATGCCAATTGAATGGAGTAAGAGTAGTAGAAGTAGTAAGACTAGTTATATTTATAGTGATGGTAGTAGAATTAAGGTGAATGATGGTAATACTTTTATTCAAGTAGTACCTGTTAATAGTGATATTGATTTTAGTTAGAGGATGTTATGAAAAAAGGATTTAGAAAGATAAGAAATTTATTTAGTAAACGAAGTGTTAAAATAGGTGTTTTAGTTATACTTGCTATTTTGTTGTTTCTTTCTTTTGTTGTCCTTTTTTCTTTGACTTTATTTAAAGATAGTCCTGTTAAAAAAGAGAAGATAGTAGTTGTTGATGTTCCTTTAATAAAGAAGAAATCTCTTGGTGTTTATGATGTTAAGAGTAATAGAAGACCGATTGCTATTATGATTGATAATAATGTAGGAAATAGTAATCATGTAGGACTTCAAGATGCTTATCTTAGTTATGAGGTAATTGTTGAAGGTGGACTTACTCGGATTATGGCTATTTTTAAGGATAAGGATCCAGTGGTGATTGGTCCTGTTAGAAGTAGTAGACATTATTTTTTAGATTATGCTTTGGAAAATGATGCTATTTATGCTCATTATGGCTGGAGTCCTTATGCTGAGAATGATATTAAAGTGCTTGGAGTTAATAATATTAATGGTCTTTATAATAATTATTTTTATCGGGATAGAAATTACCGAGCACCACATAATGTATTTACTAATTTAGATAAACTTTATGAAGGGGCTAAGAATTTAGGATATTCTCTTACTAGTAGTAATTATCAAAATTTAGATTATACGGGAGATGAGGTTAATTTAAATAGTAGTAGTGATAGTATGGTGGCTAATGATATTACGATGTATTATTCTTATCATCAAAGTCGAAGTTATAAATATGATAGTGAGAATAAATATTATGTAAGATATATGAATGGTAGGGTTCATAAAGACCGTGATAGTGGCATTGGATATCACTATAAAAATATTATTATTATGAGGGTTAATAGTAGAGTTTTTGATAGTTATGGTCGGTATGATGTTGATACGGTTTCAAGTGGCGATGGCTATTATATTACTAATGGTTATTTAAGAAATATCAGATGGAGTAAGGGTAGTAGAAGTAGTAAGACTAGTTATACTTATAGTGATGGTAGTAGAATTAAAGTGAATGATGGTAATACTTTTATTCAGGTGGTACCTATTAATAGTGATATTAATTTTAGTTAGGGGGATTATTTATGTTTAAAAATAAAAAAGATATTAAAAATATTTGCTATCTTGTGTTGATTAGTATAATTTTAATTTTAGTGATGGTTAATTTTACGAATCTTTTTGGATCAATGAAAGATTATGTTAATCAACATATGATATTTCCAGATTATTTTCGAAAATTATTTTATGATACATTTAATTTTTTTCCTAGTTTGGCATTTAATATAGGAAGTGGTCAAAATATTTTTAATTTCTCTTATTATGGTCTTTTTAATCCAATTATTATGATATCTTATTTACTTCCTTTTATCCCAATGGTTATTTATATGCAGTTAAGTATGGTAATAGTTTTAATTGTTAGTGTTATTTTAATGTATATATTTTTACGGGATAAGTTTTCAAGTGAGATGAGTTTTATAGGATCTTTGCTTTTTGTTTTGGCAACACCTTTTATTTTTCATTTACATCGTCATATTATGTTTGTTGATTATATGCCATTTTTATTATTAGCTTTTATTTCGTTAGATAAATATTTTAAGAGTGGTAAGGTGAGGATGTTATTAATTAGTATGGTCTTAATGATTTTAACTAGTTATTATTTTAGTATTGGGGGCCTTTTAGCATTATTCATTTATGGTGTTTATAAATATTTTAGTAGTGGATGTGATAATAAGAAGGCAGGTAAGTTGTTATTTGTTTTTGTGGAAAGTGTTTTATTATCAGCTTTTTTGTTAGTGCCTACTTTTTTAAGTTTGTTAAGTGGGCGAACTAAGACGAATATTGTGATTAATAAATTAGGATTGTTAATTCCAAGTATTAAGGTTGATCAACTCTTTTATTCTCCTTATACAATTGGATTATCTGCTGTTTTGTTATTTTCTTTATATTGGGGATGTGTTAATAAGAATAAAAATATTAAGATTTTGTGTAGTATTTTAACGATTATTTTAGTATTTCCTTTGTTTAATTATCTTTTAAATGGGGGAATGTATTTAAATGGAAAAGCGTTTATTCCTTTTTTACCTCTTTTAATTTTTGTTATTACGTTATTTTTGGATAAGTATAATAATGATTTTAAATTTAAGGGAATAGCTATTTTAGTTTTTATTATAATTATTACTAATATTTTCTATTTTGTGAAAACTGCTAATTATTTATATTTATTATTTATAGTTGATATGGTTATTTTTCTTATAGTAATTAAATATCATAAGGAATGGATAAAGTATTATTTAGTGGGATTTGGTTTAGCCATGATGTTATGTTTTAATTTTAATGATTCTTTTATTAAGAGGGACTATTATAAAAGTCTTGATTATGATAATTCTTCTAAAAAAGTTATGTGGCTTTTAGATTATGATAAGAGTTTTTATAGAATAAGTGATCAGGGAAATTTACTTGATAAATCTAATTATGTTTATGATGCTGATTATTATACTAGTAGTGTTTATTCGTCATTATCTAATCCATATTATAAAGATTTTTATAATAAGAGAATTAATAATGAATTTATGTATCGAAGTTATGGAATGCTTACTAATACTAATAATATTTTTTATCATTTTTATATGGGAAATAAGTATTTGCTTAATGGCGATTTGATTGGTTACCATAAAATTAAAGATGGTATTTATGCAAATGATGATGTTTTGAGTGTCGGGTATGTTACTGATAAAATAATGGGGGAAAATGAATATAATAGTCTTAATTATTTTGAGAAGGTTGATGCTTATTTAAATTATGCAATTGTTCCTTATAATAAAAATTTTGTGTATGAGAAGAAAATTGATGATAATTTTAATGATTATGATTTTTTGAATAGTAAGAATGTTGTAATTAAGAAGGATAATTATAGTTATTTAGTGAATGCTAAAAAGGGAAATAAGGTGAAGTTTAAGGTTAATGATGTGAATGATTCAGATATTTTGTTGATAAGATTTAAAGTTATTAATGATAGTATGTGCCAAGATGGTGATTTAAAGATTATGATTAATGGTGTTTTAAATACGTTAACATGTAAGGAATGGAAGTATCATAATAATAATTATTATTTTGAATATTCAATAGTTCCTCAAGATGGGGAAGTAGATGTAGAGTTTATAGGAAAGAAATTTAAGATTAAAGATATTAAAGTGGCTAAATATAGTTATAATAATTTAAAAGAGATTAAATATACAGTTGATCCTTTAATAATTGAAAAAGAAAAGACAAAAGGGGATAATATTTATGGTAAGGTTAATGTTAATAGTGATGGTTATTTAAAGTTATCTATTCCATATGATGATGGGTATACAATTAAAGTTGATAATAAGAAGGTTAAATATATAGCAATTAATAAAGACTTTATTGGGTTTAAGGTTAAAAAGGGGGTACATGATATTGTAATAAATTATCAAGCGAAGGGATTAAAAGAAGGTATAATTATTTCGGTGTTGGGCTTTTTTTTGTTACTAATTTTTGTTATTATATAGATAGTAGATAGAGGTGATTTTATGAATAAAAAGGGATTTACATTGATTGAGTTGTTAGCAACAATTATAATACTTGGACTTCTTTTTGGTATTTCTTATGGAGCGGTTTCTTTTCTTTTAAAGAGAACTTCCAGTGAATATTATAAAAAGCAGGAATCATTGATTGTGTTGGCGGCTAAGGATTATTTTGCTGATTATAGAAGTAAATTACCTAAGGAGATATCTGATACAACGTTTGTTACATTAAAAGAACTTATTGATAATAAGTATATTGATGATGTTAAAGATCTTAAGAATATTAAGTGTGGTTTTAGTGGTAGTAAGGTTATTGTGCAAAAGCTTGATGCTAAGAATTATTCTTATCGGGTTGTGCTTAGTTGTGCTGATTATCATAGTAGATATTCAGATATTATTTTTAATCCTAATGAGAAGGTATCAACAGAGCCAATTGTAGTTAAGATTAAAATAACGGATACAGATGATGTTTCTTTTTATAAGTATCGGTATATTATTTATAAAGATGATGTGAGTTATAAAGAGAGTGATTATGTTGATTATAAAGGGGAGTTTTCTATTACGCTAAATGAAGTTGGTAATTATAGAATTAAGGTGATAGCCCAGTATAAAGATGGTAGTGATACGATAACATTTAATAAGATGTCTTCTATTTATTCTTATTTTATGGAAGAAGATATTGAAGATAATATGGTGCCAATGAGGCCTGTTATTACTAATCCAAATGATGGAAAATGGATTAATGCTGTTTATGATGTTAGTTTTAAGACAGAAACGGATAGTAAATATATAGGATACTGGCAATATAGTTATGATAATTTTACATGGAATAGTTATGATAATTCGGCGGTTAATACTTTTAAGTCAGATGTTTTTAACACTAATATGAATCAGGATTTTTATGTTAGGGTTTGTAGTAAAAAAGGAAAATGTTCTCTTTATTCTAAGACGAATATTAAAATTGATAAGGTTAAGCCAACGCTTACAGGGAAACTTCTTTATACTGATACTATGAAGGAACATAAGATTGGAACATGGAGTAAGAAAGCGCTTTATCGATATCTTTATCCTAAAGATGATTTTAGTGGAGTTAGTGAAGTGCAATATAATAATGGTAGCGGATGGAAAACGGAGAAGAATCTTTCTAAATATAAATTTAATGAGATTAATTTGAAGAGTAAGTATCGGGTTATTGATCTTGCAGGTAATTATAGTAATGTTCTTGATATGCCAATTTTAATTGATTGGACGCCCCCTGTTTATACGGCTATGAATATTGGCTGTGGTGATCCATGGGGAGTTGGTTATGGAGGAGTTCTTACTATTAAGTTTTCTGATGCAGTGTCTGGGTTAGGGCTTAGAACGGCAAGGTCATGGGATAAGGCTAATCCTAATAATCCAGCGGCAACAGGTAGTTATAATGGAGCTTTAACAGGATATGATATTTTGGCTAGTGGATGTCCGGTGATGGGCTTTGAACATAAGATTTGTGATATGGCTGGTAATTGTACTTCTCATAAAGATAGTAATGTTCGGTTTTCTTGCAGTAAATATAACTGTTATTAGAGGTGATAATATTGAAGAAAATAAGTTTAGTTTTAATTATAGTTAGTTTAGGCTTGATAGGTGTTGGTGTTTATTTGAAAAGTGATAATGGGAAAAGTAATGTAGAGAAAAGTGATAGTAGTCAGAATGCTAGGGAACTTGATAGTGGCGAGTATTCAAATTATTATACTGATATAGCGGATAAGGTTAGTTATTTGAATAATTATTTGGCTTTTGCTTTCCCAGTTGATGATGTTAATAATTTTTCGAAAGCTAATAAAACTTTGTTTGCAGTGATGAGTTGTTGTGATTATGCGAATAAGGAAGTTTCTTTAAAAAAGGTTAAGACGACTTTAAAAAAGTATTTTGGTGATGATGATGTTTTTCTTGGAGATTTGAAACGGGATGATGTGTTGTTGTATCAATATGTTAAGAGTCAGGAGAAGTTTATTTATAAGAATTCTAGTGATTTGGAGCTATTACCCTATGGGGTTATGGTTTCTAGTGAAGGGTATAATACTAAATGGATTGTTAAGGAGAAATTGGCATTTATTAAAACGGTGATTAAAGATGGTGGTTATGAAAGAATTGTCTTTAGTAGTTATGATGATTATAAGAATAATCGAAATGTAGTTACTAGTTATACTGGAGTAGATAATGAAATTATGGTTTCTAGTGTGTATGAGGTGATTAAAGATAAATTAAAGACGGTTACTTTTTCGTTTTTAAAAAAGAATGGGGAGTATGTTATAGATAGTATTAAATATGAGTAGGAGGAATTGTGATGATTATTGATAGAATTAAAGAACGGGCTAAGGAAAATGTTAAAACAATTATTTTACCGGAGTCTGATGATTTAAGGGTATTAGAGGCTGCAAGTGTGGTCGTGAAGGAAGAATTTGCCAATATTATTTTGATTGGAAAGCGGGATGAAGTGTTAAAGCTTGCTTTAGAAAATAAAATTGATGTTAGTATGTGTGAGATTATTGATCCTATTAATTATCATGAGTTTGATGATGTGGTTAGTGAGTTTTATGAGATTAGGAAGCATAAGAATATTTCAATGGATGATGCGAGAAATATTATGATGAATGATTATTTAGCTTTTGCTAATATGCTTGTGAAAATGCATGAAGCGGATGGGGTTGTAGCAGGGGCTAATCATAGTAGTAGAGATACATTAAGACCGGCGTTGCAAATTTTAAAAACGGCACCGGCTGTTAGTAAGGCTTCATCGTTCTTTTTGATGGAGATTAATAATTGTCCTTATGGTGAAGAGGGTGCATTTGTTTATGCTGATTGTGGAATGAATCAAAATCCTAGTAGTGAAGAGCTTAGTGAGATTGCGAAATGTAGTGCTGATTCATTTAAACTTTTGGTGGAGAAGGAGCCTTATGTTGCTTTTTTATCGCATTCAACTTTGGGGTCTAGTAAATGTAGTGATGTTTCTAAGGTTAGTTTAGCGGTTAAGATTGCAAAAGAAAAATATCCAGATGTTTTAATGGACGGGGAGTTGCAGTTTGATGCTGCGGTTGTTCCTAGTGTAGCGAAGATTAAGGCGCCTAATAGTAAGGTGGCAGGACGGGCTAATACACTTGTTTTTCCTGATTTGGATGCAGGTAATATTGGTTATAAAATTACAGAGCGACTTGCGGGGGCGAAGGCTTATGGACCAGTTACGCAAGGACTTAGATATCCGGTTAATGATTTGTCTAGAGGTTGTAGTGTAAGTGATATTGTAGGTGTGGTAGCTATTACAGCGGTGCAAGCTTCTTGTCATGAATAGATTTTTTGAAAACTTCATTTAGGGATGAAGTTTTTTTGTGTCAAAGTGATGATATGATTCATATTTTAATGTAGAGAGGTGATAATTGTGATGGATAGAAGAATATCTGGTGTTGTTGTAGATGCTGGACATGGCAGATAATCTTATGCACGGTACATTAAATTGTAAAATTCCAGAATATCTTAATAGGACGATTATTGTTTTCGTCTTTTTTTCCTATTATGATTTTAGAAATTAACTGATCAATAGTAAATCTATCTAACTTTTCAATATGTTTAATACCTTGTTCAGTATATTTTTCTAATACACTTTTTTCGTTTTCAATAGTATTTTCTTTTCCTCTTAATTCGTTAATCTCTTTATTGATCTCATCAATTCTTGAATTGAAATTATTAATATCATATTGATATTTATTTTTTAACATTACAAATTCATTAGCAGATATTATGCCGTCAGCTTTATCATCATATAACAAAGCAAAGCGTTCATTAATCTTGCTAATTTTTTTATTAATTTCTTCTTTTTCTTTTTGCAAGATTATTAAATCTTTTTCATAATCTCTTTGAGCTTTTTTTTTGTAGTAGTTTTTTTCTAATTCTTTTTGATTAGCATATTTATCTATCATTTTATTAATTTCATTTAAAACAAGTTCTTCTAGTACTTCATATCTAATATAACTGATATTATCACAAGTTAATCTGCCAGCGTGTCTATGATTTCTACAATGTAAATAAGGTTTCATAAAGTAATTTTTTCTTGGGCCAGACTTACATAAAATTTTTTGAAAAGATTTACCACAAACACCGCAATATACTTTTTTACTAAATAAATGTACTTCGCCATTTTTACCAGGACGAGCTCTGCTTGTAGTTGTAGTAAGTACATCTATTTGTTCCATAATTATTGAATACAATTCACTATTAAGAGACAATGTTTTTTCTCTTAATGTATCATATTTTAATGAAATATTTTTTAAATCAGATCCTATTAAACTATTTTCTAAATTATTAATTGCTTCATTTAATATTAATAATTTATCGTCTGGTGTTTCATAATCTTTTAAATTGTTTTGTATTGCTTTAATAAGTTCTTTAGCGTCTTTTCTAGCATTACTTAAATCAATTTTAGTTTTGCGATCAGCGAATTTCTTACGTACTAATTTAGAAGTTTCTGGATCAATGATTCTTTCGTGGGCACAAGCAATTATACATTGTTCGTTTTTTGGAATTTTTTTATAACCTTTTATGTTATATGCAATTCTTTCTGTTCTATGTTGGATTAAAAGCCCATCGTAAGTTTCATCAAGTAATATTTTTCTTATAGTATCCAAATTCCAAAATTCAGCCCCATTTGGATATTGCGGACATACAAATTTGGATCCTTGTAATTTTTTGTATCTACTAGGTGTTGGGATTTTTCTTTCGTTAAGTGATTGACAAATTTTATAATATCCAATACCATTAGCATACATAGAATATATTTCTCTTACAACTTTAGCTGCTTCTTCATCAACTATTAAATGATACATATCGTCTGGATCTTCAGTATATCCGTAAGGAGCAAAGGATCCCGTCCACTGTCCTGCGTTATTTTTAGCTCTCAAAGTTTTCTTTGTATTGATAGATTGTTCTTCAATTTTCCATTCATCTACCATAGCAGTTATTTGACTAGACTTTTTATTACCTTTGTTATAAGTATCAATATTATCAACTATACTTAAAAATCTAATATTCCATTCTATAAATTTCTTATGTAAATACTTTTCTACGAATTCAATACTTCTTGCAAATCTAGCTTGTGTTTTACAAACATAAACATCAGTATTACCAAGTTCACAGAATAATAGTGTTTTATTCCATTCTTCACGTGTTCTGTCGCTACCACTTATATCTTCTTCATAAAAAATACCTATAACTTCAATTTCTTTGTCATTACAATACGTTAATAACATTAATAACTGATTCAAGATACTTTTACTTACATTTCCTTTTTCTCTATCTAAATCTTCTTGTGATAATCTGACATAGATAATACCACGTTTTCCCGGTGTGTGATATGATCCTATAAGACCATTCTTTCTAAAACAACCATGATTATTAGGTTTAGATACTTTTAATAATGTTCGCAAATAATCTGTCATATATTCTAAATTATCTTCACTTAATAATCTTTTTATTGTTTTAAATTCTATTGTTTCTAGGTAATCATCACTAGACACATTATCAATATTATATTCATTTAAAATTTCTGTATTACTAAAACTACTACTTACCACCTTTCCTTGATCTTCCAACATACGCATTTTCCTTTCATATACATTGAAAGCGCTGTAATACTATAATCAAATTATAATGCGCTTTAATGGGAATTACAGCCCCTTAATTCATTTTCAAGGTTTAAAATTATTGTAGCCAATTTTTTATTAAATAGTTCTATAAAATTTTCTTCATTTTCAACATTAGTTATAATTTTATTTTCTATAATATAATTAACTTTTTTTTCCATTTAACCCCCCTTTATTCTAATTAAGACTATGAATAATTAAATTTAATTATTCATATACAAAAAAAGATTAATAGTTTTGAGTAAAAATTTAAAACTATTAGTACATACTTACTCTAGAATTAAAAAACTATTCATCAGATTGTTAAGTTATAATCATCATATAAATTAATATTTTCATAAGTATAATATTTTTTTCCATATCAAAAAATCTGTTGAAATTATCAACAAATCTACGACCTTTTGAAGATATCAATTTTAATGTTTTATCAACCCTCTTAATATCAGTTCTCTTATACCAATCTATTAGACTATATTTATCATCAAACCCATCATCAATTCCGATTCCTTTACTTATAACGTGCTTTAATAAGTCTTTTTCAAAGTTATTGTTAGATAGTTCATTAACATAAACATCTAATAGTGAAAATATTTTTATTTGATTATTTAAACTATTTTTTATATAAATAGTTTTATCGTCTTTATCATAAGAAAATTTAGTATCTAAATTATCACAATATTTAACCTTATAACCGTCTGCATACATAGCTTTAACAAACAAATTATAAATATCATTATAATTATTTTGAAAAAGCGCCGGATACTCAAAATGTTTATAATCTTTTAAAATCCATATTACTTTTGTAATTATCCAAAATTTCTTTCTCTATATTTAGCGTAGTAGTTTTAATTTTATCAAATTCATTATTAGCAGTATAATTACTAATTTCTTTTAATTTATTTATTATATCTATAATTTACCCCCTTTAAAAAGCATAAAAAAAGACTAACTTATGCTAGTCAATTCCTCATATTTCTTTTTTAGCTTACTAATATTATTATTTATATCAACAATAATATTTTCGCATATATAATCTAAAGTGTTGTTAATAATATCATTTTTTTAGTTTTTCATTATAAGATAATGCCTGTTCTTTATTAGTAGTTTTATTACCATATAAATTTTGTAATACATCATTATTTATTAAATTCTTAATAGACATATAAGTAATGAATTTATTATCGTTTTTAAAAGTATAAATATAGAAGAAATAACTAAAGATGATTTAATTATTAAAAAACTATTAGATTTGAGTTTGTTATATGAAAATGAAAATTCTAAAAATTAGATTAGATTAGTTAGTTATCAAATAAAAGGATACGAAATTCAAAAACAACATTTAATAGATAATAAATCTTATTTCTTTCAAAAGAAAAAAATAGAGAAACATAATAAAAAAATTGAAGAATTAGATAATAAAATATTAAAGTGTTTAAAAGATATTGAAGATGTAATTTCATTAATGGAAAATAATTACGATTTGATAAGCAATCATAATTAGAAGTATTTGTTCTAAAATTGTAAAACTATAGATAAAATTTTCTCTATTCTATGTTATAATAAGATAGAATAGGAGGGAGCTTAAAAAAATATGAAAGATTTACTAAAAAAAGAAAAAACAATTTTAGAAGTTATAGCTGACATTTATATTTTTGTTATGATATTAGTTTTTCCTTTAATAGTTGATAAAACAGGATTCTTTCACATACTTGAATGTAAATGGTATTCTTATGTGACGATAGCAACTACATATATTGGTATAAATATTCTTGTGATTCTTTATTTTTTAATATTTAAGAAAGTAAATATTTTTAAAAGTACAAAGTTTACAATTGTTCAATGGTTAGCAGTAGGATTTTTAGCTGTGAATGTTGTATCTTGCTTTAGCTCGCCTTTTTTTAATAAATATGATTTGTTTATGGGGGTAGGTAGAGGCGAAGGACTTATTGCAATGTCATTATATACATTATCTTTTTTATGTGTTTCATTGTTTGCAAAGTTTAAAAAAAGATATATTACTTATTTTTCTATTTCTTCAATATTAATAAGTTTAATAGAAGTTTTACAATATGTTGGGTTTAATCCATTTAATATGTATCAAGACGGAATAGGAACTCATAATGTTAGTTTTATGGGAACAATAGGAAATGTTGATTTCATATCAGCAATGTATTGTATATTATTAACTGTTTCGTTTAGTGCTTACGTGTTTTTAGAAGATAACAAGAAGTGGGAAAAAGTATTACACATAATATCTATTTTAATGGGATTTTTCATAATTGGAATAATAGACGTTCAAAGTGGTAAAGTTGCATTTTTTGGAACATTAGTTATAATTTTCCCATTTATAATTGCTAATAATAAAAGACTTTCAAGATTTTTAGTAATGTTGGCAACAGTCTTAATGTCGTATTGTATAAATGTAATTTTAAATCCAGAGTATCATTATGATTTACATAAATTAGGACTATATTTTCAATTTAATTACATTGTAGTATTATTCCTAATCGTATGTGTTATTCTTGTTTATTTAGCATACTTATTTAATAAAAAAGTAGAATATGATTTTTCCGATAATAAAAAACTAATCAAATATTTTTATTTAGGAATATTTGGTTGTGGTGTACTTGCTTTGTTAGTATTATATTTTGTCAATTTCAAAGATGGAATGTTATATGAAATGCACGAATTATTACACGGAAATTTTGATGATGATTTTGGTACTTATAGAATATTCTTGTGGAAAAGGGCATTTACATTAATACCACAATATCCAATTTTGGGATCTGGACCGGATACATTTGCAATTAGATTTATGGCTAAATATACTTCTGATATTGCTGCTATTGGGCCATTAACTTTAAATGATACAGCAGCCAATGTTTACTTAACTATGATTATTAATGTTGGTATAGTTGGTTTAATAAATTATCTAGCATTTATATTCTTCCAGTTAAAAAATGGTATTAAAAGAATGAATAGTTATTCAGCGGTTTTATTAATTACAATGGTATGTTATTTAATTCAAGACTTCTTTAATTTATGGTTAGTTATAGTGACGCCAATATTCTGGTTATTAATGGCATTACATTATAGAAGTATTTGTTCTGAAAAATAGCACACATTTATTGCAAAAAATGTCGAAATAATATATAATTAGAAACGAAGATATGGGAGGGTGGAACTTTTATGGACAAATTTAAAAGCAAAGTTATAAAACTTGCTGTCAGTGGTGTTATAATATTCGTTATTGGAATATTTGTCGGATACCAATTAAATTACGGTACGCTTTCATCAATTCAGGGTTATTTATTTAACGCTGCTGGTGAAGCTTCAGATTCGAATGCGTCAAATTCTAATGCGTCAAATTCTAATGCGTCTGACTCTAACGCGTCTGACGCCAACGCTTCAAGTGCAAATGCAAGTGCAACAGATAATATAATTTATCTTCAAAATTTTGCACTAGGATCTACGAGTGCAAAACAAGGTGATAAAGTAAATGTTACGGTTGGTACAAGTGGTGCTTGTAATTCGGCTGTGTCTATTGTATTTAAAGGTGGAAATGGTACAACATTTACAGCACAAGTTAAAGATATTGCTGGTAATCCTTACATAGTAATACCAAATTCAGCTGTTACTACAACATATTCAGTTAGCGATGTATTGTTAGTGGGGAGAAATAGCGATAATACGACATTTACAAAACAATATAGTACATCTGGATCTAATACATACGCATTTAATAGTTTCCTAACTGTTGTTGCAAAAGAGACTAATAATGGCGGAACACAACAACCTGTTGCAAAGGTTAGTTTAACAAGTATTTCACTTGGTAGTACTTCAGCAAAAGTAAGTGATAAAGTATATCTTAACGTTCAAACAAGTGAAAAATTAAATAGTTTAAAATTAGTATTTACTTCTACTGACGGAAAAACATTTACTGTTTATGCAAAAGATCTATCAACAAAACCTTATATTGAAATTCCTTCTTCAACTGTTGGTGGAACCTATTCATTAACAAGTACTATTATATTTACACCAAAGAGTTCAACAGCTTATAGCAAAGATGGTGGAAATGATACTGAAAAATTTGATTTCAATTCTACAATAGAAATTAGCGACGGAACAGAAACAACTTTTATTTATAATAATGAAGATATAAATTCAGATGTATTAACTAAATTATATAATGCTCCAAGTGGTAGCGAAATTACAATCAATGCTAATTCTAATACATTAATTAATGAAGAATTATTTAATGCAATTAAAGGTAAAAATAAGAAATTAGTTATTAACTATAAAGACAATCAAATAGTATTCAATGGTAGAGATATAGACGATCCAAAAACTATTGATATTAGTATGACTGTTGATAACGTATCAAGCAATGAAGATATTAATAAGTTAGTATCAAGCGGAATAGTTGTAAACTTCCCAGACAATGGTAATTTACCAGGTAAGGCATTAATAAGAGTAAAAGCAACTGATGATGTAGATAAAGTTCTAAATGATAATGTTTATGTATATGTATATAACGAATCTACAAAAGACTTCTGTGTTGTTGATACAAGTGTTAAAAAATCAAAAGACGGATATTATGAATTTAAAATTGCTCACAACTCTGATTATCTAATTGTAAACGAAAAATTAGATAGTAAGTTGGTTGTTAGTCAAAGCGACGGAAATATAGTTAACTTCCAAGAAGGAAATGGTACACTTCTTATGTTAATAGCTGTTGGTATTGCTGTAATAATTGCAGCAGTAATAGTAATCATTGTTCTAAAAAAGAAAAAAAGCACACCTTTACAAAATAAAAAAAAGAATAATGATATAAACAACAACTTATAAGAAACTTAAAAAAAGAGCTCAAGCTCTTTTTTATTTGTATAAATTTAAGTTTATTTTAAATTGAATATTTTTTAATATTAATCTATTAATTAATTCTTCAGATATTTTATCTTCTATAATGGCATTATATAGTTCTTCGTATGCTGATACATGATTAGATACTATTAATATATTATTACCAGCCAATATGGAATCAATATAAGGTGTTTTGGTGTTATATCCTTTTATCGTACTCATAGATAGATCATCAGTTATTATTATTCCGTCAAAGCTTAATAAAATATTGTGTATATTTCTTGAAAGAGATGACGGCTTGTTATCAATATTTGATACTATATTATGTGATACCAATATAGCATTAGCTCCATTTTCAATACCAACTTTAAAAGGTACAAAATCATTATTTTTAATTGTTTTATATGATTTGTTATCTATTGCTATACTTGTATGTGTGTCTAGATTATCAGAATAACCGGGAAAATGTTTAAGTACATAAGATACATTCTTATTTTGTGTTTCTAAAATAGTTTTAATAAATTTAGATGTTTCTTTTTTATCTTTACCAAAACTTCTTTCATAAATATAGGATTTTGGATTTGTAGAAATATCCGCAACGGGTGCTAGATTAACATTGATCCCTAATTCTTCTAAAAGATTAGATTTAATAATAGCGTCTTGTTTTATTTTTTCAAATCCACCAATTTTAAATAATTCTTGTGGTGATTGAAAAGGTAAATTAACAATATTCTTATTAGAACTTAATCTTGATACTATACCGCCTTCTTCATCTATTGCTATTAATAATGAATTATTTGATGTTGATTGATATAATTTAATTTCATTAATTAATTCGTCTTTCGTTTTGTTATCTATATCTCTTTGAAACAAAATATATCCACCAATATTATATTTGCTGATTGTCTCTATTTTATTTGTCTCTGGTACTCTAACTAATAATAGTTGTCCAATCTTTTCATTCAAAGACATATCTTGTAATATCTTTAATGCTTGATTATCATATTGCGGTTTTATATTTTCTTTATCAATATCTTTAATATTTATTGCTTGAATATATTTAAAATCATTTAGTTGTTTATTGTATTTAATTTTAATATTGTCTCCAATATCATAATCACTATTATAGTTAAATCTGTATATATTATCATTTTCAGTTATTAATTCAAAATAATTTATATCTTTATATATTGTACCGAGTAAATATTTGCTTTTATAGATATTGTAAAAATATAATGATATAAAAGTAATAACTATAAGTGGGATTATTAAAAATAAATGCTTATATTTTTTCACAATATGCTATTATGTATCCTTTTATGTCATCTATAAATCCCATTTTTACTTTTTCATCATTGCAGTAGATATTATTATTCTTTATTGTAAATTCTACTTCTAATATATTATTTAGATTAGTTCCTAACATTTTAAAATAAGCCTCTTTTAATGTATATATTTTAAAAATTCTTTCTTCTATATTATTGTTAGTTGATAGTATATATGTTTTTTCTTTTTCGGTAGCAAATTGGTTAATTATATTTAAAGGTGTTTTTCTAATTTTTTCAATATCGATTCCAATATCTTTATCTGATATTGTAGTAATTACATAGTCAAAAGAATGACTAATATTAAAAAATATATTGATGTTTTTTAAATATGGCTTACCATACTCATTAATATAATAATCTAAACTATTATAAGATACATTATTTTTTACTAATAACTCCTTTAAAAGCATTTCCCCAACTATTGATCTAACTTTTGTATCATAATTTTTATATTTATCAATTTTATCTTTTTTTAGTTTAGGTATTTTATCATAAAAATTGTTAATATCGTCTTTATTAAAATCATTAATATTTTTAATAATATATTCCAATTTAAACACCTTCCATTATAATTATAACCAAAATTCGGAATTTTTACAATTTACGGCCAAAAGAAAAAGGCTAAATACTTCTACAATTTTATGAAATATGTATTTTTTTGTTCGTCAGTATGTTATAATAATTTCTAAGGTGAAACATCTTTAGTAATGTGAGTGGTGAGATAATTATGGGAAGAAAACTTTTTTGTGATATAAGTCCAACGACTTATAAAATTTCAGTAAAAAAAGAGATTATGTTAAGACATATTAAAAACATAATCAGTAAAGAAAAAATCGCTAAAACACATTCTAATAAAGAATTACCTAATATAGTAAAAAGCCATAGTTCAATTCTAATTAGAAAGTTAGCAGGAGTAGATTTAAAATTACAAGAGAATAAGGTAACGAACATTATGTTAGCTTGTAATAAAATTAATGGAATAATTATACATCCCGGAGAAACATTTTCTTATTGGAGTACAGTAGGCCCAACAGGGAAAAAATACGGTTATAAGGAAGGTCTTGTAATTGGTAGAAAAGGTATGACATCTGGATATGGTGGCGGGTTATGTCAAATGGCTAATATGATACATTGGCTAGTTTTAAATAGCCCATTAGAAGTGACGGAATTACATCATCATTCGGATGCATTATTTCCTGATGAAAGAAGAAGAGTGCCATTTGGTACAGGTACATCAGTCTGCTATAACAATGTTGATTATAGATTCAAAAATAATACAGATCAAGATATTCAGATTCTTGTATGGTGTGAAAATGGCGAATTATGCGGTGAATTAAGAAGTGAGAGAGAATTCCCTTGCCGTTATAAGTTGGTAGAAGAAAACCACCATTTTAGAAAAGAAGGCAATCAGTATTTTAGATTATCACAAGTATATAGAATAGTAATTGATAGACTTACAAATGAAGAATTATATAAAGAATTAATATTAGATAATCATTCGGCTGTTATGTATGATTATGCACTAATACCAAAAGACCAAATAAGAGATGATAAAGATGATAAACAAAATAGAAAGAATAGTAGAACTAAATCCAAATAAAATAGCTTATAAGGTTAATGATGAGTGTATAACCTATAAAGAATTATGGAGTTGTGCATATAGTTATGCACAACTTTTAAAAAAACAAGGAATTTCGCCTGTAATAATATATGGACATAAAAACATTAGTGTTGTTATCTCTATATTAGCTTGTATTCTTGCTGATAGAACTTATGTACCTGTTGGATCTTGCACGTCACTGTATAGAGTTAAACAAATAATTGATATAACAAATTCTTCATTAGTTTTAACTGATAATAAAGTATCATTAGAAAAGGTAGATTGTTTTAGTTTAGAAGAATTAAAACAATATGAAAATTGTGATATAAAAGAAAATAAAAATGATACAGTATATATGATATTTACTTCTGGAAGTACAGGTGTTCCAAAGGGAGTACCTATCTCTAAAACAAATCTAAATAATTTTATTGATTGGATTTCTAATTTAAAACCTTTATGCGATTATAAAGATGTTAAAGTTTTAAATCAAGCAAGTTTTAGTTTTGATTTAAGTGTTGCTGATTTATATTATTCATTATGCAACGGACACACATTAATAGCTCTTGATAGTGATATTCAAGAAGATTATAACGAAATATTTAATTTGATGTCTGAAATTGATGTTGCTGTTATGACACCAACATTTATGAAATTATGTTTATTAAATGAAGAATTTAATTCAAAGAAATATCCAAACTTCAAATGTGTATATTTTTGTGGGGAACAATTAGAAGTAAAGACAGTGCAAAAAATATTTCAAGCATTCCCTAATTTGAAAATTATAAATGCTTATGGGCCAACGGAAGCAACATCAGCAGTATCAGCCATTTTAATTACAAAAGAAATGGTGGATAATATGCAATTACTACCTGTTGGGGAAGTAAGAACTTTTGCAACTCAAATTGAAATAATAGATGACGAAATAGTTTTAAAAGGTAAAAGTGTATTCGGTGGATATTTAGGTAATTATGTAGGTGGATATTATAAAGAAAATAATATAAATTGTTATAAAACCGGAGATATTGGATATCTTGAAAATGGGAAATTATATTGCAAAGGTAGAAAAGATAGTCAGATTAAGTATAAAGGTTATCGTATTGAATTAAATGATATTGAATACAACATTAATTTAATTAAAGGTGTTAAGGAATGTGCTGTTGTTGTAAAATATAATGATAATTTAGTTGTTAAAACAATAAAAGCATTTGTTGTAGTAGATAATATACAAGATGTCAATTATATAAGATCTGAACTTGAAAAATATATACCGGCTTATATGATGCCTAAAACAATTAAAATAATTGATAAATTACCAATAAATCAAAATGGAAAGATAGATAGAAAGGCGTTAAGTGAATTATGATAGATAATAAAATTAATATACTAAAACTATTATATGAAATATGTGAAGATGAAGGTGTTTATGAAAAAGACATAGACCTAATTGCAAGTGGATTATTAGATTCTTACGCCTTTATTGAACTGTTTTCAAGATTAGAAGATTACGGTATTAATATTCAACCAACTAGAATAGATAGATCACAATTAAGAACTGTTAAAGGAATAGAAAAATTAGTCAATGGCTATTTAGAAAAAAAATAGTGGGCTATATGCTTCGTAGTGAATAATTCAAAAAATATTACCATTATATATGTATATAGAAGTATTTGGTGATATTATGAAACTATGGAGCGTTTTTTGTAAAAATATAAAATATTATAGATATAAAAATGTTATTTCCAAGAAAAATTAGGAGAGTTAACTGATTTAAGTGTGAGATACATTAGTGCTATTGAATGTGGTAGATATAGTCCAACTATTGGTACCATAGAAAAAATAGCTAATGCACTAGATGTTGATGCATACGAATTGTTTAAACCATTAAATAATTATGATAACTTAGAGCCAAGAATTGATATATATAGAAAAAAACAAAGAAATAAAGATATACCTAAATAATTAAGATATATCTTTTTCTTTTTGTGATAAATTTTCATGTACGGAAGAAAGTTTTTTAATTTTTTTATAGGCCATTATATATATAACTATAATGTAAATAATGAATAATGAATACATAATAAAATTTTTTTTCACCAAAAATAAGTTATAAACTAAGTGCAAATAAATTGGAACGATAATACTTAATAATCTATATTTTCTGGATTGTTTAATTTTATTATACATTAAAGCATTTTTAGAAATACCTAAATAATATCCCATAAATATTCCAAATACTGCGTGGCTAGGAACTGATATAAAACCTCTCATAATAATAGGTGTAATTCCGTGCGAACTAAAAGTGACGCCATAAATAATATTTTCTAATGTCGCAAATCCAATAGCTACAAAGGTACAATAGACTATCGGATCGTAAATATGCTTAAAGTTTTTATTTCGCCATATTGTTATATAGTTAATTATCCATTTAGATCCTTCTTCTATAATTACTATTGTAAATAACACTTTGAATATAATTTGAAATATATTCATATCAGTATAAGCTGAATTTAGAAAATATATGTATTGTTTTGATAAAATAGATAAAAGAATAGAAATCGTACAAGCAATTATTCCACCAAGAAATAACAGAAGTAATAAATAAAATGGCTCTTTTTCTACCTTATCTTTTATATACACATACCATAGCAGTATTAAACTAGGGATTATACATAATGAAAATAACATTACATTATCCATAAATGAACCACCTACTTTAATCTATATTAATTATACCATTAATTCGGCTATTTTTGGAAGTATTTAGAGATATTTTATATCAAATGTAATTAATATATATAAAAAAAATAACCTTTTCAATGATGATTAGGTTATTTTGCATTACGTGCTTTCTTAAATTATTTTATTGTTCCGTGCATAAAGGTATTTAGCACATGGCGGAAACGATCCGGGGGCTGTTAGTGGTGATTTGAAGGAGAAGGATTTAACTTTAAAAGCTGCTAATTATATGTATCAGCGATTACAAGAATTAGGAGTACCGGCTGTGATTACAAGAGACTTTGATGAGGATTTGAGTAGAAGTGATCGATTAAAAAGAGCGAATGAAGCTTTTAATGGAGATCCGAATGCAATATTAATATCTAACCACATAAATGCAGGAGGTGGCGAAGGTGCGGAAGTAGTCTATGGTCTTCGTAATACTTCTACTTTGGCTCGTAATATTTTGGAATCAATTGGTAGTGAAGGTCAGATTATGCGTAAGTATTATCAAAGACGTTTACCTGAAGATCCTTCTAAGGATTATTATTATATTATAAGAGAGACTAATCCGATGCAATCATTATTGGTTGAATATGGTTTTATTGATAATGCTAATGATCAGAAAAAATTAGAAGATGATTTATTAGACTATGTTGAGGCTGTTGTTAGAGCAATTAGTCAATATGCAGGTTATCCTTATATTGCTCCAAGTGGATCTAATACTTATACTGTTAAAAGTGGTGACAGCTTATGGAGTATTGCTAATAAATTTAATATTAGTGTTGCTGAGTTGAAGGAATATAATAATTTATCTAGTAATAATTTATCAATTGGGCAAATTTTAAAGATTCCTACCACTAATAATGATAATTCTAATTCTGGTAATCAGACTATCTATACCGTAAAACGTGGTGATAGTTTGTGGAGTATTGCTAGTAATTATGGAGTAAGTGTGGCTGATTTACGTAAAGCTAATAACCTTACTAGTGATACCTTAACAATTGGCCAAGTTTTAAAAATTCCAATAATTGGAAATAATGACGGTAATGTTGACACTGGTACTAGTACAACTTACACAGTAAAACGTGGTGACAATTTATATTCAATTGCTCGAAAGTACAATGTTTCAGTTGATGCGATAAAACGGGCAAATAATTTAGAAAGTGATGTTTTAAGTTTAAATCAAGTGTTAATTATTCCAAATCAAGAAAACAATAATAATTCTTCTAATGATTCAGCTAATACGGGAACTATTACTTATACGGTAAAACGAGGCGATAGCTTATGGAGTATTGCTAATAATTTTGGTATAAGCGTACTTGAACTTAAAGCAGCTAATAATTTAACTTCTAATTTGTTAAGTGTTGGTCAAACGCTTATTATTCCTAGTTCTAGTACTAATGCTAATTATTTCAACTATACTGTTAAAAGTGGTGACAGCTTATGGAGTATTGCTAATCAATTTGGGGTTAGTGTTCTTGATATTAAAAATATAAATAATTTAACATCTAATTTACTGGTTATAGGACAAATACTAAAAATTCCAAATTCATAAAAATAGATAAAATCTTGTAATAATTTGGAAAAACAATTGATTTTACTATTGTTTCATGCTATTCTTAATATGTAAGCAACATATGCTTAATATGCTTAAAAAATAGGAGGTTTTAAAATGAAAAAAGTAGAATTAGTTGAGGCTGTTGCAGAAAAAGCTGGTTTAACTAAAGCTGATGCTACTCGTGCTATTGATGCTACATTTGAAGCTATTACTGATGCATTAGCTAATGGTGATAAAGTTCCACTAGTAGGTTTTGGTACATTTAGTATTTCTAAAAGAGCTGCCCGTGAAGGACGTAATCCTAGAACTGGTGAACCTGTTAAAATTGAAGCTAGAAATGCTGTTTCATTTAAAGCAGGATCTGCTCTTAAAGAATCAGTTAATTAATAAAGAGCCAGTAGTGGCTTTTTTTCTTTAAGAACTATAAAATGGAGGATACTTAATGTTA
This sequence comes from uncultured Bacilli bacterium, assembly GCA_934162445.1. GTDB lineage: Bacteria > Bacillota_I > Bacilli_A > RF39 > UBA660 > Onthousia. The sequence goes on from CAKPIT010000002.1 coordinate 210,030, forward strand.
AATACAACTTTAAAAATATTAGAGACAATAACAAATAATGGCTATGAAGCATATATAGTAGGAGGGTTTGTTCGGGATTATTTAATGAATATTAAATCTAATGATGTAGATATTACGACTAATGCGACCCCTAAAGAACTTATTAATATTTTTCCTAATGCTAGTTGTCAATATGCTGAATATGGTAGTGTAGTTATATATTTTAAAGATACAAGATTTGAGATAACTACTTATCGTGAGGAAGAAAACTATGAGGATTTAAGGCATCCAGATACAGTCAGTTATGTTGATGATTTAAAAACGGATTTAAAAAGACGTGATTTTTTAATCAATACAATATGTATGGATAAAAATGGTAAAGTTTTAGATTTACTTAATGGTAAATGTGATATAGACAATAAACTAATTAGAACGGTAATTTCACCAGATGTTTCCTTTAAAAGAGATGCGTTAAGAATTTTAAGAGCAGTTAGATTTGCAACTACCCTTGATTTTTCTTTGTCAGATGAGACTATTTTGGGAATTAAAAATAATAAACATTTATTAAAATATTTATCATTTAATAGAAAAAAAGAAGAACTTAATAAAATATTTGGTAGTAACAACATAGAAAAAGGCATTTCTCTTATTAAAGAATTAGATTTAGTAAATGATTTAGATTTAAAGGGCTTTGAAAATATTAAATCATGTAGTCAGGTGATTGGGGTTTGGGCCAGTTTAGATGTTGATACTATATATCCTTTTACTAGAAATGAACATACTTTAATGAAAAACATAAGATTAGCTATGAAGTGTAATTTACTTGATATGGCTACTCTTTATCAATATGGTCTTTATGTTTGTACAACGGCTGGAGAATTACTTGGAATTGATAATAAAAAGATAGTAGAAGTTTATATGAAAATGCCTATTTATAAACGTAGTAATATCGTGATAGATACTCATGATATATTGGATTATTTGAAGATTGAAGAGGGGCCAATAATTAGTGAAATATGGAAACAATTAGAACTTGCTCTTTTAAATGGTGAAGTGAATAATGAAAAAAAACAGTTGCTTTTACAGGTGATGAAGATATATACTAGTTTACAAGTTACAGGAGGAATTAGATGAAAAGGGAACAATTGATTGATTTTTTACAAAATGCTATTATTGTAGTACCTTTGATGTATTTTAAGAAATATAAATTATTAAATATATCTTTAGAAGAGTTTATTTTTTTGATGTATTTGAAAGATAAAGGGGAGTCTTTTCCGTTTGATTCTCAAAAGATGGCTTTGGAATTAGGGATGAGTAATAAGGAAATTTTGGGATTGATTTCAGGACTAGCAGATAAAAAGTTATTATTAATTGATACTTTTAAAAATGCGAAGGGGACTTTTGAAGAAAATATTAATTTAAGTTTATTTTATGAGAAGTTTGCGGATCTTATTTCTGATGATGTCTTTGTTAATGTTAATAAAGAAGTTGATTCTAGTATTTTTTCGGCAATTGAAAGGGAATTTGGGAGAACTCTTAATCCAAGTGAAGTGGAAGTAATTAAGGCATGGTCTTCTAATTTTAATACTGATTTAATACTTGAAGCGGTTAAGGAGGCAACCTTAAATGGTGTTTCTAGTATTAGATATATTGATAAGATTCTTTATGATTGGGATAAAAAAGGAATTAAAAGTAGGGAAGATGTTAGTCATATATTAAATAATAAGAAGGAGAATAAAGAACCAGTCGAGGTATTTGATTATGACTGGTTTGATGATGATGAAGAAGAGTGAGAGAGTTTTAAAGTTAGGTAGTTATTTGGATTATTTATTTGAAGATCCTAAATGTGAACTTATCTACGATAAAGATTATGAATTATTAATTGCCGTTGTTCTTAGTGCTCAGTCTACTGATAAAAGAGTAAATATGGTAACACCAGTTCTTTTTAAAAAGTATGATAGTCTTACTAAATTAAAAGAGGCTAATATAAAAGATTTAGAAAAAATTTTAAAATCAGTTGGATCTTATCATAAAAAGGCTATGTATGTTAAAGAAATTGCACGAGTTCTTGATGATGAGTATGATGGGGTTGTACCAATAAATAGAAAGGTACTTGAGCAGTTTGCTGGTGTTGGGCGAAAGACGGTTAATGTTTTTCTTAGTGAATTTTATGATATTCCGGCGATGGCTGTTGATACCCATGTTGAAAGGGTCTCTAAACGACTTTTACTAGCAAAAGAGGATGATAATGTCTTGATGGTTGAAAAGAAACTTAAACGAGCTATTGATAGGCCATTATGGGGAAAACGGCATTTGCAGATGGTTTTGTTTGGACGATATTATTGTAAAGCCGTAAAACCACTTTGTGCTGAATGTAGGCTTAAAGATATTTGTGAATATGAAAAGAAGCATCATAATTAATGCTTCTTTTTTTATGGATTTTGTTCTTGTTCAGGTGGTTCTTCATCATTACCTGTAATGGTTACCACAATGGTACCGGTTTCTTTGGTTTCACCATCATAAGTGAAACTGTATTTTAAACTGTATTTTCCTTTTTCAGTCAATGTTGTAATAGTAGGTGATGAGACAGGACCAGAAATACTTGTTAAGCGCCAATTGCTTGTTTCTTTAGTAACGTTGTTACCATTGTTATAAACGGTTATGTAATTAACTATATCACTTATATTAAAGCTTGTTACTTCGATAGTGTTAGCAGTTATTTTTAAGTTAGCACTTTGTTTTTTTAATTCATAGGTAGTCGCTTGACTATCTAGACCATTAAATTTTTGATATGTAGCAATTACTTTATAAGTTCCATATGGATTACTTGGATTATTATAAGTATAACTAGTATTAGTGGTAAATCCTAATAGAGTATTGTTATAGTAAACATTGTATCCAAAGTCACCATAGGCACTATCAGTAGTGGTTGGACTAACACCATTCCATGATATTTTTACAGAGTTTCCACTGTATGTTGCACTTAAACCAGTAGGAGTGGCAAGAGCAGTTGTGTCTTGTTTTCCTGTTGGTTCATGACCTTTTTTAAAGTATTCAGTAATAGTAGAACCACCATAACCTTCACTAGCAACTTTAGCAACACTGCTTCCAGCGATAAGATTAACTTTAACAACACTATCTGGCATTTTGAAGTCTTCTTTATTCTTTTCAAATACTTCATGGGCAAGGGCTGTAAATAATTTATCACGTTGAATAGTTCCGGCTAGGTTGTGACAGTAGTACCCTTGACTAACCATATCTTTAGTTACTTCTTCATAACCATACCACATTCCAATTACGGTTTTAGTAGTGTAACCGATAACCCAAGAATCTCTAATAGCATCATCAGCCATACCAAGTTTTTGTCTTGTACTAGCAGGGAAGTTAGTAGTACCGGTTTTCATAGCAACTCGGTCCATGGCCCCACCATAAGTTATTGAAGTATCATCTAACATACTAGTAATCATGTAAGCAGTAGAGTCTTCCATAGCTTTAGTTTTCTCTTTAGTATGTTTAACTTCTTCACCACTTTTTGTGAAGACAACTTTACTTACGGAGTATGGTTCATTGTAATAACCACCATTAGAGAAGGCAGCATAGGCAGCAGCCATTTGTAGTGAATTAACTCCAGTGAAGGCTCCAAGAGAGTGGGCTTCATGAATCTTGCCATTTTCAATTTCTGGTTCAATTCCTAATTTTTGAACGAATTCAATTATTTTTTTATTATCAACTTGTTGGAAAGCTTTTAAAGCCGGAATGTTTCGGGATAGAGATAGGGCTCTTCTTGTTGTCATATTACCCATAAATTTACCATCCCAGTTATTAACGGTTTGACCATTTGAATATGAATATGGTTCATCAAGGAACATCCGGTAATCATCTTTACCATCGTTATATCCAAAAGTTGAAGCGTTGTTATACTCAATTAATGGACCATAATCGAAAAGTGGTTTAGCAGTAGATCCGGGCTGTCTTTTTATATCGTTACCAGTTGCATAGTTTAAAGTGTTAACGCCAGTTCTATTACGGCCAGCCCCAACGGCTAATATTTTACCAGTGGTACTATCTAAAACGCTGACACCACTTTGAATAACATCATTAATCCATGTATAGCTTTCACCATTCATAACTCTATTAACACCATCTTGTTTTTCTCTATCTAAGTTGGTATAAATTTTCATAGGTTCAGTATAAGCATTTACTTTATATTTTTGTCTTACTTCAGATACAACGGTATCAATGTAACCTTGATATTCATTACTTCCTGTTATTGCTACTGATTCATCATAGTTAACAAGACTTGCAATACTAACATTTTCAGCTAGTTCTTTTTCTTCTTTAGTTATATAGCCATGACGTTCCATTAAGTAAAGGACAGTGTTACGTCTTTTGGTGGCATTTTCAATATTTTTTTCACTGGTTGGTGCATAAGCATTAGGAGCTTGGAACATTCCAGCTATTACGCTTGCTTCAGCAAGGTTAAGATCACTAACATCTTTATTGAAATAGGCTCTAGCAGCTTCGCCAACACCATAGATATTACCCCCTAAACCATGGTTATTAACATAAAACTCAATGATTTGTTGTTTAGTATAATTTTTTTCTAGTTTAAATACTGATAAATAAATATCTTGGAATTTTCTAACGATACCGTTAACACCTACAGCAACGCGGGATGTTAAGGTGTTTTTAACAACTTGCATTGACAAAGTGGAAGCTCCACCAGCATCAGTGTGTCCTACTAATTGACCAAGGGATGCTTTAAAGAATCTTGGAGCATCAAAGCCATTATGTTGGAAGAATCTTGAATCCTCAGTAGCTACAATGGCATCAATTAGAACTTCTGGTAATTCATCATAGGTAACTTTTTCACGCATTTCACTACCTAATTTAGCAAATTCTTTACCATCTTTATCATATAAAACAGTTGGTTCATTTTTATCAATTTGATCAGCTTTAAATTTTGGATTAGCAGTGATAGCTATATAGATCATAAAAATGATTCCTAAAAGCATAATCAGTATTCCAAGGAGTAAAGCTATAATTAAGATAGTATTAACAATTTTCTTTTTCTTCGGCTTATTTTTAACACTATCTACTAATTTAGCAATACCAACAATAATTAGAATTCCAACTCCCATAAAGACAGTTAGTAGTAATCCTAAAATAAAATAGCTAATAATCATAAAGATAATAAATATTGTTAAGATGATTATAAAAGCTTTATTATTTTTTTCTCCTTGTTGTTTTCTTTTTTTGGTTGTTTTTGTTTTTTTCATATTAATTTACCTCCACAAGTTTATTAATTATTTCTAAATAATCTAATCTTGGATTAAGTTTTTCTTTTATTAGATAAGCTTTCTCTTCAAAATAGCTAATTGGAATAGAATGCCTATTTGTTTGTTCTAAAAAAGAAAAAAAGTCGGTTGCATTTAATAAATATGTTTTATTAAGAGTTGTGAATCTTACAATTAAAAATCCAATGCCACCATGTCGTGTAATATTTCTTAAATGTTTTATTTGGTGAGGATGAATGTTATCAAATGGAAACCTAGTTTTAAGTTTTGTCTCTTTGGCTTCAAAGTCGAGATAGTAACCTTTATATACACCGTTATAATCAGTAGTTGAGGGTTCTTCATAAAAGCCTTCTTTAATAATGCCACTTTTAGTTTTAGAAAAATCTAATTTAGTAACTTTTATGGGAGTGGGTTTTTTATAAATATAAGCAATGTCTTTTTCACGATAATAAATGTTAGACTGATTTATATCACTTTCTAAAGTCATTCCTCGATTACCATAATTAATAATACTTTGATTATTTGTCTTTTTTATTCCAGATGGATAATTCATATTATCACCTATTAATGATTATACTATAATTCTAGTTTAAAAGCTATTATTTTAGAAAAAAAATCCTGTTAATTATTAGGACTTTTTCGTTTGATAGTGTAAACTTTTGGTTGATATTTTAGTTCATACGCTTTATTAATTGTTTCGTTAACAATTGGAAAGTGTTCGTTTAGGTAACCGGTGATAGTTGGAAATGTGGATTCTAGGATGCTAAATTCTTTAGAAAAATCTTTTCCATCAGTAGTTATAATGCCGTTTTGTTTATGATAACTAAAAATATCAGTAGGGTAAATATTTCCTCGGCTAGGATACATTTTGGTAACAGTTATACTGTCTTCCTTTATATTATAATGATGAATATTACATTTATAATCTGTTAGTTTAACATTAATAGATTTATGATGCTTTATCATAAGAAAATTATATCTTTCCTTTTGAACATCACCAATTAAAAGATGATCAATAACGGGTTTATCGTCATTATAAGTAAGACCGAAAGCGATTGTGTTTCCTCTAACGATTAACTGATTATCATTAACTTTGATAGTTACTCTTTCTTTATCATATTTATTTTTAATATAAAAACAACCATTTTCAAAAACAGGAGTATAATTCTTAGCTTTTAATAATGTAATTAAATCTTGGTTATTTAAAATATCTTCAAAATTTTTTTCTGTAATATACATGATAACCTCCACTAAAATATTGAAATTTATTGTACACTAAGAGAAATGTTTTGTCAAAGAAATAAAGCTTTTGTCGAAATTGTTGCATTACTTCTATTTAAATAATATTATTTAAGTGGTGATAAATATGAGGCAAAGTGATGTTTTTAAAGCTTTAAATGAAATGGGTAATAAAATAATTCTGGCTAAAAGATTAAATAGTGAGATATTGATTATGAAAAGATTGACAAAATGAATTATATTTTCTAAAATAAAGGTGTAAAGGGATTGGTGATTTTTATGTATCAAAATAAGATAACACTTACACCACAAGAAATTTTAGAAAAAGATTTTAAGATTGATACTAGAGGGTATCGCTTAAAGGAAGTTGATCAATTTCTTGATGTTATTATTGGTGATTATGAAGAGTTTTTTTCAATTATTGATAACTTAGAAAAGGAAAAAGCAGAACTTTTGCGAGAGATTATGGCTTTAAAACAAGAAGTTAGAAATGCTAAGATGAATGTTGAAATAGCTAAGAATAATACTACTGATACAATGGAATTTAATAATGTTGATATTCTAAGGCGGTTATCACAACTTGAAAAAGACTTTTACGGTAGAAGAGACGATTAATATTTTAGACAAGTGCTGGAATTAGAATTAATTCTAGAGGAAAGTCCATGCTCACACTATCTGTGATGATAGTAGTGTTCGTGCTTAGAGGAAAAAATAACTCAAGGTAGTAGAAATACTAACGGCTCGTTAACTTTCTAAGGAGTAAATCTATGAAGGGTAACATTAGTGCCACAGTGACGAATTTTTAGGAAACTAAAAAGTGAAACGCGGTAAACCCCACGAGTGAGAAACCCAAATTATGGTAGGGGAGCTTTAAAAAAAGAAACGAATTTTTTTAAGGACTAGAAATAGTAGATAGATACTTGTCACCTAGCAATAGGTACAGAACATGGCTTATTAAATATTAATTATTAATTAACTAGAGGTGTTATATGCATGAATTAGGTGAATATCTCAAAGATGTGAGACGCAGTAATGGTGTTAGTTTAGAAGAGGCTTCTGTTGACCTTGGTATTGATGAAGCATTACTTGAAAATATTGAAGATGGTAATATTAGAGCTTTTAAAGATGTATATCAGTTAAGGGAACTTACAAAAAATTATGCTAAATATTTAGGACTTGATCCTGTTAAAGTACAAGAAGAATTTAATGATTTTTTGTTTGAACATACTTCTAAAATATCTTTAAATGATATATTGGAAGCTAAGAATAAGATGGAAGCTAAAGAAAAGGATAATGTAAATAAAATACAGTCACCTTATACAAAAAAATATAAAAAGAAAGTAAAAAAACTACCATTTATATTAGTGATTATTACTTTTATATTATTGGTAATTATATCAATTTTGATTATTAAAAGTATTAGTAAAAGACCTAATATTAGTAGTGAGTTGAAAGGATTAGGAGTTTATGAATACACCTACTAAACTTACAGTGTTAAGAATTATTTTAACAATTGTAATGATTATTATTTTGATTTTTCCATTTTATATGGTGGGAGTTAGTTTTCCACAGTTTGAAGTTGCAGGTATTTATATAAAAAGTGAATTTGTATTTGCAGGAATTATATTTTTACTTGCTAGTCTTACAGACTTTTTAGATGGTTATTTAGCAAGAAAGAATAATCAAGTAACTGATTTAGGAAAAATGTTAGATGCAATTGCTGATAAGGCTCTTGTTAATAGTGCTTTAATTATATTATCATATAAAGGATTTATTCCAGTATTTATTCCAGTAGTGATAATTTTTAGAGATACAATTGTAGATGCTATTAAGATGCAAGCTGGTAATAAAGGAAAAGTGGTAGCAGCAATTAAATCTGGGAAGATTAAGACTGCTTCTATGATGACGGGATTAGTTTTAACTTTTTTCTATAATTTACCATTTGAACTTATTAATATAAGAGTAGCGGATTTCTTACTTTATTTTGCTACGATAATGTCAATTGTTTCAATGATAGAGTATATAAATCTTAATAAAAAATTTATTTTTGAAGAGAAGCCTGAAAATTAATTTTGGGCTTTTTTATTTTGGAAAATTGACTTTTTGATTAGGAAAATTGGGCTTTTGATTGTTAAAAAAATGTGGTTTTTAAATAACGCGAACAAAAGTTTGAAAAAAATTCTTGACTTTTTATTTTTTGCTGGTTACAATTATATTGTGATTAATTTTTAGGAGGAATTTTATGAGTAAAACAACTGGTAATAAAGTAAAAGATAAGAATTTAGAACAGGTACTTGCTGATATTGAAAAACAATTCGGTAAAGGAGCTGTTATGTGTTTGGGGGATAATCCTCATATTAAAATAGATGTTGTTCCTAGTGGTTGTTTAAGTTTGGATATTGCCCTTGGAGTAGGGGGATATCCTAAGGGAAGGATTGTAGAAATTTATGGGCCTGAGTCTAGTGGTAAAACTACGTTTGCATTACAGGCTATTGCTGAAGTGCAAAAACAAGGAGGAAGGGCAGCATTTATTGATGCTGAACATGCCCTTGATCCTGTTTACGCTAAAAGACTTGGAGTTAATACTAACGAATTAATTTTATCGCAACCGGATACTGGTGAACAGGCTCTTGAGATTTGTGAGGCTTTGGTTAGAAGTGAAGCGATTAGTATTATTGTAATTGATTCAGTAGCTGCTTTAGTACCACAAGCAGAAATTGATGGAGAAATGGGGGATTCTCATGTAGGTCTTCAAGCAAGATTAATGAGTCAAGCTTTACGTAAGTTATCTGGAACAATTAATAAAACTAATACAATTGCCATTTTCATTAATCAATTGCGTGAAAAAGTTGGAGTTATGTTTGGTAATCCGGAAACGACACCGGGTGGAAGAGCTTTAAAGTTTTATTCTACTATTCGGCTTGATATTAGACGAAATGAACAACTTAAAGTGGGGGATAAGGTAATGGGAAATAAAACAACCATTAAAGTTGTTAAAAATAAAGTAGCACCTCCTTTTAAGAGTGCTGTTGTTGATATCATGTATGGAGAAGGTATTTCAAGAGAAGGAGAACTTATTGATCTTGGAACTAATGCGGGTATTATTGATAAGATGGGAGCTTGGTATTCTTATAATGGTGAAAAATTAGGTCAAGGTAAAGAAAATGTTAAGTTACTTTTAAAAGATAAGCAAGAACTTAAAAATGAAATTGAAGCAAAAGTTAGAGAATATTATGGTATTAGTTTAGATAATAAATAATATTTAGAATGGATATTTTTATCTATTCTTTTTCTTTAAGTCATTCTTGACAATCTCTTTTTTAGAATTTACAATAGAATTAGATTATAGTTAGATTGGTAATTTAATATATATTCTAGATAATATGGAGGTAAAAGAAAATGATGGATAATTCATTATTTTCCATTTTACTGATACTCATTGGATTAATTTGTGGTTTTGGATTGACTTTGTTAATTGGTCTTTTTAAGGAAAGTGCAACAACTAAGAAAATAAATAAAATGTTAGATGAAGCTAATAAGAATGCTGATAGGATTAAGAAAGATGCGGTTATGGAAGCTAAAGAAAAATCTTATCAATTAAAGCTTGAAACTGATAAACTTATTAAAGAAAAGAAAAATGAACTTAATGATAGTGAAAATAAACTATTACAGAGGGAAGCTAGTTTAGATAAACGTGATGAATTGTGTCAAAAAAGAGAAGCGACGCTCGATGATAGAGAAGAAAAAATAATCCAAAGACAAAAAAATATTCAAGAAGAGCAAGATAAGGTGGAAGAAATTAAGAAGAAGCAACTTTCATTATTGGAAGAGATTTCTTCTTATAGTAAAGAAAAGGCTCATGATCTTATTATGAGTAATGTTAAGGAGGCTATGAAAAGAGAAATTTCTCTTTATATTAGTGAACAAGAAAATGAAGCAAAAATGAATGCTGATAAAAAAGCACGGGAGTTAATTGTAACTTCAATGCAAAAGTATGCAGCAGATATTGCTAGTGATCAAACGGTTACAGTGATTAGTATTCCTAATGATGAAATGAAAGGAAGACTAATTGGTCGTGAAGGTCGTAATATTAGAACAATAGAAGCTATTACAGGAGTTGATCTTATAATTGATGATACACCGGAGGCAGTTGTTCTTTCTAGTTTTGATCCATTAAGAAGAGAAATTGCTAGAATTACATTAGAAACTTTGATTAAAGATGGAAGAATTCACCCAACGAGAATTGAAGAGGTTTATGATAAAGTATCTAAGGAAGTAAAAGAACAAATTATTGAATATGGTAATAATTCGTTATTCGAATTAGGAATTACAAAGATGGCTCCGGAATTAATTGAACTTATTGGAAGACTTCATTTTAGAACTAGTTATGGACAGAATGCTTTAAACCATTCTCTTGAAGTGGCTAATTTAGCAGGACTTATGGCTAGTGAAATTGGGGAAGATGTTACGCTTGCTAAAAGAGCAGGATTATTACATGATATTGGAAAAGCTGTTGATCATGAAATTGAAGGAAGCCATGTTGAAATTGGGGTTAATTTAGCTCGTAAGTATGGTGAGAATGATATTGTTATTAATTCTATTAAATCTCATCATGGTGATTGTGAAGCTTCTAGTGTTATTGCTTCATTAGTAGCTGTAGCTGATGCTTTATCAGCTTCACGTCCGGGAGCTCGAAATGATTCTTTAGAGAATTATGTTAAAAGACTTTCGCAATTAGAAGATGTTGCTAATGGAATAGATGGTGTACAAAAATCTTATGCTATGCAAGCAGGTAGAGAATTAAGAGTTATTGTTGAACCTAGTAAAGTAGATGATTTGGAAGCACATCAAATTGCAAGAGAAATAAAAGAAAAGATAGAAGAGACACTAAATTATCCGGGTACTATTAAAATAACGGTAGTTAGAGAAACAAGAGTACTTGAAGAAGCAAAATAAAAAGAATCTATTTAATTAACAGATTCTTTTTTTGTGTCTTTTTTAATATCTAAGAAAATCGGTAATATTATAGGTCTTCTACCAGTTAGGTTTAATATGTATGGTATCAAGTCTAAGTTTAATTGATTTTTAATGTCAGTGAATGAAGCTTTTTTGTCATGTAATTTATTGTTAATAACATTAGTAGCTTCATTTTCGATCTTCTTTAATAATTCTTCATTTTCATTAACTTGTACGAAACCGCGTGTAGTAATATTAGGTTTAGTTAAAAGAAGTCTTTTACTACTATCAATATTGGCTATTACTACTAATATACCATCATTGGCCATTATCTTTCTATCTCTTATGACTGCACTACCAACTTCACCAATTCTTGAACCATCAACATAGATATCACTATTTGGATAACTTTCACCTTTACTAATAATATGATCTTTTAAAATTAAGCAATCACCATTTTTTAAAATAAAGGTGTTTTCTTTAGGAATACCACATTCAATTCCAAGGTTAGCATGTTCTTTTAACATTCGGTAATCACCATGGAAAGGCATTAAGTATTTTGGTTTTAATAATCTAATCATCAATTTTAATTCTTCCATATTGGCATGTCCTGAAGTATGAAGATTATTAACAGTCATGTTAGTAAATACTTTTACCCCTTTTAAATATAGTTTATTAATGGTTTTAGAAATACTTAAAGCATTTCCGGGGATAGCACTACTAGAGAAGATAACAATATCATCTGGTCGTAATTTTATTTGTTTGTGAGTTCCATCAGCGATACGTGATAGGGCAGCTAGAGGCTCACCTTGAGAACCAGTACAAAGAATTGTTACTTCACCCGGTTTAAGTTGATTAGCAACTTCGGCACTTACTAATAATTCTTTGTGATCAATATAACCACCTTTAATAGAAATATCGATATTGTTTTCCATACTTCTACCAAATACACAAATCTTTCTACCATGTTTATAGCATGATTCAAAGATGTGTTTTAGTCTATAAATGTTTGATGCAAAAGTGGCGATGATGATACGGTTATATTTATATTTATCAAAAATATCGGTTAGAGCATCATCTACGCGGGATTCACTTATAGACATTCCTTCATTTAAAGCATTGGTACTATCACTAATTAATAAATCAACACCTTCATGACCAAGTCTTGCCATTTTATATAAATCGGCCATTGGTCCAATAGGGGTTAAATCAAATTTAAAGTCACCCGTTGTTACAATTCTTCCATTTGGAGTAGTTAATGCTATACCATGCGAATCTGGAATTGAGTGTGTGGTTCTAATAAATTCAATTTCAAAATGTTTAAATTTTAATTTAGTGAATTCGTCATAAACAAATAAATTATCATATCTAATATTTCGATCTTCTAATTTTAATTTTATTAATTCTTTTGCTTGATTAGGGGCATAAATAGCAGGAATGTTCACGCTTTTTAATAAAAATGGAATGGCTCCAATATGGTCTTCGTGACCGTGTGTTATTAATAAAGCTTTAATTTTATCTTCGTTTTCTTTCAAAAAAGTATAGTCAGGAAGAACATAATCAATACCTAATAGTTCTCCTTCGGCGAATGATACGCCAGCGTCTATAACAATAATTTCATCATCATGCATTACACAATACATGTTTTTTCCTACTTCTCCTAAGCCTCCTAAAACAATTATTTTTGTTTCATTTGACTTTTTATTCATTATTTCTCCTTTCTTTTTTATTTAAACCTCTAAGAACTAACCGATAAGATTATACTACAAAAAGTTAAATTTGTCTATTCCCTTGGATTTTTTTCTTTTAAAAATAATAAAATGTAAAGTAAAAATATTGTGGTTTTTTTTTTAGTTTTGGTACAATAATGATATAAGAGTATAAGTAAAGAGGTTTATTAAAATGAAGAATAAAGAAAAAACAATTTTAGGGGTGTTAGCAGTATTATTAATTGTAACAATTATAGGAGTTAGTTATGCCGCTTTTACCTTTGGGCGGAGTGGTAAGAACTTAAATACAGTTACTACTGGTATTATGCAGATGAGTTATGAAGAGAGTAGTAATGTTATCAAAATGACAGGAGCACTACCTACAACGGATACAACTGGTAAAGTAAGACTTAATGAAGGAGAATATTTTGATTTTACAGTATCAAGTACGATCCAAGGGGATGCACAAATCAACTGGGAGATTGCGGCTGAAGATTTTTCAAGTAATACATTTGATGGTAAAAATATTAAACTTTATCTTACCAGTTTAGATAGTAGTGGTAAGGAGAGTGAAGTAATGGCTCCTACCATATTCACAAAAGTAACAACAGCAAATAAAAAAACAGGAAGACCTGCTAACATGATGAGTCTTGCTACTGGTACTATGAGTGCCTCAACTTCAACTAAATATCGTCTAAGAATGTGGGTTGATGAAAATTATAATCCCCAAGGAGATGGTGGTGGCAAAAAGTTTGCTGTTAGAATAAATGTGTATGGTAAACTTTATGAAGGACCAACAGGTAGCCAAATGAAAACATTTGTGTTTGATGAATATGTAAATATTGATCGTATAACTAAAATAGAGACAAAAAATACTAATGCAGTGTCATCAACAGCATTGGAAAGTTTTGATGTTTCTGAAGCAGGAAATGGTTCTGTAGTGCTTTATTTAGAATCAGGTGGAACGTTAGTAATAGCAGGTAAAGGTGGAATTGTTTTACCTAGTGATGCAAGTGAAATGTTTGCTACATTAGAAAATGTAACTAGTATTGATTTAACATATTTAGATACTTCTAAGGTGACTGATGTGAGTCGTATGTTTTATAATTGTAGCAGTTTAACCAGTTTAGATTTAAGTAGTTTTAATACTTCAGGTGTAACTAATATGAGTGATATGTTTTATAATTGTAGCAGTTTAACCAGTTTAGATTTAAGCAGTTTTGATACTTCAAGTGTAACTAATATGACTAATATGTTTGAACTTTGTTTTAGTTTAACCAGTTTAGATTTAAGTAATTTTGATACCTCAAACGTAACTAACATGTATGAAATGTTTTATAATTGTGGCTTAACCAGTTTAGATTTAAGTAGTTTTGATACATCCAAGGTAACTAGTATGGCTGGTATGTTTAAAAGTTGTATTGGTTTAATCAGTTTAGACGTAAGTAATTTTGATACCTCAAAAGTAACTAGTATGGATAGCATGTTTTATAGATGCGATAATTTAGCAAATTTAGATTTAAGTAGTTTTGATACATCCAAGGTAACTACTATGAATGGTATGTTTTTTTACTGTTCAAAAATGCAAAGCATTAAAGTAAGTAGTAAATGGGTAATAGGTTCTGGTTGCAATATTGGCAATATGTTTAATGGTTGCGGTGTTTCATCTGTTACTGTTGTCTAGTTTTTTTGATACATATTGAAAAGTATGTATCTTTTTTGTTTCTTTTTCTTTTAAAAATAATAAAAAGGTTTGACTTTGTGGGAAAAGACTGCTATAATTTTAATCGGTACATTTTATATCCCCACTATGACCTAAGTTGTGGGAAAACTTTGGTTTTGGTAAAGGAGAAAATTATGAAAAGTTATATGCAAAAAAAAGAAACAGTAGATCGTAAATGGTACGTTATTGATGCTGAGGGTAAACCTCTTGGTCGTGTAGCTAGTAAAGCTGCTCATATTTTACGTGGAAAGCATAAGGTTACTTATACTCCTCATATTGATTGCGGTGATTATGTTGTTATTATCAATGCTTCTAAAGTATTACTTACTGGTAATAAATTAATTGATAAGAAATATTATAGTCATTCACAATATCAAGGTGGATTAAGAACTAGAACAGCTAAAGAGATGATTGAAAAGTATCCTGTTGAAATGATGGAAAAGGCTGTTAAAGGAATGTTACCAAAAAATCGTTTAGGTAGAGCTATGTATAAGAAATTATTTGTTTATGAAGGTAATGATCATAAGCATATGGCTCAAAAACCTGTAGAGATGGATGTATAAGGAGGATTAAGTTATGGCAAAGAATAAAGTATATACTGGAACTGGTAGAAGAAAAACTAGTGTTGCAAGAGTTAGATTAACTTCTGGTACTGGAAAAATTACTATTAATGGTCGTGATGTTAATGAATATTTTCCACATCCAACTTTAGTTATGGATTTAACGCAACCTTTAGATGTTACCAAGACACGTGATATGTTTGATGTTGATGCAAAAGTTACTGGTGGTGGCTTTTCTGGTCAAACTGGAGCAGTTAGACTTGGTATTACAAGAGCATTACTTCAATATGATATTAACACTCCAAAGGATTCTGAAAATAGTTATCGTAAAGTGTTAAAGGCTGAAGGATTTATTACTCGTGATGCTCGTAAGAAAGAACGTAAGAAACCGGGTCTTAAAAAGGCAAGACGTGCACCACAATTCTCAAAACGTTAATATTTACTGTTTCAAAAAGTGTCGAGAAATCGATGCTTTTTTCTTTTGTATTTGGTTATACTAATAATGGTGATTTTATGTTTTATTATTTTAATAATTTCATTTTATATTCTTTGGTGGGCTTTATTTATGAAGTTATTCTTAAATTAATAATGAATGGTAAATTTAGTGATAATCCGTTTACTGGACCTTGGGTACCGGTTTATGGATTTGGGATTGTTTTGATGATTGTTCTTGAAAGATTTATTTTTAATCGTTTTAAAATACCAAGAGTAGCTAAAATAGTAATGCTTTTTTTAGCAGCATTTATAATTCTTACTATTTTGGAATTAACAGGGGGAATGTTAACGGAAGCGATTTTTCATAAGAGTTTTTGGGATTATTCTAAATTTAAACTAAATTATGGCAAGTATATTTGTGTGGAGATTAGTGCTATTTGGGGTGTGTTTACAATTGTTTATTTATATCTTTTAAAACCTTTTAGTGACAAGATAATTAAAAGGATTCCTAAGGGGATTACTTTAGTGGTATTAGGGTTGATGGTTATTGATTTTTTAGTTAATTTTGTTTTAAAATATAAGTGGTGATTTAAATGAAAAGTGATATTAATTATTTAATAAAAAAACTTGATGATGACAATCTTTCGGTTGATGATATTGAAGTGATTAATAGATTACTTTTTAGTTTTAATGATAAAATTACTAATCCGGATTTGATTTTAGTTCTTGCTAGTAGTTCAATTAAAAGAATTGAGAAGGCGGTTTCGCTTTATCATAAGTATCATGTAAAGATTTTGATTAGTGGGGCTAATTATTTAAAAAAAGACGGAATGGATGAGTATGAAAAATATTATATTTATGCCGTGTGTCATGGGGTTTTGAGCAAAGATATTTTACTTGATAAAAAAAGTCATAATACTTTGGAAAATATTTTAAATTCTCTTAATATTATAACTTGTAATTATAAAAATATTATTGTTGTTAGTAGTCAACAGCATTTATTGAGGGTTAAGTTAACATTTGAAAAGGTTTTAGCTGATGAAAATATTTCTAATATTAATCTTTTCTTTGTTGGATCTTATGCGACGCTTGTACCTAAAGATGATTGGTTTTTGAAAGATAAGGCAAAAGAAATAATTTTAGGGGAGCTTAAAAGAATTATTAATTATGATTTGCTAAAATAAAAAATACTATTTTGTTAGTATTTCATATGTCTTTTTAATATCATTAATATCTTGGGCAAAATGACAGGTGAAACCATCATTTTCATATCTTGGAATGGCATGAATATGAAGGTGTTTAACATCTTGGCCATAGTAATTATTTTGTGAAATAGTTAAACCATCAATATTTAATTTTTCCTTTAATAAGGGATAAACTTTTTCTTTTAAAATTTTTATCATATAATTAATGGTATCACTATCAGCATCAAAAATAGTATCATAGTGGGTTTTAGGAACTATTAAAAGGTGACCGTTGGTATTGGGATTGATATCCATAAATACTTTAACAATATCATCTTCATAGATAGTGTATGATGGGATCTCTTCTTTAATAATTTTACAAAATAGACAATCATTCATAAATAATATTTCCTCCTTGATCTAGATTTATTATGTTTATTATACCATTGTTATCAACTGTAATACTATAAGAATTTGCAGTTAAGTTATTATTATTAGCAATTTTGATGAAACTTGTAAGAAGATTATTTAAGTAAGCGGGATCATTGTTATTTATTTTTAGGTAATAACTAACATTATAGTAAGCTTTGGAACTTGTGTTGTTAGTTAAGATATTTATTTGATCTTCTTTTGGATATTCATTTAGATTTTTAAAAGTTACTTTTATTTTTTGATAGTTGGTATTTTGGAATATTTCTTGATATTTTTTAGTTGTTGTTTGTTCAATATTGTTGATAATGTTTTTACCTTCTAGATAATTAGTTTGATAGTTATCCGTTATTTTGTTATTTTTGATTTGGATGGTAAAAAATAAATTTGGATATTTTTTATTGTAGTAGGTAACTTGATAACTGTTGCCTTTTTTCTTTATTTTTCCTTTTTTTAGGTTTTCTTGGGCATATTTTTTTTGATAATAGGCTTCTAGTTTTTCTGTTGCTTTTTTTTGCTTGATAGCTGGTACTTTTTCTTTAATGAGAATGAATCCAAAAGCGATAATAACAATACTATAGAGTAGGGCTTGGGCAATTATGAGTTTATTTTTCATTTTCTTTCCTCTTTCTTAAGTAATTTTAGCATGAATTAAATAATAAGTAAACTTATAAAGAGGGTTTGAATTTAGGTAATTTTATGCTATAATAAGCGTGTTAATTCTTAGGGATTAATACATATAATTGGAAAGGTGATAAATATGTTTGTTATAGATGGTTTAAAAGTTAAGACAAAAGATTCTGAAAAGGTTATTTTGGATGATTTTTCATTAACAATTAATGATGGGGAAATTCATGCAATTATGGGGCCTAATGGGGTTGGAAAAAGTACATTATCTAAAACTATTATGGGTCAAGGTGATTATGATATCTTTGAGGGGACAATTACTTATAATGATAAGCTTCTTAATGGTCTTAGTACAGATATTATTGCGAAGAGTGGTATTTATTTGTTGATGCAGGACCCTACTATTATTGAAGGGGTTAGTGATAGTGAAGCGTTTAAAATGGCTCTTAGAGAAAGAGGCGAAGATTTTAATGTTTATTCGTTTATTACTAAGATGAAGAAGGAACTTAATTGTTTGAAATTACCAGATACTGTTATGTATAGTTATATCAATAAAGGACTAAGTGGTGGTGAAAGAAAGAAGAATGAAGTACTTGGTCTTAGAATGTTAAAACCATCATTCTTAATTTTAGATGAACTTGATAGTGGACTTGATGTTGATAGTCTTAAAGTGGTTGCTAATAATATTAATGATTATTTAAAAGAAAATAAAAATGTTAGTGTTTTAATTATTACACATTATAGTCGAATCTTGGATTTAATTAAACCGAGTTATGTTCATCAAATGGAAAATGGGAAGATTATTAAAACTGGTGATATAGGTCTTGCTAAGGAAATTGAAAAGAATGGTTATAATGGGATAAATGAAATACGAAAGAGTGAATAGTGATGAATAAAATATTATTAGATAAAGTAATAAGTTATGATAAAGAAGGTAGTTATAATCTTTCTTTAACTGATAATAGTATTATTAATTTAAATAGTGGTAATATTAAACTTTATATAGTGGCACCAAAAGAGGTTCAAATAGAGATTAATGTTAGAAGTGATGTTGATGTTTATTTCCTTAGTATTAATAGTTCTAATATTACTATTAATTTATTAGAAAATGGGAAGATTAATTTTTCATTAATTGGGGCTTCTATAGATTCTAAAGTGGAAGATGTTGTTAGTGTTAATCATAAGGCAAGAGAAACGGTTAGTAATATAACTCTTAAAGGAATTAGTAATAATTATCTTAAATTTGTGGTTAATGGGGTAGTAGAAAAGGGTAGTGTTTTAAGTAGTTGTAATCAGATTAATAGAATTGTTAATGTGAATTCAGGACTTAGTGCTATTCTTCCTAATCTTTATATAGATGAATTTGATGCGGGTGCTAATCATTCCGCTTATACTGGTCCTTTTAAGGAAAAAGATTTGTTTTATTTAGAGTGTAAGGGTATTAAAAGGGAAGATGCTTATTCATTGCTTTTAGAAGGTTTTTTGAAAAGTGATGATTTACCTTATGAGTTTAATCATTTAGTGGATGATATTTTGAAAAAGATAATGAGGAGGTGATTTGATGAATCGTGAAGATTTTCCAATACTTGATAGTGGATTGATTTATTTTGATAATGGGGCTACTACGTTGAAGCCTAGATGTGTTGTTGAAGCGATGGATGAATATTATTATAAGTATGGGGCTAATATTCATAGAGGGGATTATAAAATATCTTTGGAAGCTTCTAATAAATATGAAGAGGTTAGAGATAAAGTGGCCCGGTTTATTAATGCTAAGAGTGCTAATGAAATTGTATTTACATCAGGAGATACGGATGCTATGAATAAGATAGTGTTTGGGTATATGACTTATCATTTAAATTCTTGTGATGAAGTATTAATTACTAAAAGTGAACATGCTTCTAATGTTTTGCCTTGGATGGAACTTGCTAAGGTTCGGGATGTTAAAATTAAGTATATTCCTTTAAATGAAGATCATGAATTAGAGATTTCAGAATTTGAAAAAATGATTACACCTAGGACTAAGGTTGTGTCCCTTGCACATGTTACTAACGTAGTGGGAGATGTTCGTGATATTAAGAAAATATGTGAAATAGCTCATAAATATAATATTTTAGTCGTAGTTGATGGTGCTCAGAGTGTACCACATATGAAAACGGATGTTATAGATTTAGATGTTGATTTTTTAGTTTTTTCGGCGCATAAGATGTTGGGACCAACGGGTCTTGGAGTTCTTTATGGAAAAAAAGAGTTGTTGGAAAAGATGTATCCTTTAGAGTTTGGGGGAGGAATGAATCAGTACTTTGAAGAGAATGGTGATGTTCTTTATAAAAGTGTACCAACGAGATTTGAAGCTGGTACGCCCCCTATTGCTGAAGTGATTGGTTTTGGTAGAGCTATTAGTTATTTAGAAGATATTGGCATGGATAATATTTATAAATATGAAATGGAATTAAAGAAATATTTAGTAAGTAAATTAGAAGGTTTAAAACAAGTTATTATTTATAATAAAAGTAGTAAGAGTGGTATTTTGGCTTTTAATCTTAAAGATGTTTTTAGTCAGGATACAGCTATTTATTTAGATAAGTATGATATTTGTGTAAGATCTGGTAATCATTGTGCTAAGATTTTAAAAGATGAAATTAATATTAAGAATACTTGTCGACTTAGTCTTTATTTTTATAATACTAAAGAGGAAATTGATAAATTTATTGCGGCAATTGAAAAAAGTGATGATTTGTATAAAGTAATATTATAAAAGAGGTGGCAAAATGGATGATGAATTAAGAAGAGAAATTATTATTGATAATTATCAGAATCCGTATCATAAGGGACTTAAAGGATTAGAGAATTATAAGAAGGCTAATACTAATAATGAATCTTGTATTGATGATATTGATATTGAATTAAAAATTGGTGATGGTAAAGTTTTGGATGCTAATTTTGATGGGGAAGCTTGTGCAATATCAACTTCAGCAACTTCAATTTTTATGAGAAAAATAATTGGTATGAGTCTTTTAGAGGTTAAAGAGTTAATGGCTAATTATGAGGGATTAATTAATGAAGGTGAATATGATGAAAATAAATTAGGGGAACTTATGGCATATGCTACTATTCATTTACAACCTAACCGAAAAAAATGTGCTCTTCTTCCTGTTGAAACAATAAAGAAAATAATAGAATAGGTGATAATATGGAAATAAAAGGCTTAAATAAAGATAATATTCTGAAAATATCTACTCATAAGAAAGAAGAAGAGTGGGTAAAAAATTATCGGTTAGCTAGTTATGAGAATTTTGTTAATACTAGTAAAGAACTTCCTTTTGGGCCTCGACCAAAACTTAATTTTGATGATATTATATACTATAAATCAGTAAGTGATGAGTTGGTTAATGATTGGAACAAAGTATTGAAACCTATTAAAAATGAGCTTGATGATTTGGGGGTTATTGAAAGTGAACAGCATATGGATGGTATGGGTGTTCAATATGAGAGTGAAGTTATTTATCATAGTATGATTGAAGAACTTACTAAGAAGAAGGTAATTTTTACTTCAATTGATAATGCTATTAAAGAATATCCAGAGCTTGTTAAAAAATATTTTGGAAAGATTGTTAGTAATGATGATAATTTATATGCAGCCTTGAATGGGGCGGTATTTTCCGGGGGAAGTTTTATTTATGTTCCTCCTCATACGGTGTTGGACCGGCCATTACAAAGTTATTTTAGAATTAATAGTAAAGGGATGGGACAATTTGAGAGGACTTTAATTATTGTTGATGATGATAGTAGTTTGCATTATATTGAAGGATGTACGGCTCCTACTTATTCTGAATCTTCTTTACATGCAGCAGTAGTTGAAATTTATGTTGGTAAAAATAGTAAATGTCGGTATACAACCATTCAAAATTGGGCTAATAATGTTTATAATTTGGTTACTAAAAGAGCTCTTGTCGATGAGAATGGGGTAATGGAATGGATTGATGGTAATATTGGTAGTAAAGTAACCATGAAGTATCCTTGTTGTGTTTTAAAAGGAGATAATTCGAAGGGAGTTTGTATTACGATTAGTGTGGCTAGTCATTTACAAAATCAAGATACTGGGGCAAGGATGATTCATGTTGGAAAAAATACAAGTAGTAAAATTATTTCTAAAAGTATTGCTAAAAATGGAGGAATTTCTACTTATCGTGGAGATGTTAAGATTAAGGAAGAAGCTAAGAATAGTTACAGTATGGTAAAATGTGATACGCTTATTCTAGATAAGATTAGTAAAAGTGATACGGTACCTTTGAATCTTGTTAGTAATAATAATAGTACAATTGAACATGAGGCGACAGTATCAAAGATAAGTGATGAAGCTTTGTTTTATTTAGAGAGTAAGGGTATTTCTAAAGCAAGATGTGAAGAGTTAATTATTTTAGGATTTTTAGATGAATTTAGAAAAGAATTACCAATGGAATATGCAGTAGAGTTAAATCAATTGTTAAAACGAGTTTTATAAAAACTTTGAATTTTAAAGATTCGGAGTTTTTTTCTTGTAAAAATATAGAATATCTTATCCTATTTATAATTTTTAGAATTTAATTAGCTTAAATTTTAAATATCTGTCTTTTGCGTAGTTGTTTTGTTTGTGATAAGTTAGGTCCTGAAAGGAGAAAAATATGTTAAATAGTTTAATTTTAGTAGGTCGTTTAACTAAAGAAATTGAAGTTAAGAAAACAGAGACTGGTAAGAATGTGGGGACTTTAACATTAGCAGTTCCACGTAATTTTAAAAATGCAGAAGGGGTGTATGATACTGATTTTATAAATTGCACCTTATGGGAAGAGAAAGCGAGAGTAGTTAAAGAATATTGTAAGAAAGGGGATATTGTTGGTGTTAAGGGAAGACTACAGAGTAATATTATAAAAGTTGATGAAAATACATCTAAATATTTTTTGGAAGTTGTAGCAGAGAAAGTATCGTTTTTATCAAGTAATAAAAATGATTTTGTCAAAAATACTGATAAATAATTTGTGTGTGTTAGAGTTTTTTGCCTTGTAAAATATTGCTTGTATAGGAAATTTTTAAAATATTCTTTTCTATTAATTTTATATATGTTATTCTTTAGATAGAGGTAATGATATGATAATAGATATTATAAATAAAAAAAGAATGGGCTATGCTCTTACTAGTGATGAGATTGAAAAAGTATTTAATGGATATTTAAAGGGTGATGTGCCTGATTATCAAATGAGTGCTTTACTTATGGCAATTACGATTAACGATATGAATGATAGTGAAGTATTTGCTTTAACGGATGTTTTTATTAAAAGTGGTACGTTGATGGATCTTAGTTTTACCCATAAAAAATGTGTGGATAAACATTCGACAGGGGGAGTTGGCGATAAGACAACATTAGTAGTAGCTCCTATTGTGGCAAGTCTTGGTATTCCAGTTGTTAAAATGAGTGGAAGGGGACTTGGTTATACGGGAGGAACTGTTGATAAACTTGAATCAATTCCCGGATTTAGAGTTAATTTAAGTATGGATGAAATTATGGCTGAAGTTCGTGATATTTCAATGGTAATTACTAGTCAAACTAAAACGCTAACACCGCTTGATAAGATGGTTTATGCCTTAAGGGATGTGACGGGAACGACTGATTCAATTCCTTTGATTGCTAGTAGTATTATGAGCAAAAAAATTGCGGGTGGTGCTAGTTTTATTGTACTTGATATTAAAGTCGGGAATGGTGCTTTAATAAAAGATATGAAGAGTGCCGAACGATTGGCACAATTAGCAGTTAAAATTGGTAATTATTATGGAAGAGAAGTTAGAACTGTAATTTCTTCTATGGATAGACCGCTCGGACATTTTATTGGAAATAGACTTGAAGTCATTGAAGCTTTTGAAACTCTTTCGGGAAAAGGTGAAAAAAATCTTAGAGACCTTTGTATTTTATTAGCTAGTAAAATGGTGTCTATGGCTTTAGGGATAAGTGAGGAGAAAGCTAAAAAAATGGTAGTCCAAAATTTTGATAATGGGAAAGCTCTTTTGAAATTTAAGGAATTTGTTAAATATCAAGGTGGAAACTTGGATGAGTTGAAAATTGAGGCCAAAGAGTATACTATTAAAGCTAATAAGTCAGGTGTTCTTAAAGATATTAATGCGTTAGCAGTTGCTAAACTTAGTGAAAGTCTTGGTAGTGGTAGAAAAACTAAAGACGATGATATTGATTATAATGCGGGAGTTATTATTAAAAAAGATATTGGCGACAAAGTAGAGGTTGGGGATGTTTTAGCACTTTTGTATACGAATATTGACAATCCAACTTTTAACTTGGAAAGAATCTTTGAAATTTCTTGAAAATTAGGAAATCATTTGTTATACTCGTAATAAGGTAGGGTGAATATTATGAATTCTAAAAATAATAAAAGAAATGTACGCAGTAAAGTAGACAAGTTTGATGAAGGAAAAGAAAATATCAAAAAAATTACAATTGTTTCTGCTCTTGTTTTAGTTGTTATGTTGGTAGTTGGCATATTTGTAGGTGATGATAAGAAAAGTTATGCCGCTGATTTTTTAGATGAAGTTCCTGAAGAATTTACATCATCTATGTCAGCCGGACAGCATAATCAGTATCAAGAATTATTTACTTACTCAAAAGATGGTAAGACTAATAAAATTTCTTTGCCTCTTAATTTTAAGGGTAGTTATGGTGATCAACAATATGAATATATCTATTGTATGGATCGTAGATTAGCAATGGGTACTAATATTAAATATTTGAAATCTAAATCAGTTAAAGATGATAATTTTGTAGCTGAAGATGTAAGAGCTTTAAGTGGTAAAACTGCTAAATATCCGGGATTAATATATATTTTACAGCATCACAGTACTTTAGGTGGTAGTGATGAAGAAAACTATTATTATACCCAAATTGCTGTTTGGTGGTATTTAGATAGAGCGAATGGCTATAGTGACGATAAGAACTATAGTATTACTACGGGACTTGAAGATAATACGGTTGAAACTACTTATGAAGATAAGTATATAGATGAAGATGAATCTAATGCTAAATTTATAAATAATTTATCTGTTTTAGATAAAATAATGTTGAATGATATTGAAAAAGGTAGAGAAATTAAAAAAATAGTAGAAGATGCAATTAATAGTCAGAATAAATATTTGGAAGTTCAAGATAATCGTGATGTTAATATTGATGTTGATAATATTACTTATACAATTAAAGATGATTATGTTATTACTAGTATAATTAAACCTACTAGTGCTAATTCTACTTTTGTGAACTATTCAATAATTTTAAATGATAAGGTTGGCAATGTTGAAATATTAGATGAAAATGATAATATTATAACTAGTCCTTTAGTTAGTGCTGGTAAAGGCTTTAAGTTAAGAGTTCCAGTTTCATCTTTAAATGGTCAAAAGTTTAAGGCTAATGTAACTGTAACTGGTTTTTTTGAAAACTTATATGATGCATATGTTTATAAGCATGATGGTACTCAAGGTAATTATCAAAGAGCTTTATTAGGAAAAGTTGTTAATGTTACAACTCCTACAACCTTTAATTTAGAAGCTCCATCTATTGAAGTTCCTGATACAAGTAGTAATAGTATTTTACTTTATGGAGTTGGATCATTAATTGTTGTAGCAGGTATTTTATTAATAGTTATGGCTAAGAAACCAAAGAATGCAAAACGTAAATAAAAAAAATAAAGGCCAACTCTTTAAGGTTGGTCTTTTCTTGCTTTTTATAGGAATTGTTATTTTTAATAGTAATTCTTTGAAAAAGATTAAAAATCAAGTATTTGAAGAAATGCGTCTTAAAATATTTGAAAAAAAGATTAATGATGAAAATTTAACTATTAATAATATAAATACTGATGATTTAATTGTTACTCCGGATTCTAGTGCTACTAATGATAAAAATGAAAAGCCAAATAAAATTACTTATAATTATATAGGAGAGTTGGAACTACCAACTATCAAACTTAAAAGAGGCTTTGTGGCTAAGGATTCTAAATATAACAATATTAATTATAATATTACAATTGCAAATGAAGCAGATTATCCTGATGTTGTAAATGGGAACTTTATTATCATGGCTCATTCTGGTAATGCTTACATATCATACTTTGATAAATTATATCAATTACAAATTGGTGATGTTGCTAAAGTTAAATATCAGGCTAATACTTATACTTATCATCTTGTAAAAACTTATACACAAACAAAAACAGGAACGGTAGCAATATACCGTAATCCCAATATTAAGACATTAACATTAATAACTTGTACTAATAATGATGAATATAGTCAATCTATTTATATATTTGAAGAAGGATAAGAATAAAAAGGAGAGGTAGATATGGATTTAAGTTTTATTAAAAGACTAATTTTATTACTTGGAATACCATTTCAATCGTTTTTAACAATTGAAATACTTATTATATTTATACTTTTATATATCTTTTTTATCTATAATATTAAAAGAAATAATAAGAAAGTTAAATATAGTTTGTTAGCTGTTATTATCTTTTTCTTTTCTCTTTTAGTTTTTTATTTTTCTAATGACTTTTCATCGGTTTTAACGGAAATATTAAAAGTTTTATTTAATTGTTTATATTTTCCTAATGTTATCTTTTATATTATAACGGTTATGATTTCACTTATATCATTAATTATTTATACTTTTAATGATAAGAATAAGATAGATAAAATAATTACTTATACTTTTAACTTTTTACATTTACTTTTATTTACTTATTTTATTTCTCTTGCCATTACTAAAAATATAAGTTTAATGGATTTAACGGCTATTTATGGTAATAATTATATGTTTGTAGTTATCTTGACTAGTCAGATTGTTTTTATAATTTATTTTTTATACCGAGTTATATATCACTATTATCTTAAGATTAAGACTAAAACTAGTAAAAATAAGGATTGAGTGTTATAATAGATAAATGAGTGAGGTAATTATGAAAAATAGACTTAAAAATCTTAAAGATAAATTTGTTAGTTTTTGTAAAAGAGTTAAAAATGATAAATTAATTAGCAAGTATTTTGTAGATAATAAATTATTTGTTGTTTTTGTAATCGTATCAGTATTAAACTCAACATTATTAAGAATTTTTACGATGCCAACAATTGAAAATTATTTATCATTTAAAGCTATTATAGCTGATCTTGCTGTTGTAGTTATTGTGGGATCTTTCTCATATTTATTTAAAGGTAAAGGTAGATATACATATTTATTAGTATGGACTGTTATTTTTACGGCTATTTGTGTTATTAATTCTGTTTACTATACTTTTTATACATCTTTTGCTAGTGTATCTATGTTATCTTTAACACAGTATGTAGGTCAAGTAGGGGATGCGGTTGTAGAAAATGTTTTACAACTTAAAGATTTAATTTATATTATTCCATTTATTTGCTTTATTTATTATTATCATAGATTAGTAAAAAAAGGATTATATAAAAGATATAATAAAGAAAAACGTGGTAATAAGTTTAGAAATACAATTCTTGGAGGATTTATTATTCTTATTTGTTTTTCAATTAATTTATCAGGTCTTGAAATTAGTAGATTTGTTAAACAATGGAATCGTGAATATATTGTTATGCGATTTGGTATTTACATGTATCAATGTAATGATTTGGTAGCAAGTTTACAACCTAAGATATCTGCTTTGTTTGGCTATGATGAAGCTAAGAAAGAATTTAACGAATATTATAAAGACCGTAGTGATAAAAAAGATTATAGTAATAAGTATACTGATATATTTAAAGGAAGAAATGTTATTGTTATTCATGCTGAGAGTATGCAGGCTTTAAATATTAATAAAACATTTAATGGTAATGAAGTTACGCCTAATTTAAATAGATTAGTTAAAGAAGGCCTTTATTTTAGTAATTTCTTTTCTCAAGTTAGTGTGGGAACAAGTAGTGATACTGAACTTACTTATAATACAAGTTTAATGCCAACGCAAAATGGAACGGCTTTTGTTAGTTATTTTGATAGAACTTATAATTCAACACCAAAATATATGAATAAACTTGGTTATTATACTTTTAGTATGCATGCTAATAATGCTGATTTTTGGAATAGACGGACAATGCATAGTTCGCTAGGATATCAAAAGTTTTATAGTAAAGAAACTTATGATACTAAGAATAAAGAAATAATTGGTTTAGGATTATCTGATAAGGAATTCTTTAGGCAATCAGTTGAGAAAATTAAGAAGATTAACGAAAAACATGATAAATATTATGGCTTATTAATTAGTTTAACTAATCATACTCCGTTCTCTGATACTGATAAGTATGGGGAGTTCAGTGTTACTATGAAGACTACGGTTACTAATAGTGATGGTAGTACGAGTGAAGTGGAAGCTCCATATTTGGAGGGAACAAAACTTGGTAATTATTTTAAATCTGTTCATTATGCCGATCAAGCGTTGGGAGAATTCTTTGAAAAGATGGATGAAGAAGGATTACTTGATAATACAGTAGTTATTATTTATGGTGATCATGATGCTAGACTTCCTAAGAGTGATTATATTCTTATGAATAATTATGATCCAAGTACTAATTCAGTTAAGAGTAAAGATGATCCTACTTATAAAGAATATGATAGTTTTGATTATGAAATAGATAGACGGGTACCGTTAATTATTTGGAGTAAAGATCATAAAGTTCAAGGAAAAGTTAGTTATACAATGGGAATGTATGATGTTCAACCTACAATTGGTAATATGTTAGGATTTTATAATAAATATGTTCTTGGACATGATATATTTGAAACTAAAGATAATAATATTGTAGTTTTCCCTAATGGTAATTGGGTAACTGATAAGATGTATTATAATAATCAAAAGGGTGAATATAAACTATTAAAAGAAGATGTAGTAGTTGATGAAAATTACATTGAAAATAATAATGAATATACTGAAAAACTTTTAGATGTTTCTAATAAGACAATCGTTTTTGATTTACTTAATCCAAATAGTGAAGAAGAGACTATTAATAATAAAGAATAGAAAGGAATTATGGCATGAAATTAAAGAAAAGTGTAAAAAGAGTATTAATAATTGCAATTATATTAATATTAAGTGGCGTGGGATTTCTTGTTTATGAAGAATTTAAACCAAAAGAAGCAAAGAGAGTAAAAGTAGTTAATGAAATTAAAGAATATGGTTATACTTTAAAAGATAATAAGAGTGCAAGATATAAAAAGATGTTTCAGGAACTTAAAGATATTTTAAGTAAAAAAGAAGTTGATGAAGAAGCATATGTCAAAAAGATTAGTGAAATGTTTATATTGGATTTCTATACTTTAAATGATAAGTTAGCTAATACTGATATTGGTGGTATTGATTTTGTTAATAGTAATTCGAAGGCTAATTTTCTAAATAAGGCCGAAGATACAATGTATAAATATGTTGAAAGTAATATTTATGGGAATCGTAAGCAATCATTACCGGTTGTTGATGAAATAACAATTAAAGATGTTCAAAAGATAGATTATGCACTTTTAGATAATAATGTTGAAGCTTATCAAGTAGATGTTAGTTGGACTTATAAAAAAGATATGGATTATCAAGATAAGGCAACCCTTATTTTTGTACATGAAGATAAGGTCTTGTCTTTAGTAGAGATTAAATAACAAAATATTGTTATTTTTTCTTTTTAATGATAAAATTAGGAGCAGGTGATGTATTGTGGAAAGATTGCAAAAAATAATAGCTAATTCTGGAGTAGCGTCTAGAAGAAAAGCTGAAGAGTTAATTGTTGCTGGTAGAGTTAAAGTAAATGGTGAAGTAGTTGATGAATTGGGAATAAAAGTAAGTTCTAAAGATAGAATTGAAGTTGATGGAAATGTTATTGCTAAAGAAAATAAAGTCTATTATTTACTTAATAAACCAAGAGGTGTTATTACTAGCGTTAGTGATGAGAAAAATAGAAAAACGGTTGTAGATTTAATTCCTTGCAAGGAAAGAATTTATCCGGTTGGTCGTCTTGATTATGATACAACAGGGGTTTTATTATTAACAAATGATGGTGAGTTTGCTAATATTTTAATGCATCCTTCTGATGATGTTGATAAATTATATATTGCCAAAGTAGAAGGCATTATCAAAGGTGACGCTATTACTAAGTTAAAAAAAGGGGTTATAATTGATGGTAAAAAGACTCGGGATGCCAAGGTTAAATTAAAGAAGGTTAATTATAAGACTAACACCTCTATTATTTCAATCGTTATTCATGAGGGACGTAATCATCAAGTAAAGAAAATGTTAGAGGCGGTTGGCTATCCAGTTTTAAAGCTTAAACGGGAAAGAGAATTTATTTTTGATTTAAGAGATTTAAAAAGTGGAGAGTATCGTAAGCTTACTCCAAAAGAAGTAGCAATTGTTTATAGTTTAGAAAAAAAATAGAAGAATAAGGTCATTATTCTTCTATTTCTATAGCACCAGTTGGGCAACTATCAACGGCGTCTTTAACGTCATCAATATTATTATTTTTAACTTCTTCAGTTTTAACTTCACTTAAGCCGTCATCGTCAAGATCAAAAACTTCTGGACAAATAGCTGCACAAGCACCACAACCGATGCAAGAGTCTTTATCAACTTTAACTTTCATATAAATTCCTCCATGTCAATTATAACGTATTTTTGTTGTTTTGCCTACTTTAAATTTTTATAATAGTATGATATATTATAATAAGAAGCAAAGTATAAAGTAGGTGATCTTCATGAGTAGGATGGAACGATATGTTGATAACGATGTGAAATTTAAAAGTAGAGCAGAAAAAAATAGAGATTTATATAATAATTTAGGACGGTTGGAAAAATATACGAGTATTTCTGATGTTTCTAAGATTGAAGCGGTCGAACTTAATGATGCTAAGAAAAATTATCAAACAAGAGAAGGATATCATAAAATAAAAGATTATGATATTAAGATAGATAAACCATTAGTGAGAAAAGAACTTGATGATTTTAATTATTTATATAATGATACTAATAAAACTTATGATATTAATAGAGTTCTTGAAGAGGCCAAGGATTTAAGAGAAAAAGATGCTCTTGAGAAAAGACGTAAACTTAACAATGAGAAGTATAATATATTAGAGTCAAGTGAAGAAGAGTTGGCTAAGTTTAAAGAAGAGGCTAAATTAAGACATAAGCCTATTGAAAATGAAAAAGAGCTTGAAGAACTTATTAATACAATTACTTCTAAAGAGTTAAGAAAGCAAATAGATGATGCTACTGAAAAGAATAGTTTACTTAGTGACTTAATGGCTACTAGTGCTTTAGAAGAAGTAGTAGAACCAATCGCTACTAAAATTGATGATACTAATATTACTAAACAAGAAGAGAATTTAGATAAAAAAGTTACTAAACTTAAGGAAAAAGAATTAGCAACGGAAATTGATAATTCCTTTTATACGAAGAGTTTAGATTTATCTAAGGAAGATTTTGATGATGATTTTGAAATGGTTAAATCTTCAAAGTTTGTTAGTTTTTTGAAGTTTATATTTTCTGTTATTTTGATTGGGGCAGTTGGCTTTTTAGTTTATTATGTGATTACTAATTTTTAAATAACCATATGGTTATTTTTTTATGTGATATTTCTTTAAATCTTAAATAAATTATGTTACACTTTATATATACAGATTAGGGGGATGATACTTATGAATTTAAATTTTGTTTTAAATGATTATATTTTAATATGGAATTTACTTTTTCAAGCTTCTTTTTCCCAAAGTCTTCAGAAGTATAAACAACAATTGTGGAAAAATTATAAGAGTAGTTATAATGCTTTATATAAGGAACAAATAGCAATTTTAAAAGATTATAAAAATTATATTCCATATGATGATACTATTTTTGATATGGTTAAAGATAGTGATTTATATAGAGATATTCGAAAAGATAGTGAAGTTTATCGTTTGGAACTTTTACATACTTGGGATAAAATAAAAAAAGAAGTAAATAAAAATTTGAAAGAAATTCTTAAATTTGATATTAAATTATATCATGTTTTAGTAGTTGATGAAAAACTTGATGTTTGTTATTGTAACAGTGTTAAAAGTAGACGTATTAATACTATGGTATGGGGAAATAGGCATGATCGGGATAATTTTTTGTTAGCCATTGTTAAAATAATTGATAATATTTTACGTAATGAGTTTTGTAATTATCAAAAGGAATATAAAGATATAGTGGATGCTATTATTGAACTTGCTATTGATAATGAACTTGCCTCTAGACTTTTAGGTAAGAGTGTATATTTGAGTGGGGATAAGTCACTTCGTTATTTGAAAAGACAATTATATCCATACTTTTTAATGTATCTTGGATATTCTAAAGAGGAAATTCTTAATAGAATGCTTAAGGATAAGATTGTGTTTGAACTTGATAAATATACTTTTGAACGGCAACTGGCATCAGTAGATTTATAT
Source organism: uncultured Bacilli bacterium (assembly GCA_934162445.1). GTDB lineage: Bacteria > Bacillota_I > Bacilli_A > RF39 > UBA660 > Onthousia. The sequence continues at coordinate 242,647 of CAKPIT010000002.1, forward strand.
ACATTTATTAATTTTTGTATTAAGAATCAAAAATATATTTTAAAAATTAGAGAGTTAGAGGTTATATAGTGGGGGAAGTACTTATGGATGAAAAGTTAGAAATGTTATTAAAAAGAATAGATCTTAGTAGTGATTATTATTCTTTTTTTGAGAATGGAGTTCTTGATAAGATTATTGTTAATAAAACGAAAGAAAAGTTTTTGATTAAAATTACTATTGATAATTATTTACCACTAGAAGTTTTTGAAGAGATTAATAATAATAAACATTTATTTGGAAAAGATGTTAGGTTTAGTTTTTCTGTTAGAAATCATGATGATAAATGTCTTTTGGATTATTATGAGGCATTACTTCTTGATTTAAAAAAACGAGGAGTTATAAAACTAGTAGATATTTACAAGGGATCATTAAAATTTGAAGATAATAGTTTAGTCCTTTTTGCTACTTCTAAAAAGGAAGAGGAGAGGCTTTTAGAGATTAGGGATGAGGTTAATAATTATTATAGTGCTTTAGGGTATACCAATTATATTGATGTTAAATTATGTGTTGATACAAAGATGGAAGAGGAAATAGAGAAGGAACTTAATGATACTTCTATTCCTAAGGCAGTTATTAAAGAGCCAAAGAAAGAGGAGAGGAAAAGGGTAAATAATAGAAAGACGGAAGAAGGGTGTATATTAGGTAGACATATAACTTCTAATCCTATTAAGATGGATTTATTACTTGGGGAAGATAATGATGTAACGGTTGAAGGTTATATTTTTGGAACTGAATATTTTGAATCTAGTAAGAGTAATTTTAAGATTATTACTTTAAAGGTAACTGATGAAATTGATAGTATAGCTTGTAAGGTGTTTTGTAGAGAAAGTGATGAGTATCTTCGTCTTTGTAAGGAATTGAAAGTTGGTAAATGGTTTAAGATAAGGGGTTATACTAAGATTGATACTTTTTCACGGGATGAACTTGTGTTAAATGTACGAGATATTGAGGAAGCAAATCATACTGTTTCTGAGGTTCAGGACTTGGAAGATGAAAAGAGAATTGAACTTCATGCTCATACGATGATGAGTCAGATGGATGGGGTTGTTGATGAAGTTAAGTTAGTAAAGCAGGCTATTAAATTTGGACATAAGGCTATTGCTATTACTGATCATAATGGGGTACAAGCTTTTCCTCATGTATATAATACTGTTAAAAATTATAATAAAGGCAAAACGGGGGATGAAAGGTTTAAGACTTTATATGGGTGTGAACTTGTGATGGTTGATGATTCTGTAGATATTGTTGTTCGTCCTAATAATCATAAATTACTTGATGAAACTTATGTTGTTTTCGACTTTGAAACGACGGGGTTTAATGCTGGTGGTACTGATTCGATTATCGAAATTGGGGCGGTTAAGATGAAGGGGGGCGTCATTTTAGAGCGATATGATGAACTTATTAATCCCGGAAGGCCACTTCCTGCTAAGATAACGGATATTACTAATATTACGGATATGATGCTTGAGGATAAGGATAATGAAGAGAATGCTATTAAACGGTTTATTGCATGGTTTAAAGATTATCCAATGGTTGCTCATAATGCTAAGTTTGATGTTTCTTTCTTGGAGATGGCTTATAATAAATATAATTTAGGAGAATTTAAAAATCCGGTTATTGATACTTTGGAACTTTCGAGGACCCTTGATAATAATTATGCCCGTCATGGATTATCGGCAATTGTAAAAAGATATAATGTTCCTTGGGATGAGTCGGCGCATCATAGAGGTGATTATGATGCGGAAGGGACTGCTTTGGTTCTTTATAAAATGCTTGAAAAGCTTGATAGTCGTAATATTGAAACGATGGATGCTTTATCAAAAATAGTGGCTACTGATGAAATGTATAAGTATGGGGTTACTAATCATATTAATTTAATTGCGCTTAATAAAGTGGGACTTAAAAATCTTTTTAAATTGGTGTCTTTTGCTAATACTACTTATCTTTATAAAACGCCAAGAATTCCTCGAAGTATTGTTAATAAGTATCGTGAAGGTATTATTGTGGGTAGTGGTTGTTATGAAAGTGAAGTGTTTAAGCAAGCATCTAGTAAAAGTGAAGAGGAACTTTCTAATATAATTAGATTTTATGATTATGTGGAAGTGCAACCGGTGGAATGTTATTCACATTTGATTGATACTAGTGATTTTGCCAATGAACTTCAAATTATTAGCAATCTTAAAAAAATTATTAATACAACAATTGAAGCGGGTAAATTAATTGTGGCAAGTGGTGATGTTCATCATTTATTACGGGAAGATAAAATTTATCGAGAAATTATTATTAATCAAAAAGTTCCGGGAGGAGGAAGACATCCTTTGGCAAGAGGGGGGATTAAAAATATTCCTTCTAATCATTTTCGAACTACTAGAGAAATGCTTGATGATTTTTCATTCCTTGATGAGGATTTACGTAAATTATTAGTAATTGATAATCCTAAAAAGATTGCGGATATGGCTTTAGAGCTTGAGGTTATTATTGAAACGGGTGGAATTCCTTTTTCTCCTAAAATTGATAAGAGTGTCGAGACGGTAACGGATCTTGTATTTACTAAGGCTGCTTCAATGTATGGAGATCCTCTTCCTTATAATATTGAAGAGCGAATTAGTAAAGAGCTTTATGGTGATGGTATATTTGAGGCTATTTCACTTGAGCTTAAACGTGAAGGAATTAGTGATGATGTTTTTGAGAAAACGCTTTATGCGACATTACATAAGACTTTGGTAGCGGGTTTTGATGAAGTTAAAAAGGTAATAAGAAATAACTTAAAAATAATGAATCCTGATAGTGATGAGGCTGAAATTGAAAAGATTATGCCTTCTAAATTAGGAGGAGTTATCGGTGGAGGATTCGATGTTATTTATTTGATTGCGCAAAAGCTTGTTAAACATTCTAACGATGATGGTTATATTGTTGGGTCAAGAGGATCTGTTGGTTCTAGTTTTGTGGCTACGATGATGGGAATAACGGAGGTTAATCCATTGCCGGCTCATTATTTGTGTCGAAATGAAAAGTGTAAGTGTTCATTTTTTGTGGATGAAAATAATGAACCTTATGGTAAAGATTATTCATCTGGGTATGATTTGCCAGATAAGAAGTGTCCAAAATGTGGAGAGATGATGGGGAAGGAAGGACAAGATATGCCATTTGCAACATTCCTTGGTTTTAATGCGGATAAGGTTCCTGATATTGATCTTAACTTCTCGGGTGAATATCAATGGAAGGCTCATGAATATACAAAGGTTCTTTTTGGAGTTGATAATGTTTACCGGGCAGGAACTATTGGTACAGTGGCAGAAAAGACGGCTTTCGGTTATGTTAAAGGTTATTTTGAAGAGCATGGAATTGAAAATAAAAGAAGTGTAGAGGTTGAAAGATTGGCTCTTGGGTGTACAGGTGTTAAAAGAACCACGGGACAACATCCGGGAGGTATTGTTGTTATTCCGGGATATATGGATGTCTTTGATTTTACGCCTTTTCAGTATCCAGCGGATGATAATACTTCATTATGGCGAACCACACACTTTGATTATCATGCTATTGATCAGGATGTATTAAAACTTGATATACTGGGTCACGATGATCCAACAGTACTTAGAATGTTACAAGATTTAAGTGGAATTGATATTACTACTTTACCAATGGATGATAAAAATATCTTTTCAATTTTATCGAGTCCTAAAGTGTTAGGGGTTAGTGAAGAAGAAATAATGTGTCCAACCGGAACTTTGGGCTTACCAGAACTGGGAACTAGATTTGTTATTCAGATGCTTGTAGAGACAAGGCCTAGTACTTTTGGCGAATTAGTTAAAATATCAGGATTATCACATGGGACTGATGTTTGGGCTGGTAATGCTAGTGAACTTATTAAAAATAATATTGTTCCGTTTAAAGATGTTATTGGGTGTCGTGATGATATTATGGTTAATTTAATGAACTGGGGTATGAAACCAATCAGGGCTTTTAAAATTATGGAGCATGTTCGTAAAGGTAAGGCTACTAAGGAACCTGAAGTGTGGAAGGGTATGGTTGAAGAAATGAAGGAAGCAAAAGTTCCTGAATGGTATATTGAGTCTTGTCATAAAATTAAATACATGTTCCCTAAGGCTCATGCGTGTGCATATGTTATGAGTGCTCTTAGAATTGCATGGTTCAAAGTATATAAACCACTTTTATATTATGCTGCTTTTTTCTCAATAAGGGTTGATGATTTTGATATTGAAACGATGATTAAAGGTTATAGTTCAATTAAAGTTAGATATGAAGATTTACTTAGTAAAGGATTTGAAGTTACTAATAAAGAAAGTAATATTATTGATTCTTTACATATTGCTCTTGAAGCGACGGCGAGAGGAATTAAATTTGCGCCAATTAATTTGGAACTTAGTGAAGCTACAAAATTTATTTTAGATCCTAATCATGAGAATACATTAATACCACCGTTTTCTACGATTGATGGTCTTGGTGATACGGTGGCTAAAACTATAATAGAAGAAAGAAGTAAACAGAACTTTTTAAGTAAGGAAGATTTACAAAAGAGAGGAAAAGTTTCTAAAACGCTTATTGATAAAATGGTTAATATGGGAATTATTGATTTACCAGATTCTAATCAATTAAGTTTATTTTAATGATGAATGATTTGGTTGCTACAACTCTTTTGAAACTTGATAAGACTTATCCTTCTTGTGATAAGTCTTTGAAAAAGTTGGGGTTTAAAGTTACTAAAAATCAGGCTAATGAATTTAATTATCCTTTTAATCATTGCTTTGGAACGGTTAGTTTCATATATCAAGATGAAGATAAAGTAGTTTACTTATTTAAATGATAGTACATATCGACAGTTTTTTACAACTAATCGTTGTAATTAGGGGAGATATTATCATATTTTTGAAGATGAAAAGATATTAGCGGGACCGGATCCCGGGTATTTTGTTAAGGATTTATCTTTTGCTAGAAAATTAATGGGTGATGGTTATATTGAACTTACTAGTCAGACGGCTTTTATGTATGGGGATGCTTTTTATAAATCTAGGCTTGATCTTCTTAGTTTTTTTGGAATCTAAGAAAAGTGATATTGACTATTATAATACAATTATTAACTCTTCTTTAGAGTATAAAAATAGTAGTGATCTTGATAATTTAAATTTAGGGACAATAGATATCAAAAATATTTTAGAAAAACGTCAAAAATAAAGACGCTTTTTCTTTTTTATGATATACTTTATGTAGGAGGAATTAATGGAAAAGATAGATATAAGTAAGGTTAATTACATACAATATGGTAGTGGTGATGATATTATTTTACTTCATGGTTGGGGACAGAATATTCAAATGATGCAGCCACTTGGAGATTTACTATGCAATAAGTTTCGAATTACAATTCTTGATTTTCCGGGATACGGTAATAGTGAAGAGCCAGATGAAGTCTTAGGGGTTAAAGATTATGCTATGATTGTTCATGAGTTAGCTTTAAAACTTAAAATTAAAAAGCCAACATTAATAGGACATTCCTTTGGAGGAAGAGTTGCTATTTGTTATGGAGCTCTTTATGAAGTTAATAAAATTGTATTATTTGGAGCCCCTTGTGTTAGAGTTAAAAAAGGCTTAACATTAAAAGAAAAAATACTTAAAAAAGCAAAAACTTTACCGGGAATGGGAAGAATTGCTGAGATTGCTAAAAATTATATTGGGTCAACAGATTATAAGCAAGCATCACCTAAAATGCGGGAGATACTTGTTAAAACAGTTAATGAAGACTTATCAGATTATGCTAAAAAAATAAAGGCACCAACATTACTCATTTGGGGTGAAGATGATGAAGCGGCACCATTAGAAGAAGCGAGATTGTTGGAAAAATTATTGACTGATGGAGCACTAATTGTTTTACCCGGAACACATTATTGTTATTTAGAAAATTTATATCAAGTAAAGAATATAATCGTTAATTTTATGGAGGGATAAATTATGTTAGAATTATTAATAATTTTTATAGCTTTAGTATTTTTAATTATTAAATCTAAAAAAAGTTTACATATGTTACAACAAAATTTATATAATGAAAATAATCGATATATTAAATGGGTCATAAATAATAGTGATAACTTTTTTTCATTAGAGTTACTAGTAGTTTTATTAGTAGCTATTAGTAATGTTTTTCTTTTGAAGAAAGAACTTGTAATGACTTTGATAAATATTTTAGTAATAGTTATTTACTTAATATATGGTTATTCATATAAAAATAAATTAAATAAAGAACAAGTTAAGAAGCCACTTGTAGTTACGGATAGAATTAAAAGACTAATTGGAACCTTGTTTATTATTTATTTAATACCATTAGTATTCTTATATATATATAGAAATAATTTGGTTATTAGTCATTTTATAGTCTTTATTTTTGTTCTTATGGTTTATTTAGATACTTTAATATTATTGGTGGCTAACTTTATTAATAAATATACTGTAGAAAAGTATGTATATCATCATTTTAAAAGTATGGCGGTTCGTAAGTTAAAAAGTATGAATAATTTAAAAGTTATAGGAGTTACAGGTAGTTATGGTAAGACTAGTAGTAAAAATATTCTTTCAGATATTTTAAATATTAAATATACAACATTACCAACTCCTAAGAATTTAAATACACCATATGGATTAATTATGACAATTAATAATTATTTGGATAAGTTTACCGATATTTTTATTGCTGAAATGGGAGCTTATGTTCCACATGAAATTAAAGAGTTATGTGATTTAGTACATCCTAAATATGGTATTTTAACAAGAATTGGAACGGCACATTTAGAAACATTTGGATCTTTAGAAAATATTCAAAAGACTAAATTCGAACTTATTGAATCATTGCCTCTTGATGGAATTGGGGTTTTAAATAAAGATGATCCAAAACAAGTAAGTTATAAACTTAAAAACAAATGTAAGATTCTTTGGATTGGTATTGATGATAAAGATGTTGATGTTAGAGCGACTGATATAAAGTGTTCTAATACTGGAATGAGTTTTAATGTTACTTTTAAAAATGATAAGAAAAAATATCTTTTTGAAACGAAATTGTTAGGTAAACATAATGTTTATAATATTTTGGCTTCAATAGCTTTAGGACGGGAATTTGGTATTGATATTTTAAAGCTTCAACAGGCGGTTAGAGGAGTGAAAGCAGTTCCTCATCGTTTAGAGCTTAAAAAACTTGGTTATTTCTATCAAATTGATGATGCTTATAATTCTAATCCAGTGGGGGCGTTGAATGCTTTGGAAGTTCTTAAAACGATGCCGGGAGTGAAGGTTGTAGTAACACCCGGAATGGTAGAGCTTGGTAGTAAGGAAGATGAAATCAATAAAGAGTTTGGTAAACAAATTGCTACTATTCCTGATGCTGACTTTGTTTTATTAATTGGTAAGAAGAAAACGCTTCCAATTAAAGAAGGACTTTTAGAAAATGGATATCCTGTAGATAAAATTGTGGTTTACAATGATGTTACAGAAGCATATAATTTTATAAGGGGTATTAAAACCAAAAAGGAAATCTATGCTCTTTTTGAGAATGATTTACCAGATACATATAATGAAAAATAGGAGGATATTATGAAAATTAAATTAGGTGTTATTTTTGGGGGAGAGAGTGTTGAACATGAAGTTAGTATTATTTCAGCTATTCAAGCAATCAATAAGATTGATCAAGAAAAATATGAAATAGTACCAATATATGTTACTAAAACTGGTGAGTGGTATACAGGAAGTATGCTTACTGATGTTGAAATTTATCAAGATTTAGGATTGATTAAAAAGTATGCTACTAATGTTGTTTTATACAAAAAAGATAATGAATTTGTATTACAAAGTAAAGGATTATTTAAAAGAGTAGTTAATACAATTGATGTTGCTTTTCCAATTGTTCATGGTACTAATGTTGAGGATGGTGTGTTACAAGGATATTTACAAACTGTAGGAATTCCATATGTTGGACCTAATGTTTATGCTGGTGTTGTAGGACAAGATAAAGCTTATATGCGTGATATTTTTAAGGCTAATGATATAAGTATTCCTCTTTATACACATTTTTATGATTCTGATTATAAAGATGATCAAGATAAAATTATTAAACAAGTTGAAACTTTAAAGTATCCTGTAATTGTTAAACCAGCTACTACAGGTAGTAGTGTAGGAATTGCAATTGCTAATAATCGAGATGAACTTATTGAGGCTATTGATGATGCTATTAGTTATGATAGTAAGATTGTAGTTGAAGAAGTGATTAAAAACTTAATGGAAGTTAATATTTCAGTTTTAGGTAATCATGAAAATCAAGAATGTAGTGTTATTGAAGAAGTATTATCTAAAAATGCATTCTTAACTTTTGATGATAAATATTTAGGTAGTAGTAAAGTTAAGGGTAAATTAGGAGCTAAGTTAACACCTTTAAAAGGATCTAAGGGAATGGCTTCAGCTGATAGAAAGATTCCTGCTGATATTACTAATAAGATGCAAAAAGAAGTTGAAGAATTAGCATTAAAAACCTTTAAAGTACTTGGTAATAGTGGTGTAGCTAGAATCGATATGTTAGTTGATACTAAAGCTAAAAAAGTTTATGTTAATGAAATTAATTCAATTCCTGGTTCTCTTGCATTCTATTTATGGGAACCAAAAGGAAAGAGTTATACTGAACTTTTAGATGATATGGTTAATATTGCTATTAAAGATTATAAGAAAAGACAAGCAAAGACTTATTCATTTGATTCAAATATTTTAGCTGGTTTTGCTAAAAATGGATTAAAAGGAATGAAGGGCAAGTTACAAAGTAAATAATAAAATTAGGAGATGGTTAGTCTCCTTTTTTGATGGTTAATTTTTCTTTAATTAATTTTTGATTATTTTTAAGTCTTAGATTATCTTTATTGATGGTTAGGGCTTTGTTGACACAAGTTAAAGCAATTTCATATTCTTGTTTATTATAATAAGCGATGCTTAATAAATCATAAGGGGTTTCGTTATAGCTAAAGGGTTCATTTATGTAGGTTTTAGGGTTTTCTTTAATATCTAAAGCTTTATTGATATAGTTAATTAAATTGTTGTTATCATTTATAGTGTAATATAAAAGAGCCATTTCCATATAAGGATCTTTTAAATATGGGGCTTCAGTTATGGCTTTTTCTAACCATAGTTTCGCTTCATCATATCTTTTTAAAATTTTATAACATCTACCAATGAAACGCATTGAGGCACAACGTTCATCTTTCCATGTAGCATTTTTTAATGATAAATGTTTGATTAAGGTATCAATGGCTTCTTGATATTTTTGGTGATACATATATTCACGACCTAAGTAGTGCATATTACGATCATTGTTAGGATCTTCTTTAACAGATAATTCTAAAAGAGGAAGGTAGCTAGATCTTGATTTAGTGCTATCAGGGAAATGATTTAAAACAATGTTATCAGTTATTTGATAATTTTCTTTACCATTATAGGTTAGGATTTCATGAACAGGATAAATCCATTTATAGCCTTTCTTTTTATGGATTTTTTCATAATAAAAGCTAATAATTGGTTTTTTATTCTTATCAAGACTCCAGTTATAAATGTAACGAAGTCTAGTTGTATCTTTTTGCCATGCTTGTTCAAGATGGTGACGCCAATTTTTGGTGAAAACTTCATCTAGGTCAGTACAAACACAAATATCACAGTCATCAGGGACTAAGTTTAAAGAAAGATTTCTGGCGACATCAAAGCGCCATGGAGTAATTTTTTTACTTGTTACATGAACGCCTTTTTCTTTTAATAATTTAACGGTATTGTCAGTAGAACCAGTGTCTAAGACATAGATTTCATCTGCTTCTTTCATAGAATTATACCATCTTGTTACAAACTTTTCTTCATTTAAAGAAATAGCATAGACACAAACTTTATATTTATTCATATATAAAACACCTCAATACAGTGTATGCTTTTTTAATAAAAAAATAAATGTTACATATAATAATAGGGGATGATATATGAAAAAAAGAATTTTTTTTAGCTTATTACCACTTATTGGTGGAATAATTGTGTCACTTATAATTTCTTCATCAATTAATTATAGTGAACTTATTAAACCTCCACTTGCACCACCAAAGATTATTTTTCCAATTGTATGGAGTGTTTTATATATTTTACTAGGTATTTCTTATTTTATTGTTAATGATAAAAAAGTTGATGAAACTTATTTAAAAGGATTACTAGTGAATTTGTTGTGGCCAATTATATTTTTTGTGTTTAAACTTTATTTTGTTAGTTTTTTATGGTTGTTGTTATTGCTTTTATTTGTAATTACTCTTTATAAAGAGTTTTATAAAATTAATAAGATAGGAGCATTATTACAATGGCCATATATAATTTGGGTAATTTTTGCTCTTTATTTGAATTTTGGAATTTTTATTTTAAATTAAAAGACTGATTTTATCAGCCTTATTTGTTTATCCTCCAGTTGGACCTGTAGGACCTTGTGGAATTGTTAAATTTAAAGTGTAATTTGGTGCGGTTCCACTTATTTCAGCAGCAGCTTGACTTCCCGGTTCTCCTGTTGTGACGGTACCAATTGTAATGGTTGGGGTTGCACCCGTTGGACCAGTAGGTCCAGTTGGACCAGTTGCTCCTGTAGTTCCAGCTTCACCAGTTAATCCTTGAATACCTTGAGGACCAGTATCACCCGTTGCACCGGTTAATCCTTGAATACCTTGAGGACCTGTAGGACCAGTAGGACCTGTAGGACCAGTAGCACCAGTTGCTCCTGCAGTTCCAGCTTCACCAGTTAATCCTTGAATACCTTGAGGACCAGTAGGACCAGTTGGACCAGTAGCACCTGTTGCGCCGGTTAATCCTTGAATACCTTGAGGACCTGTTGCTCCCGTTGGACCAGTAGGACCAGTTGCACCAGTTGCTCCTGCAGTTCCAGCTTCACCAGTTAATCCTTGAATACCTTGAATACCTTGAGGACCAGTTGGACCAGTAGCACCTGTTGCGCCGGTTAATCCTTGAATACCTTGAGGACCAGTAGCACCCGTTGGACCAGTAGGACCAGTAGGACCAGTTGGACCAGTAGCACCTGTTGCGCCGGTTAATCCTTGAATACCTTGAGGACCTGTTGCTC